>NZ_CP018835.1:1577756-1893307 GCF_002196515.1 Vibrio gazogenes | reverse complement strand
TCACTCATGATGCTTTCTCCATTGTTAAATCTATCAATTGTGTAATAGATCTTTACGTTGACTATCAAAAATATAATGAGTTGCAAAGTAGAGGACTCGGAGAAACTTAGTGAAATAACGGGTGTAATCAATAAACAACTCGAAACATACCCAATAAGTACTATTGTCAGTGATGCAATCAAAAGTTGTGGCCTGTCTCCAAAAACCATCCTCAAATATAAGCATGTGAAAACAGCCTCTCAGTTAGTGGCCAGTAAACTCAACATTAATGAAGGGGATAAGTATGTTGAGATCAAAAGATTGAGGTATGCCAATGACAAAATAGCGGTGTTTAATATTCATCACTTTAGGCTGCATGCCATTGAACATGCGAGTGATGATGCACTCTGTGGCTCTCTGTTCGATTATCTTGAAGAGACCGGTAAAAGTATTTCTTACGCGAAAACCAAAATAAAATCCGTTGTCCTGACACAGCGAGATATCCCGGAAATGGACGTGGCGCTGGAACCCTTCATTCTCCTAGAAGAAACCTATTATAGTGATTCAGGCGAAGTTTTTTGTTATACCGAAGACTACTATTCCGATGAGATCTTTAGCTTCGACATCATTCGCAGACGCTCATAGTGCGGGTCTTGAGCCGCTCGTGTTTCCGCCATTCCATCGAAGCCCCCGATAGCAGTCAATATCGAGGTCAATTGGGGATGGCAGTCTGTTGCATGTCCTGCCATCAATACTGACTGCATGTCAGATGCCATTATTCTTTCCCTCAGAAAAGTACAATCCTCCCAACGAACGGCCTGTCTCGGCCAGTGTCTTCCGATCATCTAGGAATGCATAAACATGTTTGTAAGAAAGTCCTAACGGCCTGTCTCGGCCAGTGTCTTCCGATAATGAGTTCTTTTGCTGTTTGTGGAATGGATAAGGTCCTAACGGCCTGTCTCGGCCAGTGTCTTCCGATAGTAACGTTTTGTTCAATCAACCTAAAGAGGTCTGTCCTAACGGCCTGTCTCGGCCAGTGTCTTCCGATAGCGCCCCCTGGCAGCCTTGATATATAAGGGCTGAGCAAAGCAATTTGGCCGATCTGTATAAATATACATAGAAAAACCTCATTTTTGGCCCTTTTCAGGGGGGGATCGGCCAATTGCCGATCTCGTCAGACAAGTGTTGATTATATCATCGGCTCTGATTTGGATTCAAAGCGTTAAACGAGGCGTGCAGAGGTTTCATGTTAAATTGTGCTCTTTGCCCGATCCCCTGGGTGATACTTCAAAATAACCATAACCTACCGCGCTTTTTGCACCGGCACCTTGATAAGATAAGGCACTACAGAGCATATCCGTGATAAAAGCCAATTCTCCTGTGGGGGCTTTTTCTGTTGAACCGGGACGCGGTAGTACCGCCAGTTGCAGTTCAAAGTCTTCCAGCGCCAGAAATGGGATGGGGACTGGGTCATGCCAGTCATTTGGTGTGGTGTTTAACTGACCCGTTTTTGTTGCCCCGTCTTGATACCAATTGCCGAAATGAGGCGTCATGACATCGGTAACAAATGTCATTTTTTGGGTTGGCAGAGCGTCAAAGAAAATATAATCGCCTGCCTGATTTTTTGTCTGATGATCAGTATCGGATGTTTCCGGACATTCATCACTACCGAAAACCCGCCGTATAAAATCAATAAAATCGGCATCATGTTTCTCCGCGTCATTGAGCGGATAAGTATTCATTAAAAATGATTTCAGAATGCCTTTTAAGGCGGAACCCGGTAGATAAGGAATACCGAGTGTCGGATGCCAGAACAGATTTACTCCCATTAGGTGAGGCATTGATAAGCCATTGACGAACCGCCAGACACAGGTGACGGTTTTGATTGCATCCTGTTCTTGGATATCCGAGCCTTTGAGTCGTTTGACCATTTCACATTGTCTATGGGTATAGCGCTGGCACACTGATGACAAGGCATGTTGATCATCTTGCAATGTATTGCGTACGATTTTAATCAAATCAGCGCCTTTACCGACAGTCAGAAGTGTGCATTCATTCCACTGTTCTGTAGACAGATGACCTTGACACATCAGGCTGAAGAAACGGGTTGTATCGGTTTCTTTACCTATTTGTGCTAAATTTTGGGGATTAGAGGTGAGAAAGTATTTGTTATACAGCAGCCCCCAATTGAGGGTGTGATGCCACTGAGGTTTTGCTGATTGAGCATGATCGTTCATTCTTTACCTCCGGCGGTGCTTGTCTTCTGAGCTTGCTGCGCTGACATTGTTTTTTTCGCCCGTAGCAGTGATTTGAGCCAGACCAATAATTCATTGACTTCATTTTCGATGGCGATATGTTCTTGGGTTGTCATCGTTTCATGCTCTAACAAATATTGATATAACGTCTTTTTTTCATCCGCCCTATAATCCGTCCACGACTGTTTTGTTAGCCACTGTTCTAGTGCGTCTAAACAGAATTTGTAAGCCGTGTGGTCTGACTTTTGGGTGAGCAACGCGATAAAGTGCAGCAGACCATTATTACGCAGAAAAGCAGGCATACCCGCGACAGTTGTTTCATAATTTTCCAGTGTGTCTTTATCCGTTATGTTGAGCTGATCATAGCAATGCATGGCTCGTTGATGGGAAAGTAATATCTCACTCATGATGCATTATCCTCAAGGATTAATTCTTAAAGGCTTGATGATATAGTTCAAACCAGCCCATTCCGGTGGTTTCATTGCCGCCAATCTGAATATAGTCTTTCAACAGGTGATTCAGTTGCGCCTGATCGGTCAAACGTTGGGTATAGATTAAAGTGCTGTAGAGCATGGTTTCCGGAGGTAGGGTTTCTACATACCAGAGGCTGTGATTGGCTTTGGTTTGCGGTTCGAGTTTGACATGCGGTGTGACTGGGGTTGCCATGGTACACAGATGGGTAAACACTGTATCACTGACCATCACCAGCTTTTGCGCTGTTTCCTGAACAAGGAGGGCACCTTCTTGAGCTGCTGGTTTTGTCATCTCTGCAATCTGATTTTTCAATTCCTCCAACCACAGATAAATATCCTCATGGCCTTCTTTAGGGATAATGTTCAGACAGTAATCTTCCAGAATCAGTTGTGTGTTTGGCTGATGATATAAAGTGACCACCTGATCATCAGCAAGCTGATAGTAATTATTGTTCGGAAATTCTTGCCCCATGCGGCGCATATCCCGAGCAAAGCGGGAAAGCACGCTCGGGCTGGTGACCCATAATGTATGACTGTTGAGGCTACGCACCGGCAGCCATAATAACCGCGCATCCCCGAACATTAGCGCACCGGCACCGTTACCGGATTCACTATCATCACCAAACCAGTTTTTCAGCTGTTTTTCCTGTTTTATGTCTTGGCTGGCTTTCGCTCGAAATGCACCTTTGACGGCTGAGCCGAAGATCACCGGCCAGTTGTTATGGGCTTCGCGCATGATGGGGAGATCGATCAGGCCGTTACCGGAGCCAGCACCGGCATGGACAAATGTCTCAGCCCGCATCAGTAAGATATTGTTGGTTGTCATGGTGTATTCTCCTTCATTACCTCAACGGGATCAGAGTGTAATAACCGTAGCCGTACAGGCCATATGGGTGTGGTAATAAGTGTGATAATACGCTGGATTCATTGAACTTTTCCCGGAAAAACATCTGTAATGTCTTGCCTCTGGTCAGCCGGAATAACAGGCAACTACCGGACTCAAAGAAATACTCAGCGTTGACGGGGCCCGATTTACCGTTTTTGATCTCTCCGGCTGGCTGCCAACCGCCAATAGGAACGGGTTTATCTGTCAGCCGATTGAGTAATTCACAGCCCTTGAATGTCTCTTGCATCTGCTGGACGAAGTCAGGCCATTGGCTCGCCGGGCAAGGGCTGATCAGGTGAATGGCAAATAAATCACCATTTGCGTATTCAAAGTGGTCTCTGATCGTCGGATAACGTGGCAATATTTCTGGGTCTTCTGCAATAAAGGCCATTCGGCCTTCAGCACCGAAGCGAACGTAAGCACCTTTTGCTTTGATAGATGCACTGAACATATCTTTGATAAGCGGGTTATCAAATGTCAGCGAGACGGCAAAGCAAAGATCTTGACCATTAAATTTTTGTGTGTATCGCACATGTTCGGTTAGATAAATCAGCCCGTCTTTCGCACTTTTTTTCTCTGGTTCTAACCCGATACCCAGCCGGGTTTCACGGCTGAACAGCGTTTCCGGATCGAGTATGGTGCTGTTCAGGATTTCAGGTTTGAGTGCCAGAGGTTTGTTCTGCATGATCCACAACTGACGCTGGCGGTAGTCCTGATACTCCTTTTCTAGTGATAAGTCGTGCATCATCCCCAGATCGGTTTCAAATGTTTGGCCACGAACAGGCGGCCTCAGACATGAAAATGTATCTTTGGGAGACTGCTGATCCTCAAAAATCTGTTCAACAACTAATCGTGATGCCGGGATATAATACTGAGACCCACATTTTAGCCGGACCGGAGACAGATGAACCGGTGGCGTTTTCTGCCAGTTATCCTGAAACAGTCGTTGATAGTCTGCCTTATTCAGCGCTGAGCCAACGGTTTCTTTTAGCAGTGCCATTAGAGCGCCGAGAATTGTTCGTTGAGGCGGAATCAGTTTGCTGCCAGCGGCGAGCTGAGCACTGCCAGCGTGGTTGCGGCCATCACGAAAATACCAGGTGTCATGTGGGTGGATCAGCAGGTGAATTGTCTGCTCTGTCATACCTGCGCCTCTTGTCTGTTTTGGGTCGGTTCAGGTGTGGTGTTGCACCTGACTTTGCTACATAAAAATTTGGCGATAAATGCAATATCCGGATTAAAAAAATGAGTTGAAGTTTGGTGGTTTTGCTTCGTGGTAATTTCATCACAGAGAGTGAACAGCTCGTTCATCCATTGAAGATCTACCTGCTCCGATTTCTTGAGGTTTCGGTTCTGGGTTCGGAGATATTGCGCTGTAACCAGTGATTTCAGCATGTCCGGTTGATGCTGCTTTGTACCATGATGCTGATTTTGTCGGCTCTGATAATCAGCGGTATGCCGTTCCGGATTGAGCATACCTAATTGCTGGGCGATATGGCGTAGGTGATAAAGAAAGTTGTTACTGGTTACTTCATCACAGTCACGCAGCCCGTCGATGATATCGTATAACCGGATCCTCGGTGTCTTCCTGTCAGTTGCTGACTCATTGGTTACCGGTCTGAATTCGATAAATTTACGCCATTTAGCCCCCCATTGCTGTTGAATACCGCTCTGGTTGACAATCCGAATCGCGATGGCGTCCCGGCCATATTGCTGTTTTGCCACTCCCGAAAGTAGTTGTTGAACATCGCGTAATACGCGCATCAACGGGACATTGACATGATTGAACTGCACTGCGGCAGAAATCGTTGGCAGATTTGTATGGGCGTTTCTCTTGAAGTGGGAGTTAACTGCATGCGTAAAATCTATTTGTAGCTGATGAGCACAATTGAGTGCATCTGCACCCGGTAATAACGCAACTAGGTCTTCGCCACCGGCATAGATTAAAAAGCCGTGATGATTTTTGACGGTTTCTTGTGCTTTCTGAGTATATTCACTGAGCGCCTTACCAATTTTACCGGTGTTGTTGCCTTGATTCGATATTTTGCTGATAAACTGACCCAAATGATCACCGTCCAGTGCAATGACCGCGTAGTAACGTTCTGGCTCTTTGAGGTTATCTGGCAATTGTTCTTTTAATTGCTGGAGTTGAATCAACCGTTTTTGGGTCTTTTTGCTTTGCTTGTCGAATAGGGCAATTTGTTGGGTGATGGTGTGTTCATCTGGGCTGTTTTTTTGCTGTTGCTCCAGTTGACGGAGGCGTCGTTTCGTCAGATCGTTTTCGCCTTGTAGCAGAAAATCATAACAGCTATTACCCTCCAGGCATCCCAGATGAATTTCCTGCCCATCTTTAAAAGCCGCCAATGTTTGCGTAATGTCGTCACTGAATCCAAGCAGATAACGACTTTTTACCGAGTCGTTATCACTGCCTTCGGCAACAAACTGTTGAAAAAGTGCCAGTAACCGGTCATCTTGCTGAGTCACAATATGTTGAGCTATCTGCCTCAACCAGTTGGCTGCTGCAATGAAAGTGACCGAAGGCACGCGGCCGTCAAGCGTCCAGCCGCTCAGAGTAAAAGGTTTGGTATTCGGTAAGGAATCTTTGGTTACAAAAGCCCAGATTCGGCTGAGCAGTGGGTGAAGTACACTGGTTTCATCCTGATAGATAAATTGAGGAAAATAAAATGCGAACCGACGTTTAAAATAAGCCACAGCGCAGAGCATTTCCTGATCATCGATATCATGTTCAAGCCGGATTGGTTCACCGCTTTGTGTTAATCGATGTGTTCTTAATGGTGTCCAGAAATCATCAATCACGGTTTGTTGTAAGGATTTGTTTTTATCCGGTTGAGTGATTCCTGATATTTCCTGCAAGCCCGCAAAATAATTACATTTCACCCCCGGTTCTGCCGCTTCAGACGGTAGATGCTCACGACGTAATTTACGGTTTTTCATGGCCTGAAATCCGGTTTTTAAATCAGGGGTGATTGCCCAATGGATTTCCCAATAGTTATTCAACTGCCGTTCCCATACCGCGTAGCAACGATCTTTTGCTTGGTGGTTACTCCCGAATAAGGTACCCAGATCCCGGTCAAAAACGGCTTGCCACATTAGGTTCCAACATTCTTGAACGTCTTTGACAATCTCTTTTGCCTGCTCAGCATTAAATTTTTCTGGCACAATTGCTGAGAAGCGGTTCGGTAAACAGGCATATTGTGGTCCGGCTTCACCGGATTGAAGGGCTTTGCTGAGCTGCTCATTTTCTTCCGGCAAGATCGGGCCTAACTGGCTTGGCTCCTGCTTTTGGTTTTTTTTCTTTTTATTTTGGTTTTCTGCCTGTTCCTGAGCACAACGGATCATGACCGATTTTTGTGCCGTGGCACATAAAAAAGAGATTAAAAAGGAACCGGCCCAAAAATCTCGAGTACGACGACCCTGATTAATAAACGACTGTACCGGACTGATGGATAGGTGGAAGTACTTATTTTTCTTTGGACGCATCGGGATTCCTTCCTTAGCCTGCAACGACTGATTGCTGGGAAATATATTGAGAATGGTTCAGATTTTTCGTCAATTCAGCAAAGAAACCGCCTGTACCAAAAAGTTCGTCAGTAACATCTTTAGGATTAAAATCAATGTTTTTATAATGCGTTTTTTTACTAGGGGAAATTGCATCTGAGAGTTGTAGGTAAGACGGTTTCTTTGCTGATGAATTTTTAGGAAGAAAATCAGAGCTCAGTAATAGGGCATGAATGGAATATTTCCCAGTATCTGTCAGCTTGCAAGACAAAAACACCAATGACCCGCGGCGTTTTACTTCTTTATCCAGATAAAACATGCTGTAATTTGTTCTTTTCTCTATATTTTTGGGGCTATGATTTTTATCAATAACAAGCCGATTTGTTACCAGAGGAAAACCAACTTGTAGTCGGGCTGGATACTGAGGCGGGGAGTTAAATATCCTGTTTTTATCACCCAGACCAATCTGCAGACGGGCTGTTTTATAGGCATTGCCCAGTTCCACTAGAAGTTGTTTATCCGTCATCTTTTTATCCACAGAAAATTGAGTCCACTTTGTTGCGGCAGAAAAGGCCGGAATAGGGGGAATACGCCAGTTTGTAATTGCAGAAGAATGAATGCGTTCATGTTTGATTGTATGAATGAATTGTTCATGCAACTTCTGTTGGGATAAAGCCTCTCCATTTTCTTTGATCAATGACTGTGTAAAACTGACTGAGAAAGAACCGAACCCTTTTCTGGAACGGGAACCCAAACCGCCAAATTCAGCAAAACACAGCAGCGCTTCAAAAACCTGCCGGATATGTGTTTCGGATAATTCAGGAGAGAAATGCAATAAGAAAGAGATTGTCTCCTTCGAAGTGGCTACAGGGCGCAGTGGTGACATATCTGATAACTCACCTTTATCCAATTTATATGCCTGTCCGGCAATATATTGAATTGATGAAATTTTATCCTGCTTTTTAGTTTTATTACTCTTAAATATATCGGAAGAGCGACATATTTGGATCTGATTGTTTTGAGGAATAATTCTTACTTTAGAACAGCCAATGCCTTCGCTTTCTTCTGCACTTCCCCAAAGGGCTCGCTCACTCTGATGCAAGTCTTTAAGGGCTATTTCATCAATAGACGCCTCATCTTCCGGAAGTTGCTTTGTCTTTTCATTTTCCTGAATTGCTTTTAACTTAGTCGGAACCCACTGTAAGGCGCGCCACCAATAGCGTAAGCCGCCTTTCAGGCTGGCAAGGGGAAATTCTGCCTGATTGTGAGCAGTAATTTTATCTTTCAGCTTATCCCTCACTTGTTCTAATTCTTTTTTTCTCTGATTACTGAGTTTTTCATCTTGTTCTAATTCTTGTTTTCTCTGATCACTGAGTTTTTCATCTTGTTTTAATTCTTTTTTTCTCTGATCACTGAGTTTTTTCTCTTTTTTTAATGCAGTAAGGCACTTGGCCAATTGCTTCCATTCCGGTGACATCTGTTCTGCATTATTTAAGAAAGCCATGCTTTCAAAAGTTAATGTGACAGCAACACATCGCTCTTTTGTTACGTTATCAACTTTATTTTTAAGTATTTCGTAGAATGCGGTATCTGTCATTTTATCCCCCCAGTTTTGCCAAATCGTAATAACGAAGATCAAATAGATTCACGTTGTATTTTTCATCGACATATTGTGCTTTTACATCCGTTGTTGTGGTCATAAAGGTTGCCACCATACTTGCGACTTTATTACCGGAGGTAAAATCGACAATCGTGTCCCATTCGGATATAGACGAGTCGGACACAAGGCTTTGTACGGCGTGCATACAACTGTCGAACGCATAAAAATTGGCCCCGTGAGCACCTTTCTCAAAACCGTCAGGCATGATGACCGATTCCGGAACTGGTGTGTTGTATAACGCTTCAGAAGTGAATCGGGTAAATGGCTGTGAGTGTCCGGGTTTGTATAAATGAAATTCGATCTGGTGATTTCGTATTTTGTGATAAATCAGATAAAGTGATAACAGTTTCATCAGGGAGTCAATTTGACGATTGCTTCCTGCTGCATTTGGTGCGGTGATATTATAATTTTCATCTTGGCTGTATCCTCGATCAGACACAATCAGAGAAATGATTTGTGGTGTGTTTAGATGGTTCTGCGTAGCTTGTAGGTGCTTCTCCAGTGCAACAAACAGCATTCTCCAACTGGTTCTGGCTCCGTCAGAATTAAAGTAAGTCAGCACTGCATCATAGATACCGATTAAGTCGCTAAATTTTGCGCAGGAATCGTTGTCAGCGTCCACATAAGATGGCCTCTGTTCCAAACGATAACTGACGTAATGACTGATGACTTCTATCAGATGTTTATCAGTGACAGGTTCTTCACTCTCATCTGTTGACAGCGCGAATTTAAACAGGCTTCCTTCATCAATATGGCAGAGGTCATCTATTATGTTTTGGACGTTAATTGTGCCATTTTCAGAAATAAAGTTTTGTGCTGTCGAATGTTGATTTGCCGCGTCAAATAATTGCTTCATGATGACGAAGCCGATTTTACTGAAGTGATTTCGAGCATTGCTTTTTGATTGATCTGGATATGCTTCATTTTTTGCCAGATTTTCAATGCGTTCCGGTAAGCGATTTTTTATTTGTTTGATCTTGTATTGCTGGCAAATTGACACAAATAAAATCAAATGTTGGTGTGGTTCGATGTTTTGCTCTTTCTCCAACATATTCGTGGGTACCGCGTGTCTGCGAACCTGATGCAAAAACAGATAACCGCCAAGAATGGCAAGCCACAGGTAATGCAGAGCAGAGAGCGGCGGGTGACAGCCGATAGCAATGCCAGTTACAAAAACAAGGCTGGTTAACCAGCAATCTGATGGTGTTTGAAAGTATGTCGTTGAGAGTTTTCTGAGTCTTGAACCTGAAGAATATGAATACAGGTTGGTTGCCGATGTTTTCCGGATTGCCTGAAAAAATAACAGGAAAAACACAGACATTGTGGCAGGGATGACCCAATAGGGGGTAGATTTTACAACGTTTTGCAGTATATCTTTGCCAATATCTAGCAACAACGTAAACAGTAATAAAGTGATTAGTAAAAGGATGCGTTGCCTGTCAGAAGGTAATTGTTTCAGTGAATGCTCAGCTTTGGGATTTGCAGAGAGCTGAATGCGTTTCTCACGGAGCGGAATGATTGAAAGCAACAGAATGATGATAAAAATCAGCCCGGAGATCACCAATGTCACCCGGCTGAGACCGCCAGTCCCCTGAGTCCCCAGTAATAAAAATTTCAGTTCAGTTGATAGCCATCCGACACCAATTGCTGCAATAATTGCGGTCAGAGCATATCCGATTAAAGTCGCGTTCGGTGATTGAAGAAATACAGTGATTTTCTGCTTGATGGCTTTTCTTTTTCCATTGTGTTTCCTATTCACCGTCATCCTCTCTGACTAAAAGCCCAAACTGAAAAGATACGTTCTCAAGCCGGAGTGACATCATGTCTTCCTGTGGCAACCGTGTTTTTAGATCAAAGACCACGGCTTCGTCCCCGATTGCCATTTCAATCGCAATCCGCTGGTATGGAATACTGATCCCTGTCAGTTGGGTTAGAAATTTAGCGGCGCTCTCATGCCCAATAGCAGAAACAAACCCATGATTCAGTTTGTTTTTGACTTCAGGGACTGTCAGTGGGCCAGTATAGTGGTAACGGCCAAAGGTGGTCAGTACCGGTGAATTGAGAAGAAACACCGCCATGATATGCTCCAGCATGATAAAATATTATGCTCATATATAAGGATATTAAGCTAATCGCTTAAATACTGAGCTGTCAACGACTAATCAGGATTTTTCAGATGCCCAGAGAAATTGATTTCAAAAGCTTGCTGCCGATCAAAGGAATTGATGTCAGTCTACGCTGCCTGTCCACAATATACTGTCAGCCTTTTCATTACCCAGCGATGACCGCATGGTTGAGATATTTACTCGATATCGGTGAAGAATATGAGAAGTATTTTTGTATCGGACTGGCGGAATCCGGTAAAACCGAGTTTCACAAAGGGGATTATTATCATCTGAGAATTGTGATGATTGCGCCACCGGATGCTCTGGTTGAATACCTGTTCCGGCAATTGCAGCAACTCCCAGACAGCCTGACTCATGAAACTTATGGGGCATTTGGTCGAAACCTGACACTGGTTTCCATCAAAGATAGTTTCTCGCTGAAAAATGTGACACAGGCGGATCAACTTTTGGGATTGGATGAAGCTCATTTAACATCTCAGGCCGAAGCGTTGCAGTCTACGGATCAATTTATCTGGCGCTGGGATAGCTTTGTTCGGTTGAGAAAGAAATATTCTCCTGATCGTTACAGACCACTAAAAGGTGACAATCGGTTCTGCCGAGACTGTGATGACTTTTCTGCTGAGTTATTAATGGAAAGGGTGTTCACCACGCTGGCGACACTGGTGGCAGTACATCGAGACAGTGAACGACCACGGTTAGGTGATCTTCCTAAAATTACGTTGACTGAGTGCGACACCTTCTGGCTGGATAATTATTATCTTAAACACGGAAATACAGATCCCAAATCGATTGGTGGTGCCAGTGGTGAGCTGGTGTTTGCCGGCCGTTTAGATCTGCTTTGGTGGCGATATATCATCCTGCTGCATTGGCTGGGGATGGGACAACAGCGGATATTTGGTCTGGGCCGGTTTAGTCTGTTGACACTTGAAGGGGCGCCATTATTAAACCATCGGCCAGAGCCGGCTCTGTACTGGAGTCAGATGTTTCATCAGGAGCGTTATCTTGATCTGGCGCTAGAACATAGTGATGGAAGCGTGCAGGAACCATTGCCCGATAAACCACAACTGAGACAGATGGTGACTGCATTATTAAACCGCGACTATGAAGTCCCTGTCTTACAAGGCTGTATTTTAAAGAAGGACGGTCGGGCCCCTCGGGCGCTCGCTTATCCGCCACTGGCAGATCGGGTGTTACAGCGAGTGGTGTTACACATCCTGCAAAGTAGTTGTGAAAAATTCTTTGATCACGCCAGTTATGGCTATCGTCCGGCACATTCACGGCAACAGGCAAGAGATGAGATCCTTAAATTGGTAAAAGCCGGTTATCGGTGGGTGTTTGAATCCGATATTGAAGATTTTTTCGATACGCTGGATCGGAAAAAACTCGCCATGCGGTTACGCTATCTATTTAATGATGACTGCTTGGTTCATTATCTGCTGGCATGGATGTCGGCACCGGTGGATTATCAAGGGGAGCGAATTGAGCGGGAAAACGGAATTCCACAGGGAAGCCCGCTCAGCCCACTGATGGCAAACCTGATGCTGGATGACTTTGATAATGATCTTAAATTACAGGGGTTTAAACTGGTTCGGTTTGCCGACGATTTTGTCATTCTGTGCAAGAATAAAAAACGAGCAGAACAAGCTCAGATGATTGCCGAAAAATCTTTGGGTGAGCATGGGCTGGCGCTGAATCCGGACAAGACCCATATCACGGAAATTGATCACAGTATTCAGTTTCTCGGATATTTGTTTGTCAATGAAACTGTGCTGGATAATCCGAAACGTTCAGCCGACAGTGATCTATCTGTTCCCCCCCGTTCATGGTTGGCGGAATATCAGGCCCGTATGGCCGCGAAGGCTGAAAATCCGGGTGACCCAGAAGCTGAAGATCCGTCGGATGTCGTGACTGACTCACCTCTGGTCATCGAACCACTACAAGCTGACCACACTATTAGTGAAACGGATGATGATTTTTCTATATCGACGAATTTTTCTATATCGACAAATGTGTTAGCGGACGACCCATTAGCTGATGAAGATTTAATGCAGGAGACAGATGATGAGAGCGTGCAGCTTAATCCGGCTGAAGAATCTGCACCGGCAGGGCAGCGAGATGGTCGGGGGACCGGCATTTATATCTCTGGTGACCCGTGTATTGTTCGTACCTATGCTCACCGGGTTGTGGTGCAGCGAGGAGAAAATATTCTGACAGATACGCCGTGGACGGCTGTCAATCATTTGATCTTATTTGGTCATCATCAAATGACCAGTCAGGCGATTCATCAGGCCTGTGAACACGATATTGCGATCCATCACGCGACTGGAATAGGCCGCTATGTGGGGGTGACTTGCGCTCCGGCCCAGAACTCTGCCAGTCAGCGGCTTCAACAGCGACAGCTTCAGCTCGATGAAACGCAGCAATTGCAGATCAGCCGAGCCTTAGTTGTGGCCAGAATCCGCAGCTGTCGGGAAATATTGCGCCGCCGGAGCCGTCCGGAACATCAAGCGTTGCAGCAGTATCAGCAACAGGCGGGGCGTGCGGCCAGTTTAATGCAATTACGGGGTTATGAAGGAATGGCAACCCGATTCTATTTTGCTGTTCTTCAGGAGATTCTACCGGATTGGGCCGGATTTACCGGACGTAATCGTCAGCCACCGCAGGATCCGTTTAATGCTTTGTTGTCGCTCGGTTATACGATGTTGTATGGCTTTACCGATAGCTTACTACGTGCCAGTCATCTGTTATCGTGGGCCGGTGTGTACCATCAACCGGAAGGCCGCCATGCCGCACTGGCATCAGATATGATGGAGCCCTTCCGCTATCTGGTCGAACGGACGGCACTGACGTTGGTAAACAAGAAAATTCTGACGGAAGCTGACTTTGAATCCCGGGATGGGGGTCTCTGGTTGTTAAGTCAGGGACGTCAGCGCTATCTTACTGCCTTATTGCAGTCGTTGAACGCACAACAAACGGCAGGTACGCTGTCGGGGTATTCGATCATCGATCATATTCAGCAGCAGATTACCCGTTACATTACCAGTATCCGGACCGGGGAGGCATTTGAAGCATGGCACAGCCGTTAATTATCTATGCCGTTTGTTTTGATATCAGTGACGACAAGGTGCGCCGTAACGTCGGAAAAGTGCTGCTCGGTTACGGTGACCGCGTGCAGGAATCGGTATTTGAAATTGCGGTCAAGACACCTCGCCAGCTCAAACAGATTACAGAAAAAATCAACCGGCAGCTTGACGCGACAGACAAGGTTCGGTTTTACCGTTTGTGTGCCAATTGCCGGATGAATTCTCACGTTCTCGGAGAAGGTCGCATTGCTGACTGGCCGGATTCGATCATTATCTGTTGAGCCCCCTAACGGCCTGCCTCGGCCAGTGTCTTCCGATAAAGTGAAACCTTTTCATACAGAAATGTTTAAAGTCCTAACGGCCTGTCTCGGCCAGTGTCTTCCGATACCAAAAGTTTTATGAGAGGTCACTATGAACAGTCCTAACGGCCTGTCTCGGCCAGTGTCTTCCGATTTTATGAAAGAACAAAGAATTTTTGTTGTTGAGTCCTAACGGCCTGTCTCGGCCAGTGTCTTCCGATATTGTTAATAATTTTTACTGTCAACAATAAACTAGTCCTAACGGCCTGTCTCGGCCAGTGTCTTCCGATTCTACGTGGACGCTTAATATTGTGGCCAGAATGGTCCTAACGGCCTGTCTCGGCCAGTGTCTTCCGATAGCGCCCTCTGGCAGCCTTGATATATAAGGGCTGAGCAAAGCAATTTGGCCGATCTGTATAAATATACATAGAAAAACCTCATTTTTGGCCCTTTTCAGGGAGGGATCGGCCAATTGCCGATCTCGTCAGACAAGTGTTGATTATATCATCGGCTCTGGTTTGGATTCAAAGCGTTAAACGAGGCGTGCAGAGTTTTCATACTGAATTGTGCACTCTGACCGATCTGCTGATGGGCTCGCGGGAGCACACCAAAAGTTTGGACCGTTATTCTATGGGGGCTGAACATCAATATCGGGAGACTGCCCATTCAGCGCATTAATCGGATAGAAGTCAATATTTTTGTGAACCAATCAAACCTTTTGCATATGCGTACTAATGATTATTGCAATAAAGTTGTATTTTATCTGCAGTTTGGCTCTGGGTACTGATAAATTATTCATGATTAATCATCAAACAATAGTGATTCGTTGGGGGTTGGTGCTTTTACTGCTGGTTGCAGTCGTGGCCAGCATCAACCTTTGGTTATCCAATCGCGCTGTGATTGAACCGACACTGCCGCTCCCCGAAAAAAATAATAGCCTACCGCCAAACGCAGAAACACTGACCGTAGAAAAATTAAATCATCAGGTTCAGGTGAAACAGTTACGACAAGCATTGATTCATGAACAGCCGCTGTCAGCGACTGAGGTCGTCTCCGATCAAGATCTTGATCAGCAAATTGAATCACTTGAGCAAGCGCTACAGCAGTTAAGTCAGGAAAAGTAGCGCTGTATTAAATGTTAAGTGGGTTAAGTATGAATAAACGGATTGGCCTCTTGTTAGGTCTGGGGCTTTTTGTGTCTGCATCATATGCACAATCTGCCGCTATCACTGAAACAGTCGGTACTTTGCCGGGGGAACTCAGTGTTCATCAAGGGATGGCGACTTATCAGATACCAATTGAATTGCCGGAAGGCCGTGGCGGTAATACGCCACAGTTGGCGATTCAGTATTCCAGTCAGGGTGCAACGAATTCAGCATTTGGTGTCGGATTTGATATTGCCGGCCTCTCCGCAATTTATCGCTGCGGCAGTCAGGGATTTACCGATCATCAATTTCGTCCGGTTGAAAACAGCAGTCAGGATAATTTCTGTATGGATGGCAATCGGCTCATTATTGCCGACGGTGTCCGTGGTGAAGATGGTTCGGTCTATTTTTTGCAGCAGGATGATTTTACTCGCGTTTCATTGAGCGGTGATGCATTCGCGTCAGACAGCTATTTTACTTCCCAGCGTAAGAGCGGTGAACGGATGACCTATCGTTATCATCCGCAAAGCCGGTCTTGGTTACTGAGTGAAGTGACCAACACATCGCGCAAGAATCCAATCAAATACAGTTATACGACGCACGGTACGATAGCCCGGGTTGATTATGATATTTACGCTCTGGTATTTGTTTACCAACCGATGGCCAATCCGCAATTCAAACTGTCCCGGTTCAATCAAGATGGCGAGACTGATCAATCCGCGGAGCGATTATCTCGGATTGAGCTGAAAACCAGTGGCCAGTTGGCCAACTATTATCAGTTTACTTATCAAGCTAAGGCCGGTGAACAAAGCTCTTCAATCGATACGCATACCGTCCGCGCGATTCAGTATTGTGATCAGGATAATTTGTGCTTACCTAAGACTCAATTCGCTTGGCATTCCATCCCTAAGCCGAGTCAGTCGACGGTGTATTTTAACCAGCAGGTTGTCAGTACCAATGTGGGGAAATGGGGGAATAACAGTATTCCCGCGTCTTGGAAGAATAAACCGCGGTCATGGTGGATTGATCTGAATGGCGATGGTGAGCTTGATCTGTGTAAAACCGCTACAGGTGGTCTTCACTGTCATTTTAGTGTAGCCGGTGAAAACCGAACCATGGCATACCCGCTGACCCAATGGGGAGACAGTGATGCTCATTGGTGGTTGGATCTCAATGGCAACAATAAAAGTGAATTTTGCCGGAATGATCATGATCAGCTGATTTGTACGGAATTCTCTCTGAATGGCCAACAGACTTCGGAAACTTATCCGCTACCGCCGCTTGGCAAAAAAGAGAACCGTTGGTGGATCGATACCAATGGCGACGGCTATCCTGAATTCTGCCGTCGCATCGATGATGATTTGGTTTGTAGTCAACTGAAGCGGGCAAGCGCAGCAGCGCAAACCACTATCTCAGCCCAAGAAAGTACCGCCCAAGAAAGTACAACGGATGCATGGCAAGAGACGGTCCGCCTGAATCATCTGGTTTGGGATACAGAGAGTGATATCGATTGGGTTGACCTTGATGGCAACGGAAGCATGGATTTCTGTCGCATCAGTGGCAATATCGTCAAGTGTACGCTATTGAACGCCAGTGAGGTGAAAGGTGAGCGCGTCCGTGTGTTCTCGTTGGCCGATATTGGCAAGAAAGATAAACGCTGGTGGGTCGATATCAATGGCGACGGTGCCACTGATTTGTGTCGGGCAACCAAGAATAAAGCCGGTCAGGAGAAGAATCTGACCTGTTCTTATGGCTCTCACGGCAAAGTTTCCGGCCTGAAAAATGATCTGGTTTTGGCCGGAGGACCGGACTGGAATGGTAACTGGGGAGATGTGAATAAACGCTGGTGGCAGGATCTGAATCAAGATGGGGTGATTGATTTCTGTCGGGGCAGTGGCTCTCAGGTTTTTTGTACCAATATCAATCGAGAGAACTATCAGTTTAAAGTTGATACTTGGGGAAGCACTCAGCGCTGGTGGCAGGATCTGAATCAGGATGGTCAACTCGATTACTGTCACGATAAAGGGGGGGAGTTGATCTGTAAGACGGCGGAAAATCTCGTCAATCGGGCTTTACTGTTGTCTCAAGTGACGAACGGGCTTGGTCATTCATCACGCGTGTGGTTTGGTGCTTACGGGCAACATACGGATCGAAGCGCAATTTCTCCCGTGGTATTACCCAAACAGAATCTATCCTTTGCTCATCCGGTTGCTTATCGACTGGACAGTGATAATGGCAGCGGGACCACGAGTTATGTGTTCCAATATGGGCCGTACAGCTATGATACCCAAGGCGAAGGCTCGGGTGGTTTTCAGTGGCTGAAGCAACGCGAATTCGTCAATGGAGAAAACTACCGCAACCGATATATCGAGTTTTACACGGCCTTCCCATACAGCCAGTACCAGAAGCACCGTCGAGAATTTTTAGGCAATGATGACACGCTGGATGAAAACTGCCGTACTTGTCATGACACGAATTTCTGGAACTTCCGTCATCTGACACGATTGAATGAATCTGATGCTGTTTATCAGCATCAATCGGTGAGTCGTCAGGGATGGGCGCGACCAAAATCTCAGGCCCAGATTCAGCAGTCAGTCGAAGCACTCGCTCAACGATATGAATTAATCGAATACCAAGATAAAACTTATGCTAAAAAACCGGATAAGGCGTTGCTTATTCCGGGGCCGGTAATTATCTCGATCATTCAGCCGAGTCATCAATATTATCTGGTTGAAAACCGAGAGGCTGTTCCGGAACTGACGCAGGGTTCACAGGCGGTTTTATCCCCGGTTGATGATGCTCTGAAACAGAAACTGGCGACGCAGCAGAAAACGGTCACAACTCGGATTATTGCCCACGAACAGTATCAGCAGTTGGTCAGTAACACGCCACAAGTCACTCGTCATTCGAGTTATCAGGTTTATATCCAGCAACAGACGGATAAAAGCTATGATCTGGATAAAAACCTACTGATGACCACGACGGTCAGTCATGAACAGGTTGATGATTATGGTAACGTCGGAAAAACGACAACGGTAACTCAGGGACTTAACCCAGTGACTGGTACCACTGATACTTACCGTAAAATTGTTGAAAATCAGTTTAGTAATCATGCGTCTTCTTGGTTGCTGGGATTATTGACCCGCTCACAGACGACCAATATTCATACCGATGGCAGCCGGGTCAGCCATGTTGCCGAGTTTAGTTATGATCCGGTGACCGGGAAAGTCGTGAAGGAAGTGAGCGATCCCGGTGATGCGCTGGCTGTGACGAAAACCTACCGCTATAACAGCGAAGGTTTCGTTGAATCCGAGACGATTGCTGCACAACAAAATGGCGCACAGGTTCGTCAACAGTCACAGCATACCCTGACGTATGCACAAAATCTGACGACGGCAACCAACACCAATCCATTAGGGCATCAAAACCGTACTGTCAGAGACCGCTTGCTCGGTGTCATGACCAACTGGGATCCGAACGGACTAGAGTCTCGGGTTTATCTGGATGGTTTAGGACGGCGGACCGAGTCTTGGCAACAGACTGAAACTGGCTTTATCAAAACACAATATCGCTATCTGCCGGCATCCGATAACCGCTGTGGTATTAAACCGTCTGATGCCGTTTATTGTGTGGTCTCTGAGACCCCGGGACGCGCAACCCAAGTCGCGTTTTACGACAAGTTGCAGCGCAAGGTTCGCGATGCGCACCGAGCTCTGAACGGTAAATGGGTACTGGTCAATCATCAGTATACGCCGTTGGGGCAGGTGAGTTCAGTTACCCGTCCTTACTATGCCGGTGATGTACCACAGTATACGTATACCCGTTATGATCGGTTGGGTCGTATCCATACCGTTTCTCAGCCGGGACCGGCAGGGAAAGACCTGAGTTGGGTGTCTTACCAGTACCAGCCATTCGTCACCACAAAGATTGATGCCAAGGGAAGAAAAGAGTCCACCTATCTGAATGTGATGGGCTGGGAAATTCAGAAACTGGAGCCGGCTGGCGGGAGTCTCACCAAGGAATATTACGCGGATGGGAAGTTGAAATTCGTGATCAGTTCAGCCGGTAATATGACTGAGTCCCGCTACAACGTGCAGGGCAAAGAAATCTATCGCAGTGATCCGGATTTAGGGACTCGGACGTATGTCTACGATGGGTTTGGCAACCTGTTGCGTCAGACCGATGCTAAAGGTCAGCGGACGACAATGACGTATGACGCACTTGGCCGAATGATTGAGAGCAGCGAAGAGACAATCACAGCGACGGCCGAAGGCGAGCAAAAACAGATCCGGACGACTCAATGGCATTATGACTCGGTGTCAACGGCAACCGGTACCCGTCAATGGATCGGGGCATTGCTGCAAAGTGAAGTCAAAGGCGAGCTGATTAAGAATTTTTATGTTGATGCTGTCGGCAGAGCGAGCAAAGAAGAGCTGATTACCGAAGAGCAGACACTCAGCCGTCAGTTTGAATATAACAACTTTGGTCAGTTGATTGCTGAGCATCGGCCGAACCAGTTCACACTCAATTATCAGCGTGATGCGCAAACCGGGATGAATACCGAGATTTGGGGTGATATCAGTCAGGCGCAGATCCACTTTAGTGCCGAAGAATATGATCGCGTAATTAAGCCCTTGATCGACCAAGCGCTCGCTCGAGCCGGTGACTATCTGCGCAAAGCCAAGGAGCTCAGCAGGCAGCAACATTTCTATCAGGCCCGGAAAGAAGAATATCAGGCACTGAAAGACCATGTCATTTCAGCCGATGGTGTTGCAGAGAATGAGCGGTTTGCTCAGCAAATGTATGCCGAGCTTCATGGTCGGGCTCTGGAAGCATTTCACGATGAAAATGGTGAACGTTATTTTAAAGTGCCGGGCCGGACAGTCCTGATCAATCCACCAGTTACGATTACCGTGATACAGCAACCTAAATTCCACCTCAAGCTGGAAGGCAATCTATTACGTAAAGTGAGTTTGGCTGAATGGGCAAGTGTTCAGTCTGGTTTAACCGCTGCCAATCAAATTGCTTATTACGGTCACTATGCTGATAACAATAGCGGCGGGTTGGTGACTTTCACATTAGATCGCGATGATCCATTATACGACCAGCGTGTCCGGGAGATGTTCAGTCGTCTGACGGTACTGGCTGATAATGTCGGTCGTCTCGAATATGTTGCGGATCACACCCATCGTAAAGCAACCAGCTACGTGCAGGCAGCGAATCAACTGGTTCAACTGGTGAAACAGGTCAAGCTGGTTTCACAACGGTACCGGACGTTAGGGGAAGAAAGTGGTACCGAGTCACTCCTGTTACAGGCACTGAAAGATGAAAGCCCGGCCCAAGGCAGACTCAGTTACTGGAAGCTCAGTGATCTTGATGCTGAAGGCCGCATTGCTGCGGAAATCTATGGCAATGGCCTGACCAACCAGTACGACTATCAGGAAGATAGTGGTCAGTTACTCAATATCACCACGCTTCAGGGCAGTCAGACCATTCGGTCACTGCACTACACCTACGATCGGATGGATAATGTCACGTCGCGTTATGATGCCATCAATCATATTCGGGAAGAATATTATTATGACCAGTTGGATCGCCTGACCACCAACCGTCTCACCGGTACCAACCATCAACATCAGGATAATCCGTTGTTTAATCGGGATTATACGGTTAGGTATAACGCTGAGGGTAACATCACCTATAAATCCGATGTCGGTCGCTATATTTATGCTGATCCCGAGCATGTACACGCGGTCACACGCGCTGGTAATCATACTTATACCTATGATGCTAACGGTAACATGCTGACTGGCGGAGGGCGGACCATTGACTGGAATGGGTTCAACAAACCTGAGCGGATAACGTCGGGTGAACAGTGGGTTGCGTTTAAATACGATCCGGCCCGTCAGCGCTACTTGAAACAGAACCAGCAAGGCGAAAAAACCTGGTATCTGGGCAAAGTGTATGAACGCGTTGAAGATGCAGACGGTAATACGCACCATAAACAGTTTATTTATGTGGATGGCCGTCTCGTTGCCCTCAATGTTGATGTCACTAAAACCGATGGCGAAGGTCATGCGGCCTCGGTTGACCGTCAGATCCGCTATAGCCACAGCGATGCACTGCATTCAATCGATCTGGTGACCGATATGTGGGGGAATGTGGTTGAGCGCAGAAACTACGATGCGTGGGGTAAAGTCCGACCATTCGCATGGCAGCAAGACTCACAAAATGTCCCGCAGGCCTTGATGCAAAATCGGGGGTATACCGGGCATGAACAGATCGAAGAAATCGGCCTGATTCATATGAATGCGCGGGTCTACGATGCTACGCTGGCTCGCTTCCTGAGTGCCGACACCTATATTCAGGCCCCCGATCACAGTCAGTCCTATAACCGCTATAGCTATGTGATGAATAACCCGATGAAGTATTACGATCCGTCGGGGCATTTCTGGAAAAAGATCAGAAAGGCAATTAGTAAAGGCATAAAGAAAGTCACCCGAGAAATCTTTAAAGGAGTGGCGAAGGTCAAATATCTGAACACGGTTTTACAGACTGCGGCTTGTGTCATCGGTGGCCCAGCCGGATGTGCCGGTTATGCAGCGGCATCTACGCTGGGATATACCGGTTCATACAGTGGTGCATTCCGCGCGGGTGCGTTCTCATATGCCGGCGCAAAAATTTATGGAGTCGGCAATCCGTTAAGCTCAGTCAGAGGGACGGTTTCTTTCGTAACTTCCGCCACGTTAAGCCGTGAGCAGTCTACTGTGGTGAATTTTGCCTTATATGGATTGGGCGGCAGTTTCGGACAGATCGCTGCGAATGCGGTGGTGGAGGCGAAAAACTATTACTGGAAGACGCGGGTAGAGCACTATGCGAATAAACTCGGCCTGAGTCTGTACGAGGCTAATGTCTTACTACAACTGAATTCGGAGTTAGGGCTGGCTGTCGCGGGCGATACCGTAAAAATCGATGACAAAGGTGTTCAGATTTATGGGTTTACCACCCGGGATAAACATGGCATGTGGGGTGTGCTCTGGGACATAAACGACACCATTCTTGGTTATCAAGGGGAAATCGACGCAGTTGGGCGGAGCTTTATTCGTCAGGCTGAAGGGCGACGGATCGAGATCGGTCATAGCCTTGGTGCTTTGCGCTCAACCAACCTCGTGCGTCGCGGATACGCATCCAGTGCCCATGTATATGCACTGCCTGCGACCAATATCGGCGGGCCGGGAGTGACCGTAACCAACGGGATGCATGACGGAGTCAGCGGTGGCATGCTCGGTGGTCTTTTTAACCCCGGTTCTCTGATTCCCAGCCCTTACAGTCAGTTCGGTTTCATCCCGCCTATTTTCAGGCTGGATAAAAATCACCCTTACTGTTCAGCTTATGGAAAATGCTAACCCGATTGAATCTCTTGGCGGTACGCCATCGCGTACCGTCACCACAGATGATGAAATTTTGTAAAACCGGCCCAGCAGACATGCGACACAGTGGCCACTGATGATAAAGCAAGGAACTATGATGAAATTACCAAAAACATTACTGCTCGGCGGTCTGCTGCTCTCTTCGACCGCATTTGCCGGCGCTTGGACAGAGCCATTAACGATTAAAGATGTGTCGGTGAGTGTCAATGAAGGAAGATTTGGAGCATCTCAACTTCGGGTGACGTTTGATAAACCACCGGTCACTTCTGTATGTGCTGCAACTGAAAAGCTGGCAGTATACGATCCAAAAAGTGTGAATGCTTTGACTCAGACTTGGACCTCTATGTTACTCACCGCTCAGGCTCAGAATCAGAAGGTACAGATTTATATGACATCTTGCCGGGCCAATAATGTCCCGTTGCTTTACGGAGTCCGAGTGTCAAAGCAGTAAGTGCTTATTGGTCTTTGTTGAGTAAAAAGCTTTGAGTCATCGACTTGAAGCTTTTTTATTGCTGATGAGCTTTGATTGCTCATGATAAAACGCTTTCCTTTCAGTATCCGGCAGCGCATTGATCTGTTGTCTCAGGCTGTCTGCATCTCACCGGAACGCAAAATGATGGTTTGATCGGCTGTAGGGACGTGAGTTAACAATGCCCGCGCAACTTTTTGTGCCTCAATCGGGCGATAGTGTCTTGGAATGAGCGGATTGACGGCTTGGCTGATATATTTTGTGAGCGTTTCACTCAGACGAACGGGTTGTCCCAACGTTTGCCGATCTCCCAGAAGCATCGACGGGCGGGCAATAACCAAACCGTCGGGGGACAGCGCGGTTAAGGCCTCTTCCAGTTCGCCTTTGACGCGATTGTAGAAAAACCGTGACTTTGGATTGGCCGCCATGGCACTGACCACCCCGATTCGTTGGGCACCGGCAGCAAGCGCTGCTTGCGCGACCGCGAGATTGATCGTCAAATCCACGGCCCGAAATGCAGCCCGGCTGCCAGCTTGATGCATGGTGGTTCCGACTGCCAGATACACTTCATCGATTGCTGGCAAGGGAGGAATCAATTGAAAATCGACCTGATGTTCTAACAGTTTTGGGTGACTGACGCTCACGGGGCGACGGCAGAGCACATGAACTTCTCCGATTGACGGATCATCAAGTGCGTTGAGTAACAGTGCATTGCCAACCAGACCTGATGCACCTGCGATCGCGATATGCCGTTGGCCTGTCATCAGTACCTCCTTTGTTGTGACGTTGGTTTCAGTGAGAAATGTGGCGTCTGTAAAATTCTGGACTTGAGTGTAGAAGTAATCAACGGATGATGCCATTGACTGGTGGTTCTGTCGTAAAAATGTGACCATAAATTCGAAAAATGTGGCACTGCACATTTCACCCGCTATTGCTGATATTTTGCTTTACCTTGACTTTATCAATCGTTTTGACGTTATGATTGATACGTTTTATAGAAAGTGCGCAGAATCGCTACATTGGTTCAAGGTTTTTAAATTGCAACTGAGCATTGCATACACATAGATGCGTTTTTGTGTAGAATAAGCACCTTGTAGCGTTTCATTCGCGTTGGTTAAAAATAGTCCCGTACTCATCAATAAGAAACGTCAGTGAACCCATATGATTCAGTCGAAAATCAGTGCCGATATCCTTGCAGAATCGAATCACTCTCAGTGTTCCTTTTCCACATCTTCTTACAGTGCCGCTCCGACGTTGCCGGAACGTCCGGATCAAATCCCGAATGTCAGGTTCGAATATCATTTGGAAATCGCCTGTTCTGATGAGTCCCGTCGTGCAATGCTTCGCTATGGGTTTGCACTGAAAGGGCAGGAGGTTGAGCTGACGACCAGCCCGCAGAATCAATATTCGACAGAATACGGCACCCGTTATACCTACTATACCGCTTATAACGACCCGAAACGGATTATGGCTTTTAATGACCTCAGTCCTTTGGGTGTGAGTGTTCCGCATCCGATTCAGGTCAAACCGATTGGTTCAGGGTTTGTGCGGGAAGCCTTTATTCCGGTTCAGCCGGCGATTCAGGTTGGTGATCATCTGGGGCTACCAACTGAAGGATACATTTACCATTTTCATCAGGCTCGGCTGGTTCAGGAATATCATCTGATGCCGGGTGGGTCGGGTAGTTTCTATGCCACGCTGTCGCGGCATGAAAAACTCAATCAGGCGAGAGGCTGTCCTTGTGCCCATGATGCGTTGCTGGTGTTCTGGAAGATTGGTTGTCGCGATGTGCACAACCAGCATCTGCTTTACCTGAAAAAGCCGATCACTAGGGCGCAACTTGATGCATTGAATGAAACGTGGCTGGACAAACATGCTGTCAGATTAGATCTGCAGGCGTTACTGGCGATCACGCGTGAGCCGGTTGTCCTGCGGACGTTGGAGCAGCGTGCTGAGCGGGCACCCAAAAATGCAGCAGAGACACTCCATACCGTGCAGCGGATTCCCGGAACCAACCGACGAGAGAGCTGGCTTGAGATTGCAGTGCGTTATGGTTTATCAGCCAAAGAGCTCTTAGATTTAAATCCGCAGTATCATGCGAACCCGATGGCGTTGAAAATTGGTGATGAACTGACGATTCAGTCTCAAAAGAGTGATTCCCAGCAAGAAACCTTGATCGGTTTGCCTCCCAGAGCTCCGCAAACCTATAACCATCCGCTGAACAGCTATTACGCCCATCAGGCATCCTATCTTGACGGTACAACGATGAAAGCGATTAATAGCCGTGCTTTGGTCAGAAAAGATATTCCAGTTGTGCGTCTCAACCGCCTTGGCTAGCTTGTTTGTGGGGTTACACTGCTAGGCGCTGATGTGAGGAAAAGCGGCATTCACGTCATCAAGCCGTTTCATCGGTGGAAAATGGGTGTAATCATGGGGATGACTAAACATGAACGTCATCCGGTTCAGGAAGTGTTATCAACAGCACTTTGCTGTTATTCAACAGATATTCAACTGATTCAAACTTCTTCAGAGACAACGGCCTCAGTGACACTGTTGGTATAGAGTGTTGTGGTTGTATGTAGAGCCATGATGGCTCGGTGTAGTGCATCCTTTTCAGCCGGAGAGAGTTCACCTGATGTGGGAACGCTGCACTGGCTCACAACGTGGCACCAGAATAATACATCATCCACACCACTTTCATTTTCTTTTAGTTCTGACATTGTGCCCATAATATTATCCTAACCACCGACTGTTGATATTTATGTTATTAGTAATTCGCAATTAATATTATATTGATTTTAAAGGCTACTGATCATAAATTTAAAAGTTAATCAATAGTTGTAAATTTGCTGTTTATCATACTAAAGACGGTATCTTTTAGTTATTTTACAGAACGCATCCAAAAATGTTCAATATTTGGTTAGCTAATGTTGATCTAGATCACGCAATTTGTTTCGCTTTGAATGGGCATCAATTTACTGATATCTATGATACAGCGTATGGTTGGGCGGTACATGAAATTAAGTAAACAAGAAAAAATAGATAATATTAAAAATAATATTTCTTATGCGATTAAAAGTCGTAACGAAAGTAAGAAATCCTTTTCTGAACGTACGGGAATAACCAGAACGACCATTTACAATATTCTGGATGGTAAAGTCGATCGAATTCAGACGCAAACAGTTGAAAAAATTGCGAGTTTCTTTGGTACGACGTGCCGGGTCATTGAAGAGAGTAATCTGGAAGCCATCGAGTACCGTAATCAATTGATCTCTCCGGATGGCAATAAAAATCCGTTGTGCATCCCAATGGTTAATGAGAAAGAGCTAATTGCTTCACTGGATAAATATATTGGTGAGTTAATTGTTGTTCATCCGACGACATATTATTTCTCGGATGAATCCAATATGATTGGCTTGATTATTACAACCCCATTCACACATCGATATCAGGTTGGTTCATTACTGGTGATTGAACGGTTTAAACGCAACGATATTGATGATCTTGTTATTTTAACATCCAGAAATTCTTTAAAAATTGAATCTGAAAATTATGTACTCAGAGATGGCGAAATATTAATTGGATGCGTCAGGGAGGAGCGGTTATATGCAGAATAGAAAGTATAAATTAATTGGGTTCAGTCGCCATCCGGAACATGTGGCGAATGTGATGGTACTGGCGACTGGCAAACAATTGTCTATCCCACTGACTGAAATTTTTAACAGTACGGTGGCAGAAGATCTGAGCCCGATAGAGACCAAAGAAATTTGTCGTAAGTTATACAGTGCTGAAGGTTTTCAAGGGGCTTACGATATCCAGGATCGCAAAGAATCGTACTGGATTACATTTGCTGTCATCGCCACGATACTTTCAGCGGTCTTCATCTTGTCAAACATCACAGGTGTGAAGCCGATTGAGATTGCCAACTCCGGTTTCATTGTCCCTTTTGCGATTTTCTTATATCCAATCTCGTTTATTCTGGTCGATATTCTCAATGAATTTTATGGGCTACGCATGGCCCGGGCTGCAATTCTGCTGTCAACCGTGACCAATGCTTTTCTGTTATTGATGCTCAATCTCTCTGGTTACGCACCGACTATCAGCGACTGGCAAGCAGTGAATGAGAGTTATCAATCGATTATTCATAGTATTAATTCGGTTTTTCTGGCTTCAATGATTGCTTACTTTGTTTCGGAAAACGTGAATGCGTATCTGTTGCAGAAAATCAAACAACTGACCAATGGCAGACGATTGGTCGTACGGGTCTTTTTCAGTACATTCTTTGCGTCGTTAATCGATAGTGCGATTTTCATCTATCTGGCATTCAGTCATATCCTCAGTCCGACGGTCTTATGGAGTATGTTTATTTGCCAAGTGGTTGTGAAGAGTATCTATGCGATTGTCGGTGTTGGCCCGATATACGGTGCAAGGGCGCTATTTAATAAATATATCAATCGATAAACGACAACGTTAGTGGATCATTATGGATACAACTTATTCTAAAAATCTTGGTAAGAAAACAGACTATATATCAACCTACACTCCCCAACTGCTTGATCCGATTCCCCGGGCTCGCGGGCGCGGCAATATTACAGCATGTGATAGTGCTGCTTTCTCCGGATACGATTTATGGACGGGTTATGAACTGTCTTGGTTGAACCCGAAAGGTAAACCGATGGTGGCCGTTGCAGAATTTATGATTCCGTGTACCAGCCCGAATTTGATTGAGTCTAAATCTTTCAAGTTGTACCTGAACAGCCTGAATCAGACCGCTTTTGTCTCGGAACAAGAACTGGTTGAAACGTTGATTCAGGATTTGAGTGCAGCATCAGGTGGCGATGTTCAGGTGAAGCTGATACCTGTAGATGAAACGTTAGAAATTCGTGCAGATAAATCCTTTACCTGCATTGATGATCTGGATATTGAAATTGACAGTTATGGGTATGATGAAGATCGCTTGCTAGGGGCGACCTCTGCAAACAGGGTTGAAGAGAAGCTTTGTTCGCATCTGCTTAAATCGAATTGTCTGGTTACGAATCAGCCTGACTGGGGCAGTGTCTATATCCACTATCAAGGGGCTGAAATTGATCGGGAAACACTGTTGCGATACATCATCTCTTTTCGGGAACATAATGAGTTTCACGAACAGTGTGTTGAACGTATCTTTGCCGACATCAAGCGATGCTGCAACCCAGAGAAACTTACCGTACTCGCACGTTATACCCGGCGGGGTGGTTTGGATATCAATCCATTCCGGAGTGATTTTGAAGACGTGATGTTGGTCGGACGGGAATACCGCCAGTAATCACTAACGTCCTGCCATAGAAAACATAAAAAAGGCCTCCCTTCGATAGGGAGGCCTTTTTTATGGTGGCTGCCAGATACATTTCCTTGAGTTGTGAGTCTCAATTATCAAATTGAAATGGGTTGCACAAGAACTGGTTGCAGGTCCGAGCAGTTCTAAATAGGTATGAAGACACAAAATTATGAAATATTATGCATCATGTGTATTAAATTTGATAAAAAGGTGCATTAATGCCCTTCCTCTCTTGCAGAATAAAAAATTGGGAGTTTTAAGCAATGAGTGAGGCAACAAAAAGCCGTTCGATGAATGGTGCTGAAAGTCTGTTGCGTACATTGGTCGAGGGTGGTGTTGAAGTCTGTTTCGCCAATCCAGGGACATCAGAAATGCATTTCGTTGCGGCATTGGATCGTGTGCCGGGGATGCGTCCGGTTCTGGCGCTTCAAGAAAATGTGGCAACGGGGGCCGCTGACGGATATGGACGCATGACTGGCAAACCAGCATGTACATTGCTTCATTTGGGACCGGGATTAGCCAACGGTCTGGCCAACTTACATAATGCCAGACGAGCCTGCTCTCCGATTGTGAATATCGTCGGTGATCATGCCACCACACATCTACAGTATGATGCACCATTAACTTCTGATATTCATGGATTCGCGAGCCCAGTCTCTGAGTGGGTTTATACCTCTTCTTGTTCGCAACAAATTGGAGAGGATGCGGCTCGGGCTGTCCATGTTGCTTCTCAAGCGCCGGGGCAAATTGCGACACTGATTCTGCCGGCAGATACAGCCTGGAATGATGCCGAGCATGTTGCTCTACCACTTGCGACGTCGGCACCGACCGTCGTCGCCATTGAGAAAATTCATCACGTGGCTGGTTTGATCAACAGTGGGCTCAAAACAGCGATCCTTATGCGAGGTGCAGCATTGTTAGAGCCGGGATTAACCGCGGCTGGGAAGATTGCTGCGAAAACGGGTGCCCGCCTATTGTGTGATACGTTTGCACCGCGTATTCAACGCGGGGCAGGTCGGGTTCCGGTTGAACGGTTACCTTATCTTTCCGAACAGGCTGCTGATTTTTTGGCGGGTACGGAATTGATAGTCTTGGTCGGTGCTAAGCCTCCGGTCAGCTTTTTTGCTTACCCCGATAAACCGAGCTGGCTGACCCCGGAAGGTTGTCGTTTGACTCGGTTAACTGAGAGTCATGAAGATGGTACGCGTGCACTTGAAGATTTAGCCAAGGCTTGCGGGGCTGAGAACATTGAGCCATACCGCACCAGACATCAGGTGCCTACATATGAGTTTGATGGCCCGGTGACTGCGGAGTTTGTCATGCAGGTTATTGCCAAATATTTACCGGACAATGCCATTATCAGTGATGAATCTGCATCATCCGGTTTCCCCTATTATGACATCACCGAAACCGCTGCGGCGCATGACTATCTGAATCTGACTGGTGGTGCGTTGGGGAGTATGATGGCGGTTTCGATTGGTGCGGCGATTGCGTGTCCGGGTCGTAAGGTGGTCAATTTGCAAGGGGATGGGAGTGCCATGTATTTGTTGCCCGCGCTCTGGACTCAAGCAAGGGAAAACCTAGATATTGTAACGGTTATATTCAGTAATCGTTCGTACAGTATTTTGAATCATGAACTCCAACGTGTCGGCGCAAAAAATCCGGGGCAATCTGCGGCCTCCCTGATGAGTTTGGAAAATCCATCCATTCATTGGCTTGGATTAGCATCAGGGATGGGCATTTCTGCTGTTCAGGCTGAAACGCGTCAATCATTTGATATGATTTTCCAAAAGGCGATGCTGGAATCCGGACCGAAATTAATTGAGGTTGTTTTATCATGAATTAATTTTAATTCTGATTACTGTTGATATTTTATTGAAGATGGTATTTGTTGTGAAATATTAATCTCTGTTTTACTTTGCTAAATATTATTAGTTTTTGGCTGGTGGTTATTTTTTAAAATAATTGCTGGCCTGTTTTTTATTTGTCTCTATTCGTATATTGAGATTTTTTATTTTTTCTTGTGTGATTTTCATCCAGTACTTTTCTCCATGATATACTCATATCCAGTGTGAACAAATTAGACCACAATATTTTTACTCAACTCTCCTTGTTTTTTTATACACTGAATTTACTTTCAATGATTTGTTTTTATTGATCTTATTTTTGTTTTCTTTTGGTTTGGCTTTAGCGGGTCCATTTTTTAAATATCATTGTTATCAATTAAATTTAATTTAATTTTGATTTTTTACCAAGAAAGAAAAAAAACAATTTATCTTACTGGAATTATTTATATTACGTTTTCAATTAAATTGACGCTTTATCGGTTGTTTTAATTGGTTTTCCTATTCATTACTCATTGGTTTATTGAATATATAGGGCAATTGTTCATGATTGAATTGAATACTGTTTTATTATACAAAGTAAAAAGATTTAATCTTAATAACATTGTTAATTTATTGGCTTTGTTATTTTGTCCATATGTTTGAATTCTATTTATCAAGAATGTGTGAGTGAATATCAATATGAACGATAACCATAAATCCTCTATTCAATTAGAGCGAGAAAGTCATTTGGCGCTTCCATTATCATCGGCTCAACGGGGAATCTGGTTTGCGCAAGAGCTCAAGCCTGATGCTCATGGCAAATTCTTTAAAATTACCGAATATCTGGAAATATCTGGTGTGGTTCAGCCAGATCTTTTTGAAGTGGCCATCCGCAGGACGGCCAGAGAGATTGAATCTTTTCAACAGGTTTTTGAGCTGACACCTCAAGGGCCAAAGCAGCGGTTTGGCGTCGCTCCCGGCTGGGAATTACCCATTCTCGATTTTCAGGCTGAATCTGATCCACAACGGGCAGCTAAAGCATGGATTAATGCCGACTTAGCCCGTCCCTTTGACTTGGAGCAAGGTCCTCCGTTTTCTTTTGCGCTGTTACAACTCGGTCCGGAGCGTTTTTGGTATTACGCCTGCGTTCACCATTTGGTGCTGGACGGTTTTGGCGGGGTTCTGTTATCCAGCCGTGTGGCTGAAATTTATTCTGCACTGGTGGCAGGAGAAGAACCGCCGGCCTGTCAGTTCATTTCGTTGGCTGAAGCGCTCGAGATTGAGCAGGAATACAAAGCCTCGAAACACTACCTTCGCGACAAAGCGTATTGGCAAGAGGTTCTGAAAGATCGGCCTGCGCCTGTGAGTTTGTCTGACAAACAGGCCCCCTGCACGAATATTATTCGCAAACAGATGTATTTACCGGCATCCACCAACCGGATGTTAAGAGAACTGGCGGTTGAATGTAAAAGTCAGGTGCCACAGTTGCTGATCGCTTTAATCGCGATTTATTTGCACCGTGTTACCGGAGAAGATGATCTGGTTGTCGGGTGCCCGATGGTTGCGAGAACCAATAAGAGACTGCGTCAATTCCCCGGTATGGTTTCCAATGTACTGCCCTTACGGCTCAATATTGGTTCTGAGGACACGCTCGTCGATATCGTCTCTCAGGTAAAACGCCGTATTCTTGGTGCCGTACGCCATCAATGCTACCGCGGTGAAGATCTGGCGTCCGATCTTGGGATTCTGACCGAAAGTGAACAACTGTTCTCGACGGATATCAATATCCTACCGTTTGAATATGAAATGAAGTTTGGTGACGCGCCCGTCAATGTGAATAACCTGACTTTGGGGCCCATTGACGACCTCTCGATCAATATTTGTGATCGTGGCCCCCAACAGGGGCTGGAGCTGTGTATCGATGCTAATGCTGCTTTGTATAGTGAAATGACTCTGGCTTCTCATTTCTATCGCCTGATGCACTTCTTCTCCAGTGTAGTGAGTGAACCGGCACTCACGGCAGTGAATCATTATCATCTGCAAATGCCAGAAGAGTCGTCGATGATTGACGCATGGAATCAGACGCAAATTGCGTTTCCACCGGCTCAATATATTCATGAATTGTTTGAACAACGGGCCAGTGAAGATCCGGAACATATTGCACTGACGTGTGCCGGTGAAAGTGTCAATTACGGTGGGCTGAACATTCGTGCTAACCGTCTCGCTCATTACTTACGCTCGCTCGGAGTCGGTCCGGAAAGTCGGGTTGCCATCTGCTGTGGCCGGGGACCTGACTTATTGATCGCGATGCTGGCAACACTGAAAGCCGGTGGCGGATATGTACCGATTGATCCCGCGTATCCGGCAGAACGTGTGCAGTACATGCTTGCCGACAGTGCACCGACCGTGGTGCTGACCGATGGGGTGATTGATCTCAGCGGCCTGATGGCTGAAACATTGCCCGAATCACAGCTGATTCATACCCAGCAAGATCGTGGCTTATGGTTTGAGCAACCTGCGTCAGATCCTATCGTCAGCGATCTCGGCCCCGAACATCTCGCTTACATTATCTATACTTCCGGCTCAACCGGTCAGCCAAAAGGTGTCATGGTTGAACACCGCCAATTACTGAATCTGGTCAACTGGCATAACCGTGCTTTCCATGTTCAGCCTGGCACGTGTGTGTCAAGTGTTGCCGGGCTCGGATTCGATGCGGTTGTCTGGGAAGTGTGGCCCCCATTAAGTGCCGGTGCGACATTGACGATGCCATCGCTGGAAGCTTCGCGAGATCCAGAGCAACTACTCCATTGGTGGGTTGAACAGCCGATTGAAGTCGGTTTCTTACCGACCCCGATTGCTGAACTGGCATTTGCACGTCAGGTTGCACCGAAGAAGTTACGGTATCTGTTGGTCGGTGGTGATCGGCTGACGCGTCAACCGGATGAATCGGTCTCTTATACCTTGGTGAACAATTACGGCCCGACAGAAACAGCAGTTGTTGCAACATCGGGCGCAATTCGGGCAGCGGATGATGTGCTGCATATTGGTAGCCCGATTGCAAATACTCGTATCTATATCCTTGATGAATTGTTACGTCCCGTCCCACTTGGTGTGACCGGTGAAGTCTATATCGGCGGGAATAGTGTCAGCCGTGGGTATTTGAACCGTCCGGAGATGACCGCTGAACGCTTTCTCGTCGATCCGTTCTCAGATCAGCAAGAGAGCAAAATGTATCGCACAGGGGATCTCGCGCGTTGGCGTTTAGATGGGACGATTGAATATCAGGGCCGCAATGATAGTCAGGTCAAAATTCGGGGGTTCCGGATCGAGCTGGGTGAAATTGCCACGGCTTTGCAGGCTTGTCCGGGCGTTCAGAGCGCCGTTGTCACGGTGTTGCATGCCGGTGAATCATCCGAGCGTTTGGTCGCGTACTACACCCGTCAACACAAGACATCGATTGAGATTGAAGCGTTAAAACAACGACTGAGTGAATCTCTGCCCAGCTACATGGTACCAGCGGCATTTGTCGGCTTGGACGCGATTCCGCTGACAGCAAACGGCAAAGTCGATTATCGAGCATTACCCGAGCCCGATGCGGATGCATTTGTGCACCGGAGTTATGAAGCGCCACGCGGCAATGTAGAGCAGTTACTGGCCTCGATTTGGCAATCCCTGTTGCATGTTGAGCAAGTGGGGCGACATGATAATTTCTTTGAACTGGGTGGACACTCACTGCTGGCGGTACAGTTGATCGAACGTCTGAGACATCATTATTACCATCTGGCGATCAAATCGTTGTTCACCACTCCGACGCTGGCCGATCTGGCGCAAACCTTGAGTCAGTCATCGAAGAATGAGCGTCAGGTCCCAGCGAACCTGATTCCAGAAGGATGTACACAAATTACCCCGGACATGCTGTCACTGGTGGAACTGAGCCAGTCTCAGATCGACACCATTACGGCCACCGTTCCCGGTGGTGCAGCAAACATTCAGGATATCTATCCGCTGGCACCGTTACAGGAAGGGATTTTATTCCACCATTTGTTGGAAGAAAAAGGCGACCCTTACGTGACACGGGCGATTAAAGCTTTCGCCAGTCAGGATGCGTTGCAACAGTTTGTTGATGCGCTTCAGGCAGTCGTGAAACGTCATGATATTCTCAGAACCAGCCTCGTCTGGGATCAGTTGGACGTGCCGGTTCAGGTGGTATGGCGTGATGCCGTGTTGCCGCTGACGCCACTGACGCTTGACGGTTCGAACATGGTCAAAGCGATTCAGCAGCGATTCGATCCAAGTCATACCCGTCTGGATGTTCATCGGGCACCGATGATTGAAGCCTATCAGGTTGAAGATGCCGCCGAAGGACGATGGCTACTCTGCTTGCTGATGCATCATTTCTGTCTGGATCACACCACATTGGAATTGATGATGGAAGAAGTGCAGGCGCACCTGCTCAATCGGGTGGAACAACTGCCAACACCCCTCCCATTCCGAAACTTTGTGTTTGAGAGTCGGCTCGATAGTGATCCGGAAAAAGAGAGTGCTTACTTCTCTGCACGTCTCGGTGACATTGATGAGCCTTCAGCACCATTCGGTTTACTCAATGTGCAAGGTGATGGTCACGAAATTCATGAACTGCATTTACCGGTTGATGATGATCTGTCTCAGTTGCTCCGTGAACACGCTCGTCGTCAGGGCGTCAGTGCTGCCAGCCTGTTCCATTTGGCATGGGGGCTAGTGGTTCGTGCGACGACTGGCAATGATGATGTGGTGTTCGGCACGGTACTGTTTGGTCGGATGGCCGGTGGTGAAGGGGCTGACCGTGTGCTGGGGATGTTCCTCAATACATTACCGTTGCGTTTGTCACTTGCCCATGAAACCGTCACGGAAGCTGTTCAGTATACGCATCGGCATCTGGCAGAAATGCTTGAGTATGAGCATGGTTCATTGTCACTGGCTCAGCAGTGTAGTGGCGTGGCACCACAAACACCGTTGTTTAGCAGTTTGCTCAATTATCGCTATGATGGGGGTAATAGTCAGACGGGAATTGACACCGGACCAATGAACCTGCTGTTTACCGAAGAACGGACCAATTATCCGATCACGCTGTCGGTCAATGACAATCCCACCCAAGGGTTTTCTTTAGATATTCAAGTGGATGAAAGTATCGGATGCGAACGTATCGGTGCCATGGTAATGCGTGCCTTGCGTGAGGTGCTCTCGGCACTGGAAGATGAACCTAAACGGTTGATTCATTCGTTAAACATCTTGCCGAAAGATGAATACCGGAGAGTGATCAATCAACTGAATGCTGCCCGCACTGCCGCTGTCACTGATATTTGTGTCCATACCCTGTTTGAACAACAGGTTGAACAGTATCCCGATGTGATGGCTGTGATGAGTGATACTCAGAAACTGACATACCGTGAATTGAACCAGCAAGCCAACCGTCTGGCGTATTATCTGCGGGCTCAGGGCGTTTCTCCCGATCAGCGGGTTGGCCTCTGTTTTGACCGTAACACCGATCTCATGGTTGCGATGCTGGCGACATTGAAGGCTGGGGGATGTTATATCCCGATGGATCCGACTTATCCGGCCGATCGTTTGCAATACATGGTATCGGATAGTCAGCCAACATTGATTCTATCGGACGGTATCCTCGATACAGAAACGATTGTCGGCAAAGCCGGAATCCGAGTCATTAACGTCAGCACAGAGATATTTATGTGGCGCGATTATCCGGCAACCAATCCGCAATCTGAGCACATTCGACCGGATCATTTGGCCTATATCATTTACACATCAGGCTCAACCGGACAACCCAAAGGGGTGATGGTTGAACACCGCAATCTGGCGAACTTGGTGCATTGGCACAATCGGGCGTTTGAGATTCAGGCGGGTACTTGTGTTTCCAGTGTGGCAGGGGTGGGCTTTGACGCAACCGTCTGGGAGGTTTGGCCGCCACTGTGTACCGGAGCTCATATCATGCTACCGACGCTTGAAATTTCTCGCGATCCGGAGCAGTTACTGGCGTGGTGGATATCACAACCGATTGAAGTCGGCTTTTTATCGACACCGATTGCTGAACTGGTGCTGTCAAGACAACTTGACCACCCGACGCTGCGGACGTTGTTAGTCGGTGGTGATCGATTGAATCATCACCCACATCCCGAGACCTCATTTACGCTGGTCAATAACTACGGACCCACCGAAACCACCGTGGTTGCTACGTCGGGTGTGATTCATCCGACAGGTGATTTGTTGCATATTGGCTCACCGGTCGATAATACCAGTATCTATATTCTGGATGAGTATCGGCAGCCCGTTCCCATCGGTGTCAAAGGGGAAATTTATATCGGTGGTAAGGGGGTCGCCAGAGGTTATCTCAACCGTCCCGATATGACGGAAGATCGCTTCCTCGATGATCCGTACGCTTACGAATTCGGTGCCCGGATGTATCGCAGTGGTGACTTAGGTCGTTGGACTGCCGATGGGACGATTGAATACCTTGGCCGGAACGACAGTCAGGTTAAAATTCGGGGGTTCCGAATCGAGTTGGGAGAAATCAGTGCCTGTATGAGCACCCATCATGGGGTCTCTGAAGCCGTGGTGATTGCGGCGAAAACACAGAATAATGATCAGCGTTTGTTGGCTTACTATGTCGGCAATGCCCAGACAGCACCGCTACGTGCTTACTTATCTGCGCGTTTGCCGGATTACATGGTGCCCGTGGCTTATGTCAAACTTGACCAGATTCCGCTGACTCCGAACGGCAAAGTTGATCGTAAATCACTGCCAGAGCCGGAAGCTGCTGACTTTGTCACGCAGGTTTATGTTCCGCCAGAAGGTGAAGTGGAAGAAACCATTGCTGCGATTTGGCAGCGGTTACTTGGGGTTGAAAAAGTCGGGCGTAACGATAGCTTCTTTGAATTGGGCGGTCACTCTCTGGTGGCGGTACAGTTCCTTAACGAAGCCCGTCAACATGGCTATGAGCTGACACTCTCGACGTTATTTTCTGCATCGCGCCTTGCCGATATTGCCGATTATATTCAGCGCAGTTCGGAGGCATTAATTGAACATGCTGTGGCACTTCGTCCTGCAACTGGCGAGCAGCGGCCACTGTTTATTGTGCCGGAAGCCAGCGGAGAAATGCTGTATTCACCCCTGCTGACCTCTTATATCGATAAAGATATTGCGGTGTATGGCCTGGTTGCCCCGGCACGTAATACGCCACCGTTCTACACCATTCAGGGCGCTGCGGCACGTTATGTCAGAATCATCCGTGAAACCCAACCGGAAGGGCCATATCGGATGACGGGCATTTCGCTCGGCGGCACTCTGGCCTATGAAGTCGCGAGACAACTGCTTGGGCAAGATCAGGAGATTGAATACGTCGGTGTGATTGATACAAGGGCGGAGAAAGCCTTTGTGCCGCGCCATGTGGGTGAAGAGCACCTGACCGAAGAGCAGAAAATTCTGCTGATGAGTAAAGAGATTTACGACGGTCTTGCGTATGACATCTATGGTCTGGCCGAGTCGGAAAGTACCCTGGAAGAGGGGATGACATGGAAAGATCACTACCGGATGGCCAAAGATATGGGGATGCTACCCGCGGGCTGGACAGACACGTACTTCATGAACTGGATGTTGCACCGTGAGGCATTGATCCGAGCGGAATATGAGTACAAAAATCTACCGGTCGATATCGATCTTTATGTTGCAGAGCTGCGTCCTCAAGGTGAAGAAGATGATGTTGTGCCTTATCTGCGTTGGGATCGCTTCTTACCTGAAGCATCGATTCATCCGACGACTATTCCGGGCGCGACGCACTATCACTTAATTGTTGAGCCATATATTGGCTATGTCGGTCAGGCGATCTCAAATGATCTCCATGATCGGGAGAACGACTATGCGGGTGGTAAAGTCATGCGTAATGCCGAATATGATCCTATCGTGACCCTCCAGGAAGGTCATGGTCACGGACCGACCGTTCTGTGTATTCCCGGTGCCGGTGTGAATGTCTGTGCCTTCATGGGGTTGGTGCAGTCCATTGCATCTGACTGGACGGTTTTGGGTTTCCAACCACGGGGGCTGGAAGGCAATGATATTCCGCATACCACGGTTCAGGCAGCCGCTGCTTTCTATCTGAAAGCGCTGGAATCAAGATCTTGTGTCGGGCCCGTGCATCTTGTCGGACACTCGTTCGGGGGCTGGGTTGCCTTGGAGCTGGCCGCATTGCTTGAGGCGGAAGGGGTTCAGGTCGCCTCCCTGACGGTTGCGGATTCTGAAGCACCGGATGCGACGCCTCGTGAATACAGCGATTTGTCGGCACTGATGTTGCTCATCGAGCAGTTTGAAAGACAAGGGGCGGCTTTAGGCCTGACAGAGCAAGACCTGAAAGGCCTCAACCACCGAGAGCGGTTGACGCTGGTGCATGGTTATCTGGTTGAACAAGGCGTGCTGACGGGCAATACCAGTGTGGATGATTTGGATGGTATTTTCTCGGTCTTTGCGACCAACATCCGCACGCATTATCAACCTGCCGTACAGCCTAGGGCATCGGTCAATCTGGTGTTTACTCAGGATATGAAACCCGGTGTCAAAGAGGCTTGGCAGGCGCAGTCACTGAATCTGCATTGCATTGAGAGTCGTGCTGATCATTTCAGTTTACTCAGACCGCCTTTCGTCGATTTGATTGCTGAAATTATGCGGCCGACATTCCGTACTTTAGTGACCGACATCTAAATGAATGTTGAGTGACGAGTCATAAAAGAAATTGCCCACCGTCTGGTGGGCAATTTTTTGTGAGTGAATTATCAGTGATTATTGATAGCTTAAATCACAGCTTTTCTGGTGGTATCGCGAATTAGCGCCCTTGAGTCGCTAGTAACGGATCCGGTGTGACCTGACCCGGCTTCAATTTCTCCGGTCGGTTACAGAGTAAAATTCCCACAATGGCCAGCAAGCCACCCACGCCCATTAACGCGCTGAGACGCTCATCAAGTAGGAGCGCGCCCAGAGAGACGGCCGCAATTGGATTGAGAGCGATAAAAGCACCGGCCCGGGTTGCGCCGATCTTTTCAATACCACTGTAGTACCAGATATAAGCAAGCGCTGATCCGACAATCCCCAGATAACTGAGGCTCATGAAGTCCTGAACATGAATCGATGTCAGTGTCTCAAGATGAAATTGACCGCTGAACAGGGTGGTTAGCGTGAGCATGGCGGCACCGGCTAAAACTGAGTAAGTCACCGTATGCAGTGGCCCGATGGTTTGTACGGTTTGCTTGCCGAACACGCTATAGGCAACCCAACTGAGTACGCAGCCGACAATCATGAGATCACCGATGATTGAGGTGTGAGTCTGGAACACGGATTGAGGGGACTTACTGATAATCACCATCGCTGCCCCAACAATACAAAGGGTAATGCCGCATAGTCGGGTGAGTGAAAACCGTTCTTTGTGGAACAGAAAAGATGCGATAGCAATCATAGCTGGATTGGCAGCAACGATCAGCGAGGCTCGGGAAGCACTGATATGTTGTAATCCATAAAAGAAAAACAGGTTATAGGTGTAGATACCGCAGAAACCGAGCCCGAACAGGACACAGACTTGTTTCTTTGTGATACGGACAAAGCCCTTTCCGCTCAAGGCTAACACCAGTACCAGTGTTGCTCCGGCCAGCAAGAAACGCAGTGTCGCAGAAACAAGTGGCGGGATTTCTGGATTGATTGCCCGTCCGGCAACAAAGGTTCCGCCCCAGATGACCGAAACTAAGGCGAGTTTGAGATAGATGCCGGGATGACGGGCGCGGCTATCACTCGGCTGAGATGAACGTTCAGTTGTATGACGCATATTGGATTAACTCGCTATATTGAGAGCGTACTGTGCGTGTTGCGCCGCATACGCTTTGGTCAGATGGAGGATATCGCGCTGTGCATGGCTGCCACCGATGAGATGCCAAGACTGCTGGCTTTGTTCCAGTTCCGATAAACAGGTTTGATACTGTCCGAGCGTGAACTGATGAATCGCTCTTAAAATGGCCACCCCAGTACGGTGTGTTTGCGGGTCAATCCCGAAGCCGTCACATTCAGCGATGAGCTTTTCAATCAGAAACGGTTGTTGGGTCGCAGAAAATGACAACGCGGCATGGAGCTTGTGAAGATAAGAAACAGAGTTTTCAATCACGCCTGTCCAGAGTGTTGCAAGCTTCTGCCACTGATTCTGAAACGCATCATCGGTCTGCTTCAGGTGAAGCCGCCATAGAAACCCAACGGCATCGAGGTCCTGTTTTGCAAACGGAGTTTCTTTCATATCACACAAGGTGTAGAAGGTCTCTAAGGCAGCTTCCGGCATCTGATTTTGTTCATAAGCAATGACAAGATGCCAGCAGATATGAATTTTCATTCCGGGATTATTCATCCATGATGAGGACCGGTGATTTAAGAACTCGATGATCTGTTCCCATTGCCCGGTTTCGTGCAACGTGTGGACAACTGCGTGAATACCGTAAACATTGTCAGGACAGCTTTCGATAGAATCCCAGCCAGCGGCTAAGGCGGCTTCATATTGCTGACATTCACACAGTACGAAAGACTTGATTGAGAGATAGAAAGGGTAGAGCGCATGGGTACGGGGTAAAGCCGCTTCACAATGTTCCAATACATCGAGCAACCGCGTCGTTCGGCCGGTACAGAACTCAAACATATGTAAAATATACAGAGCAATCACATCGGTCGGAAAGCGCTTTAAGTGAACTCTCATCAGCGTATAAGCTTGTTCATACTGAAACCGCGCCCAGGCTTCACAAGCCTGATAGATGAGTTTGAATTCAGGTCTTTGGATTTCACGCCAGTTCATTTGGGCGAGATGTAAGTTAAACCGATAAAACTCGCGAATTTCACAACTGGTGGTGCCGTCAAATCCGGCCAAGAGCTGATAGAACGTCTGGTGCGTTTTATTCTGGGGTTGAAAATGTGCCGGAATTTCCTGAAAAGATAAAAAATAGCCGTTAATTTCGGGCCATAAAGATGAAACGCCATCTGTTGAGCGTTGTGACTGATGAACCATACTGCCACTCCTTTGCCATCGTTGTTTTATGGTGTAGACCATAGAAAAGATTTGATTCATATGGTTTTATATGATTATCGATATGATCACTCATAAGGAAATGAGGATTTACTCATGAGGTGGGTATGACATTTACGCAGTTGGAAATATTTTCGGTTTTATCGGATAGTCTGCATTTTACGATTGCGGCCCAGCGGCTTGGCATTTCTCAATCGGGGGTGTCACATGCGATCAAAGCATTAGAAGATGAATTTGGGGTGAAACTGTTTCACCGTCATCAAAGTCGCGTCGAGCTAACCGATATCGGGACTCGGCTGTTAGCGCGATCACGGACTGTGCTGGGTGTCGCAGAAACAATGCGTCAGGAAGCGACCGATGCTCAGGGAATGAAGCAAGGCATGTTGCGTATCGGCTCATTTGGGCCCACTTCCTCCGTCCGTTTGTTGCCGCATATGATTCACCAGTATCAGAAAAAATTTCCGGGGATCGAAGTCTATATCGATGAAGGGCCGGATATGCAGGTGGTTCAGTGGTTGAGAGAGCGTCGTGTCGATGTGTGTTTTGTTGTTTTACCGGAAAATGATCTGGATGTGTTCCCGCTATTAGACGATCAGATGGTCGCGTTACTGCCTGTGGCACATCCACTGAGTCGGCTTGAGTCGGTGACGTTATCGTCACTGTGTTATGACCCGTTTATCTTGACCGGGGCGGGCTCCGGTGAGTGGGTCATTCGTCTGTTTCATGCCGAGAAGCTACAGCCGCAGATTCGCTATCGCACGTCGCAGTTACTCAGTATTTTGTCACTCGTTGAAAGTGGTGATGCGATTTCCGTTGTGGCGGAGTCGTCGCTACCGGATCGTGATTCGGACCGCTATGTCTGTCGGCCATTATCACCACCGATCAAGCGGCGTATCGGGTTGGCGGTATTGGACAGTCATCAGGCCAGCCCTGCGGTCAAGGCATTTATTACCCTTGCTCAACAGTTGCATTCGGTGGGAGCGTGATTGTGTCCTATTCCGGAAGGTCGATGATATCAGGTGGTACATTGATATGAGTAAAAGGTCATTTGTAACGATTTCCCTTGTATTTGTATTGTTTCTATCGATTTTTATTTATGCCTTGATGATACAGTTTGCAGAGGATCGCCAATACAGCCAGAATAGTCTCGATTATTTAATTTTAACGCCTGAAGACATTGTCGATATAAAAGATCTCTGCCAGACAAAACCTCAGTTTAGATATCGTTCAGCGGATGGCCCGAAACCGATGATGATGCAACTAGACTGTCACCTAGACACAAAAAATTTACACTCATATTTATCTCAGAAAAAGTACACTGGAGATAGCACCCACAGGACATACAGACAAGGAACATCTGAAATTATACTGACCGATGTCCAAGATGGCACAGTACAATCCTTAATGTTTCTTGAATACACTCAATAGAATTTGTGCTGAAACGATGTCAATGACCTGTGCGTTATTTCAAACACTGAAAGTGTGGCGGTTTTGTGCAGATAGTTATTGCAGGACACAGGCCAGAAAACGTTCGGTAGATTGGGCTAGCATAAAAGAAGGGGTGAACAAAGAACACCATCAACCCCGACTTTGTGCATATTTCTCAGCAAAATTTTTTGTAATTCAAAGCCCTAACACCTGCTTGCTATCCAGCGTTAATGAAAGCTTCAGCGTTACAGCATGAAACTGATCCTGATACAGGCGATAAGCCGCGTCTTCTGAAGAGGGAGACAGCAGCAGTTGATCAGGATTTTGAGCGCTGCCACTGCTGGAAAAGACCGGCAATATCAGACGAACACAACAACGGCATTGCTTGTTTAATCTGTTCCAACGGCCAATCCCACCATTGCATCTCCAGCAACATTGCAATTTCCGGTTCTGAAAAGCGTTTTCTTATCGCTTTTGCGGGATTACCGCCAACAATGGTGTAGGGTTCGACATCTTTGGTCACCAAAGCCCGGCTACCAATGACTGCACCATGACCGACTTTTACGCCTGCCATGATCATCGCTTCAGAGCCAATCCACACATCGCTGCCTATCACGGTATCTCCGGCACTCTGGTAAGCATTGACTGATTCCGAAAATGCAGGCTCTTCATCCATATAGAAGAAAGGAAATGACGTTACCCAATCATATCGATGACCTTGATTTCCGGCCATGATAAAGGAGGTGCCTGTGCCGATAGAACAAAAGCTGCCGATAATCAGTTTATCCACATCATCGCGATCGGGCAGGAGGTAGCGAGCGCACTCATCAAATGAGTGTCCATGATAGTAACCCGAATAATAGCTATAACGGCCGACTTTGATATTCGGGTTCTTGACTTGTTCTGTCAGCTGTTTTCCCTTAAACGGGCTTTCAAAATAATTTTTCATTTAATGTTTACACCAAAATTCTTGAATTGAATGCCTGCGTCTTTTCGTTGATATCGAAGCATCAATCTCTGATATTTGTTCTGAGGGTTTAAGCTTATTCAATACCGTAGTCTCGTTCGACCTTCGATATCCGAGTTTTGAATGATGAGTACCATTTTTCATGGCCAAGCCTTTGGGCTTCTTGATGCGCTGCATTGGCTTTCCACTGCTTGATGGACTCAAGGTCAGTCCAATATGAAACGGTTATTCCTACCCCTTCTCTTGCGGACTCGATGCCTAAAAATCCCGGTTGTTTTGAAGCTAATTCAACCATCCGGTCGGCCATCTGGTCGTAACCGTTATCACCTTCCGTGCGGTGAGAAGTGAAAATCACCGCGTAGTAAGGCGGTTTCGGTGTGTTAGCGATGAGAGGCATATTTCGTCCTTTTAATATTTCATGCGATTATGATGTCAGTTGTTGACAGAACTTCAACCATTCATCGTCACTTCGCATGGTTGAATACTTGGCTATATTATCGTTGATAAAGCCGACATCCCAATTTGCTCCGGAATCCATGTGAATATGAGCGAAAATTTGAGTTGTTGCGGGCGGTGGGTCTCTGGTATCCGGTTCAGGGGGAACAACATCGCACTCAACTCAAAATAATGACCCGATACGATATCTCTTAAAGGTAATTTACAAAGAATGTCAAAGCGATACAATGAACGCTTCCCCCTCATCACACCACAAAATGACCATGAAACCTGATAGAGTCACAGCGATGCAGTTGATTATTGACCAAGCTAAACGAGAGTTACCGCTTTATGACAGCGACACTTTCCGTTGTGGTACGGAATCCAATTGCATTGGCTGTCCCAAAAAACTGATGGAACTGGTAGAGTCAGAACTTTCTTATTGGGAACACAATCTATCACGAGGGTCTGTGCCTAATTTTGATGACATTCGGCGGTTTGGAAAGCTTTGCAAGAACGTCAAAAGAGGGCTGGTACGTAATCATATTTTGTAGGTTTCGTGTGTTGGCCGTCCGTTTGAAATCGTTTGTATGGAGAATCAGCATTCTAAATCGGGTAAGGTGAGCCCCAGATTTTAGCTGCAACTTATTAGGTGCATGAGTACGACGCACCGTTGATCTTGCGGACAGGGATATTTGAAAGCACTTCATTCTCAGCCATTCTCATATTAACCGCCAAGATATCTTCAGAGCACTTCGGTGTTGTAATGTAATGCGTTAAGCAGCCACATATGTTGCAACGATGAAACTCGACTTCTTTGTCACCCCAACAATAAAAAGCCGTTTGCTCATTCATGTTTATTTGGACCTGCTCAGGAGAATAGTACGCCCAAGCCGCAGCATAACGACGACAAATAGAACAGTTACACTCACCAACTTCTTCAGGGAGCGAATTCAATATTAAGCTAACGTTTCCACAGTGACACTTTAATTCCATTCGATCATTCCCCTGTATTCACCGAACCGTTGTCAGACCGCATCCATAACATTCTTCTGCAATTGTTCTGTATAACATGACTTCTGATGGGAATAAATGGTTGCTCCATTCGTCTCGTCGGGTTGTTTGGATTCGGTGAAACCTTTTTAAAAGCTAACGTGATCGATGCACTCAGCGTAAACATTTACGGCATCGTCATCTTCCCCAAGGCATCGCCTTAAAATATGCAAAGCCCCCGGACAGGGAAATCTGCCGAGGGCTTTGGGGGGGGAGACATTATTTGCTTTTAAATATCAAAGCACCGATAACTTAAACCTTTCTGGATTTTTGTTTGTAGCGGTCAAAAATGACGGCTGCTAACAGAATCGAACCGCGAACCACATACTGTGCGAACGGAGACATATTCAGCAGGTTCATCGCATTCTCGACGGTGCCCAGAATCAGTACCCCTGCAATCACGTAAGAGACTTTGCCGATCCCGCCTTTCAGTGACACACCACCCAGAACACAGGCTGAGATAACGACCAGTTCGAAACCGACGGAAGTCATCGGCTGTCCACTGGTCATCCGTGCTGCGAGGATGACACCGGCCAGCGCAGAAATAAATCCGGATACCGTGAAGATAATCATTTTGGTTTTCACCACGTTGACCCCAGCCAGTCGCGCTGCTTCTTCGTTACCTCCGATGGCGAGCGTATTGCGGCCATAAACCGTCCGATTGAGCAGGAATGCGAAGACAATAAACGTGATAATTGTCAGCCAGATAGGCGTTGGAATACCCAGAACTGAAGAGTTACCCATGGCGAAAAAGCTTTCTTCGGTGATACCGACGGCTTTCCCATCAGAGATAATGTAGCCCAGTCCGCGTGCAATCTGCATGGTCGCCAGTGTGGTGATCAGGGCATTGACCTGTAGTTTGGCGATAACGAAGCCATTGATCAGACCAAAGAATACCCCAGACAATAATCCGGCAATGATGCCGAGGGTGACGCTACTGGTGGCATTGATTGCGACAGCGGTAACAACGCCGGAGCAGGCAATCACTGAGGCAACCGAGAGGTCAAGGTCACCACAGGCAAGGCAGAATAACATTGCGCAAGCGACCATGCCGCTCATGGAGATCGCCAGTCCCAATCCTTTCATATTGATAAAGGTGGCGAAATAAGGCACGAAAAAAGCGCAGAGCAGAAATAGCCCTGCAAAGACAATGAGCATCCCGAATTTGTCCCAGATGTGGGAGAAATCGATGCCCGGTTTCTTCGGCTCATTGGTGTTCGGTTTGGTGGTTGTAATGGCCATTACTGATTTCCTCTATGCTGCAACAGGGTTGCTTGTACCTAACATCGCCAGACGTAATGCGGTTTGTTCATCAAACTGTTCACGTTGTAGCTCTCCGGAGATTGCACCGTCTTTCATGACCAGTAATCGATCGGAGATCCCCAACACTTCTGGCAGGTCACTGGATACCACGAGTACCGCGACACCGTTCTCTGCCAATTTGAAGATCAATTCATAAATTTCAGATTTTGCACCGACATCGATTCCCCGCGTCGGTTCGTCGAGTAGGATGACTTTCATGTCCGTTGATAGCCAACGGGCAAGAATTACTTTTTGCTGGTTGCCGCCTGAGAGCTCACCGATAAGTTGGTCAAGGGAGGCGGCTTTGACGTTCAGTGCTTCGCACTGTAATTGGGCATTTTTCTCTTCCCAGCGATAATCAATGCATCCGCCTGGCTTGAGAAAGTCTGGCCGGGCACTGATATTGGTGTTTTCCCGAACCGAAAGAATCGGCACGATACCGTCAGCTTTACGGTCTTCCGGGCAGAGGGTGACACCAGCACGAATCGCTTCACTGGGAGAGTTGATCCGGACGGTCTCACCTTGGATGGTGATCGTACCGGAAGTTGCTTTATCTGCGCCGAAAATCAGCCGTGTCAGTTCAGTTCGACCGGCACCAACCAGACCGAAGAGTCCGAGAATCTCTCCGCGACGAATGTCGAGAGACACTGGCTGGGTAAGCCCCGGCCCCATCAGCTCGTCAATTTTCAGCCCGCTTTCACCGTATTCGCGGCCGCGGTAATGATAGATATCATTGATTTCTCGTCCGACCATCAGCTCGACGAGTCGGTCATTGGTGAGATCGGTCAATGTATCGAAAGTCTGGACGTGGGTACCGTCTTTGAAAATTGTAATGGCATCACACAGCTCGAAGATTTCTTCCATTCGGTGTGATACATACAGAATGATTTTGCCGTCATCACGTAATTCACGAATGACTTTAAATAAATTCTCGATTTCCCGTTGTGACAAACTACTGGTCGGTTCGTCAAAGGCAATGATGCGTGCATTGCGGCTGAGGGCTTTCGCGATTTCAACCATTTGCCACTGACCAATCGAGAATTCTTTCAGTGGGCGGGAGGGGTCAAAGTCTTCCCCGAGTCGGATTAACTGCTCTCGTGCATTACGGTGAAGGGTTTCCCGATCAACCGATCCATTTTTCGTCGGCAACTGGCCCAGATAAATATTTTCAGCAACACTGAGTTCCGGAACCAGATTCAGCTCCTGATAAATAATCGCAATACCGTGATTGAGTGCATCAACGGTTGAGGAAAATACAGCGGACTGACCATCAATGATCAATTGTCCTTCTGTGGGTTGATAGAGTCCGCTGAGAATTTTCAGCAAGGTCGATTTCCCGGCACCATTTTCGCCCATCAGCGCATGAACACTGCTGCTTTGGACACGAAAATTAATATTCGAGAGCGCTTTTACGCCCGGAAAGTGCTTAGAAATCTGACTAAACTCTAAAGAAGAGGGCAATGCTGCCATAGTGGCCTCCTGTGGGTTCAGAAGGTGGCACAACATTGTGCCACCTGCCGGCAATTACAGTCCTTTTTTCTTCAGTTCTGCTTTGTAGTTTTCGCGGGTAATCAGAACAACATCAGTGACTTCAACGTATTTCTTCGGTTCGACACCATCTTCAACCCATTTATACAGTGATTCGATACTCTTAAAGCCATGAACGTCGGGACTAGGAAGTAACGACCCGTAGAAGCCGGTTGGTTTGGACTTCGCCAGCTCGTTGACGGCATCCACACCATTGATACCAATACCAATCACGTTTTTCGCATCAAAACCTTGACCTTCAGTTGCTCGAACGCCACCCAACACGGTGTTGTCATTCATGCCGACCACCAGCCAATGTTTGACATTCGGATATTGCACCAACAGCGAGTTGGCGGCATCCAGTGCACCGGGAATATCGTTGGTTTTAGTTGGTACGCGATAGATTTGATCTGCTGGGAAGCCAGCTTCTTTCAGTGCTGAGATAGAACCATTGACCCGGCGACGGGCGGTATCGAGTTCATCGGCAGTAATCGCCATGACGGCACTGTCTGCCGGGTTCCATCCGCGTTTGGTCATTTCTTTATATAGCTCTTGTCCCTGACGTTGACCGATTTGACTCGCGGCCATCATCACCAATGGCACATCGGTCATCGGTTTGCCTTTCGCATTGAGGAACTGATCGTCAACGGTGACGACTTTGAGACCATAACTCTTGGCTTTTGCCATAATGGCTGGCCCGAGTTTAGGATCCGGGGTACAAATGACAAAACCTTTGGCACCACTCGCTGCGAGAGTATCGATCGCATTGAGGGTTTTCTCTCCATCGGGGACGGCCATCTTAATCACGTCGAAGCCATACTCTTTGCCGGCTTTTTCCGCAAAATTCCATTCAGTCTGGAACCAAGGTTCTTCTGGTTGTTTTACCAGATAACCGAGTTTAAGCGTGTCATCATCGTTACCAAAGAAAGCATGAGCAGAAGCACTGATTAATGCAGTTCCTGCTAAAGCGGCGACAGCGAGTGTTTTTGTTATCGTCTTCATTTTGCTATTCCATCCACTGGTTGTTGTAGGGGTGTTTCGGGCACATTATTCGTACAAGCCGCTTCGGATTGAAGTGATGAAAATCACAGCAATGAAAGGTAGCGTTTTTGTCCATGCATATAGCGTGAGACAACATGACTCAGATCTCAAAATAATATTAACTTCCGATTTAAATAGCCTTTTATCCTTACACGAATGACTTTTTATGACTTATTTCGTGATAAATCCTAATTAAGCATATTTTTTAAGCGAAACCTCAAAAAAACAGTCGTAACGTTTTTATCCATATTTTTAGCTGTGGTGTTCATGTTCCCTTCTTCGTTCCACCGCTATAACTGACAACAGTGAATATTAACTGTGAGCGCGCGATACCGTCTCATGATGGCGACGATTGATCGGTGGTGATGAACGGTTCGTGATGATGGCTTGCCGATGCCAGTCGTTTGTCGATGGTGATAAGCGTTGCATGGTGCGAGTAACTTGAATATGGGGATAGTTATGGAGAATAGGCAGAAGAGTGAGCCTTATGTGATTGGTCTGGATTTCGGTTCAGATTCAGTCCGGGCTTTATTGGTCAATGCTCGTACCGGTGCTGAGCTGTCATCAGGGGTTGCAGAATATCCCAGATGGAAAGAGGGCAAATACTGTCAACCGGCACAATCGCAGTTTCGTCATCATCCAAAGGATTATTTGGAGTCAATGACACAAGCCATACAAGATGCCGTGGCTCAGGTGAGCACGGATATCGCCCAGTCTGTCGTCGGGATCGGGGTTGATTCAACCGGTTCAACACCGGCACCGATTGATGCCGATGGGCAGGTATTAGCACTACGACCAGAATTTGCCGATAACCCGAACGCCATGTTTATTCTCTGGAAGGATCATACATCAGTCCCCATGGCCGAACGGATTAACCAACTGGCACACAGCAGTGACTTTCCCGATTATACCCGCTATGTCGGTGGGATTTATTCTTCAGAATGGTTCTGGGCCAAAGCTGCCTGGGTCAGTGAGCAAGATGCTGCGGTTGCACAACATGCTTATAGTTGGGTTGAGTTGTGTGACTGGGTACCAGCGGTGCTGAGTGGTCACCAACATCCGGATGTGTTGCGCCGGGGCGTGTGTGCCGCCGGGCACAAAGTTATGTGGCATGAGTCATGGGACGGACTTCCTTCAGAAGCATTCCTGACTGCTGTTTCCCCAACGCTAGCCGGTTTACGGGATCGGATGTATCACGAGGTTTATACCGCGGATCAGGTCGCTGGACATCTGACGGATGAATGGGCCGCTCAACTTGGTTTACCCGCAGGTATCGCGATTGCGGTCGGTGAGTTTGATTGCCATATGGGAGCAGTCGGTGCCGGTGCCGGAGCCCATGACTTGGTTAAAGTGATTGGTACATCGACCTGTGACATCTTGATGGTCGATCCGCAGCAGGTTGCGGACAAGGCGATTGCCGGTATTTGTGGTCAGGTGTTGGGCAGCGCATTACCGAATATGACTGCACTGGAAGCCGGACAGTCTGCGTTCGGGGATATTTATGCTTGGTATAAACGGTTGTTGGTCTGGCCGGTTGAGCAATATTTGCGTGACCATCCCGACGTTAACTTTGATCTGGCTGAGTTTGAAAACGCACTGATTCCACAATTGGCCCAAGCGGCTGCGACCTTAGAAGAGGGCGGTAATCAGGCGCTGGCTGTGGACTGGCATAACGGTCGCCGGACACCGAATGCCAATCAACGTCTCAAAGGCGCGATTGCGGAATTGAACCTTGGTTCGACGGCTGTCGATTTGTTTGCCGGTCTGGTTGAAGCCACTGCACATGGCGCGAAAGCGATTGTGGACTGTTTTGTCAGTCAGGGCGTGGATGTAAACCGACTCATTGCCATTGGTGGGATTTCGCAAAAATCACCTTATGTCATGCAGACCTGTGCCAATGTGATTGGGCGGGACATTGTTGTTGCTGAATCTGAACAGTGTTGTGCGTTGGGTGCGGCAATTTTTGCAGCGGTTGCTGCGGGTGTCTATGCGACCACGCAAGAGGCTCAGACGCAAATGGCAAGTCCAATCAGCCGAACTTATACACCAACCTCCGCGATTTCAAATATCCGGGCAACGCGTTACGACATGTATCGCCATTTAGGTCAGTCACTTGAACAGTTATCTCAGGATCGTTTAGACGATGTGACGTCATCGTCGTCAAAGGAGGATGCATGAATATAGATGTTTCTTTCACGCCGGACTTTGTGGTTAATGCGGCATGGAAAGCCCGGATGGATGTGTTACGGGAACAGGTCTGGAAAGCCAACATGGATTTGCAGAAGCATAATCTTGTGACCTTCACGTGGGGTAATGTTTCCGGCGTTGACCGGGAATCCGGCCTCGTAGTGATTAAGCCGAGTGGGGTCGCTTATGAAGACCTTTCTCCCGCGAATATGGTTGTAGTGAATTTGGCTGGTCAGCGGGTCGAAGGTGATTTGAATCCATCTTCAGATACGGAAACACATTTGGAGTTATATCGGGCCTACCCTGAAATAGGGGGCGTGGTGCACACCCATTCGATGAATGCGACCTCTTGGGCTCAGGCTGGAAAGTCGATTCCACCTTTAGGCACCACACATGCGGATTATTTTTACGGGCATGTGCCGTGCACCCGTTCGCTCTCCGATGCAGAAATTCAACAGGATTATGAACTCAATACCGGCAGAGTGATTGTTGAGACGATAGGAACGGAAGATCCACTTGCCGTGCCGGGCATTATTATCAAAGAACATGGCCCGTTTAGTTGGGGTAAAACGCCCGATCAGGCGGTGCACAATGCTGTGGTACTCGAAACAGTGGCTGAAATGGCATTGAAAACACTGCAAATCAATGCTGGGGTTGAGGCAATCAATCAAAAATTGCTGGATAAGCATTACCTGCGTAAACACGGTAAGAATGCTTATTACGGACAGCAGGAACATCACGAAAAATAAGGATACACGATGAAAATTTTCGATAAGAAACAGATCTGGTTTGTCACAGGTTCCCAGCATCTGTACGGACCAAAGGTCTTGCAGCGCGTTGCTGCCGATAGCCATGAAATCGTTGCCGGACTGAATGCGGCGGCTGATATCTCTGTTGCAGTGGTTGAGCAGGAAGTGGTGAAAACACCGGATGAAATTCTTGAAGTGTGTCGCAGAGCAAATAATGATCCGGACTGTGTCGGCCTGGTGTTATGGATGCACACGTTCTCTCCCGCCAAAATGTGGATTGCCGGCCTGAGCCAACTCAACAAACCGTTCTTGCATTTACACACCCAGTTTAATGCGGAACTTCCGTGGCAAGAGATTGATATGGACTTTATGAACCTCAATCAGAGTGCACATGGTTGTCGGGAATTTGGTTTTATCGGGACACGGTTAAATCTCAACCGGAAAGTGATTACCGGACACTGGAAAGATGTTGCGGTGCATCGTCAAATTGATGATTGGTGTCGCGCAGCGGTTGGTATTGCTGAAGCACAGCAACTCAAAGTGGCCCGTTTTGGTGACAACATGCGCCAAGTTGCAGTGACCGAAGGTAATAAAGTCTCAGCACAGATTCAATTCGGTTATGAAGTTCATGCCTATGGTTTGGGTGATCTGAGCGAGCGGGTTAATGCAGTTGCTGACAATGATGTGTCTGCTTTGATTGATGAATATGCTTCAACTTATGACATTGCCCCCGGCTTACTTACTGATCGGGACTCACTGGCAATCCTTCAACAGGAAGCCCGTCTTGAACTGGGGATGGAGCAGTTTTTGATTGAGCACGGTGCGCGTGCATTTGCCAATACCTTTGAAAATCTGACTGGCTTGACGAACCTTCCGGGCTTGGCGACACAACGCTTGATGGAAAAAGGGTTCGGTTATGGTGGTGAGGGCGACTGGAAAACCGCAGCCATGGTTCGGATGATGAAAGTGATGGGACAAGGCAAGCCCGGTGGAACGTCCTTTATGGAAGATTACACCTATAACTTTAGCGAACGGAGTCAGGTGCTGGGTGCGCATATGCTGGAAGTGTGTCCGTCGATTGCTGCGGCACGGCCAAAAATTGAAATTCACCGGCATACGATCGGGTGTGATTGCCCGATTGCCCGGATGATTTTCACGGGTAAACCGGGTCCGGCCCTGAATGTTTCTGTGATTGATTTAGGGGATCGCTTCCGGATGTTGGTGAATACTGTTGATGCTGTCACACCGCCTCAAGGGTTACCGAATCTACCGGTTGCTCATGCGCTGTGGGAACCGCATCCAAGCCTTGAAATTGCTGCAAGTGCTTGGATTTATGGTGGTGGTGCTCACCACACAGTCTATAGCCAGTCAGTTTCCGTCGATATGCTTGCAGATTATGCTGAGATTGCAGGTATTGAAATGGCGCTGATCGATCAGCAGACTCATTTACGTCAGTATAAACAGGATTTGAAACATAACAGTTTGTACTATCGACTGAATGGTCAGATATAAAATCGGACGGTGCCTGCTTGGGTAGGCACCTCATAAGGAGCCTATGTGAAGATAGACCCGGATGAATTTCAGGTGTCGGATCGGGCACTGTTATCTCATGATCACTGGCAATTGGAAATCGCGTCACATACACCGGTGGCGTTTCAGTTATTCTCCCACCGTAAATTGTTTTTTAGTGGTCAGTTGGAGCTAATCAACAATGATGAGGTGGTTAGTACTGAAGATTTTCACTGGCGGTTTCGGATCAAGGATGACCGGATTGAGCAGTGGTGTAACGTGCAGCTCGGAGAAACCCTCTCACTTGGTATTACGTACTCGTTTCAGCCGGATGCACTGGTGATCGAATATATGGCAAGAAACCGTGTGCCGACCCGTTTGGATATACGACACAATATTCAGGCGATTCAGACGGAGCATGGTTCTGAACCGCGATCCGTGGCCGATATGAAGGGACGGGTAGATCAGTTACAGCGCCAGAATAATGAGCGACCCAGTGACTATCTGGTTGAATCCGGGAATCAACATTTCAGAGAGGCATTTTCTGCCACACAATGGATTTTCTTGTCATAGCTTATGGTTTTAGTTTTACGTCATATTTTTGCGAGCATAGAGCGACTTGAGAATAAAAGGGTGTAACAAGTTTTATACGAAACTGTGAAGTCATAAATCGTATGAAATCGGAGAGTTAGCGTACACTCGGTCGTTACAGGAAAGTAGTATAGGATGTAGGATGCAAGACGATCCGCTCAAACCAGGGTATAACTTCGATGCACATTTGGTTGCAGGGCTGACGCCGATTATTGAAGGAGACGAATTGGATTTTACCATTGACCGCCCCAATGGTATGAAAGGGTATATTATTAACCTGACGAGTAAAGGTGAGGGCACACTTTTTGCCGGTGATCAGGCAATTGATGTCGGCCCCGGTGATTTACTGCTGTTTCCCCCGACAGCAGCCCACTATTACCATCGTAAGGCAGACAGTGTGTGTTGGTTTCATCGCTGGGTTTATTTTCGTCCCCGAGCCTTCTGGCATGATTGGTTGAGCTGGCAGGAAGAGCAACACGGGGTGTATATCACCCGAGGGTTGGACCACACCACCATCCATCATCTGGAACGTTTATTCATTGATATCGAGTATACCGCCAAATCCGATGAACCTTATCGGAGTGATTTATCGATCAATCTGCTGGAACAACTGCTGATTCGTTGTAAGAGTTTGCAACCGGATGTGGTGAGTAAACCACTCGATCCGCGTGTGATCGAGGCGATGAATTATATGACGCAGAACCTCAATCAGGATTTCACCATGGAAATGGTTGCCTCGCATATCTGCCTGTCTCCGTCGCGGTTAGGGCACTTGTTCCGTGAGGAGATGTCGATGACCATTACGCAGTGGCGTGATGATCAGCGTATCAGCCGTGCCAAACAGCTACTGGTCACCACCAACTATTCGGTGAACCAAATCGGTCGCATTGTCGGCTATACCGATCCCCTCTATTTTTCCCGGGTGTTCAAACGTAAGTCGGGCGTGAGCCCCAAACGCTATCGGGAGCAAATTACCTAAGCGCACTTGCCTAATCTTGCAATCAAGCTTCAGGAAAAGTCCCTGAAGCTATTGTTTGGTTTCTTGAGGTGAGCTTGTACGGTTTGGCTTGAATTGCTGAATCGTCAGCCCGGTGATAATACAGACCAGTCCGATGAGTGTTGCCGGATGAATCTGCTCTTGAATGATTACCGCTAACAACAGCAGTGAAATAAACGGAGAGATAAAAATCAGATTACTGATTCTGGCAGTGTGACGGGTACGTTTCAGTGCGTTCAGCCAGAGGAAAAAGGTGATACCCATTTCAAATAACCCAACATAAACAGCACTGAGCCAGCCTTGTGCTGTGATATGAGACCAGTCGGCACCTTCGTAGCGTGACAGGATGAGTGTACAAGGGAGAGCAACGAGAAATCCTAATAGCAGGCTAACGACTGGATCTGCCGTGTTACGGGTATTGAGAATCCAGTAACCGGCCCACAGTAGTGTGGATAATAGGGCGAGCCCGACACCCACAGGGCTCGCGAAATCCAGCGCCAGCAAATTGCCCCGGGTCGCAATCACTAACACCCCCAAATAACACAGTGCCGCCGCCAGATAGTCTTGCTTACGGATCGTTTGTTTCAGAAAAACAGCCGCCATGATGGTTAACGTCATGGCCCAGCTATAGTTGATCGATTGGGCCTGAGAGGCGGGAAGCAGGCGATAGGCCTGAAACAGAATCAGATAATAACAGAGCGGGTTAATCAATCCGGAAATGATGAAATATTTGGGATTGGCAGCAAATGTCGGCAGGATCTGCCCCAGTTGACGCTGATAGGCGCAAATCATCAGTAATGAAATGACGGAAACGACGCAAGCGACAGCCAGCATCTGAATGGGTGTCAGCTGTGCCAGTGTGAGTTTAAATGCTGTTGCGACCGTTGACCACAATAGGACCGCTGTCAGACCGAAGAGCAAGGCTTGTTTTTCATTGATCAGGTTGTTATTCATTTTGGATCAGCCATGGATTTCCATCCGCCACTCGATGGCCTGAGCATAACATAAGCTCTCGTTAACCATGTTATTTGTGTCATATAAACAATAAATCCAAGTGTTACAACATGATGAGTTGGTGAGATGTTGCTCGCATGACTACGTGACGGGATTCGGATTGCCTGCGATCTCAAGGTAAGGTTTTCGGGCGAAAATTCGCGCCTTCGCAACCGCTGAACAGCATGGTTGATCAAGAAAAAAGTTGATAAGGAAAAGAGGATGACGGAGAAGCAATCCGGTGGAAATATTTGGGGGATCTGTCCGTTATGTGGTCCGGTGGAACTACACTCTCAGTTGAGAAACGTGCACTTGCTAGGGCAAACCGGCATGGTGATGGGCATTGTCGTCACGACGTGCAAGCAATGTCAGCAGGTAGTGCATGTTCCCGATGAATCGCTGGAATCGGTCACAACCGCATATGCTCAGCTCACACCGCCAGACATCCGGGGTTAGGTTGACCGGTTTGTACCGCAAATCTACTGGACATTGATCCAGTCCGGCAATACCATTTTTAGTTCTATATGCTGAGAAACAGAATTGATCCCCATGATGCAATGGATTATTGAATACCAATCCCTACTGTTGATGTCTGCCGCCTGTATTGTCGGCTCTGCCGGCATCACGGGCTGGTGGATGAAGCAAAGAATGCAATTGCAATTGAGTCAATTGCAGCAACAACTGGCGAGCCAACAGCAACTCCATGAACAAGTGTTGGATCAGGTCACCACACAATTGCGACAAACTCAGGCTGATTTGCATGAATCAGAAGATGCCCATGATCTGGCAATGGCTGAGCTGAAACAGTTGCATGGGCAGTATATGGCAGCCACTGAAAAACTGGGGCAAATGGCGACCTTGCAGCAAGAGCGGACACAGTTGAATGCCGAACTGGTGCAGTTACGGGAACAGCACGCGCAACTGCAAGGGGAACTGCGTGAGCAGGAAGCGCGCCATCAAGCCCAGATGGTTGCCAGTCAAGAAAAGTTACAGTTGTTGGAACGTGCAGAAGAGCGCTTGAAGCAGCAGTTTGAACAGTTGGCGAATCAGCTGTTTGATGTCAAAACAGCGAAGGTTGATCAGCAGAATAAACAGAGTCTGGAAGGATTGCTGAATCCGTTGAAGTTACAACTGGAGGGATTCAAAAAACAGGTCAATGACAGCTTTAGCCAAGAAGCGAAGGAGCGCCATACACTGGTTCATGAGTTGAAAAATCTACAACGTCTCAATGAACAGATGGCAAAAGAAGCGTTGAATCTGACACAAGCGCTTAAAGGCGATAACAAACAACAAGGCAACTGGGGAGAAGTGGTATTGGCACGGGTTCTGGCTGAGTCAGGGTTACGTGAAGGGCACGAGTATCAGACGCAGGTCAGTTTGCAAAATGAAGCGGGTAAGCGTTATCAACCGGATGTGATCGTCAACCTGCCGAATGAGAAGCAGGTGGTGATCGATTCTAAAATGGCGCTGGTCGCCTATGAACGTTATTTTCATGCCGAGAGTGACATTGAGCGTGATAAAGCCCTTGGTGAACACTTACTTGCGATTCGCGCTCATATCAAAGGGCTGAGTAAAAAAGATTACCAGCAGTTGCAAGGGATCCAGACACTCGATTATGTCTTGATGTTTATTCCGGTTGAACCGGCATTCCAATTGGCAATACAGGCGGATCCTGCTTTGGTCAAAGATGCCATGGAACAAAACATCATTATCGTCAGTCCAACCACATTACTGGTCGCTTTACGAACCGTCGATAATTTATGGCGCAATGAGTACCAGAATCAAAATGCCCAACATATTGCGGAGAAAGCCGGAAAACTCTACGACAAATTACGCTTATTTGTTGATGATATGGACACGCTGGGTCATGCCATCGATAAGGCCGGGCAGAGTTATCAGAATGCCATGAATAAGTTGTCGACCGGGCGTGGTAACGCAATTCGACAGGCGGAAAGTTTTAAGCAACTGGGCGTTGAAGTGAAACGTTCGATTGCTGCCCGGTGGGTTGAGGCGTCGCAGAGAGAGGGGACAGATGCCGGTTCGTCTGAAGTCGGTTTACCGGAAGAGAACGGACAAAACGACAGCACATACATCGGCACAAAATCTGCCGATTGCTGAAAGACATCCGACAGGGGATCCAGTAAACTAGCGCAACCAATCAGTCACATTGGTTTATCAAGCATCTGTTTATTCAGCATTATGGATGATGTGGTAATGTGATGTGTGGCTTCTATTCGATCATGCAAGGTAGGTAAAGGCGTGCAATCTGAAAAAATGGCAGAAAATCAAGAAACGACTCATTTTGGTTTTGAAACCGTCGCCAAAGCGGAGAAAGCGCATAAAGTGGCAGAGGTTTTTCATTCTGTCGCAGCGAAGTACGACATCATGAATGACTTGATGTCCGGTGGAATTCACCGATTGTGGAAACGATTTACGATTGATTGCAGCGGTGTCCGAGCCGGACAGCGAATTTTGGATCTGGGCGGTGGTACTGGCGACCTGACGGCCAAGTTTTCCCGGATGGTCGGTGACACTGGACATGTCGTGTTGGCGGATATCAACAATTCAATGCTATGTGTCGGTCGGGATAAGCTGCGTGATAGCGGTATTATCGGCAATGTACACTATGTTCAGGCGAATGCGGAAGAACTGCCATTCCCCGATAACTATTTTGACTGCATTACAATCAGCTTTTGCCTGCGCAATGTTACCGATAAAGATCAAGCATTACGCTCGATGTTTCGGGTTCTGAAACCCGGCGGGCGTCTGTTGGTACTGGAATTTTCGAAACCAGTATTTGAACCGTTATCTAAGATTTACGATACATATTCGTTCCATCTTTTGCCGAAAATGGGGCAGCTCATTGCCAACGATGCTGACAGTTACCGTTATCTTGCCGAATCGATCCGGATGCATCCGGATCAGGAAACGTTAAAAGAGATGATGGTCGATGCTGGTTTTGAGCAAGTCAATTATTACAATCTGACCGCGGGTATTGTGGCGCTTCACCGTGGTTATAAATTCTGACAAGGCGGTGTCTATGCCATTCGCACCTTTACTGACCGCAACGATTGAAACGATTCTGAACCGACTGATTCAGGATGATCCGGTACTGATTCGTCAGCTTGCCCGCCTGAAAGGTCATGTGATTCAGGTCCATCTCAAAGAGCTGAATCAAACGCTGACATTTGTTTTCAGCCAGCAGGTTGATGTGTTAGCGCAGTATGAAGGGACACCGGATTGTTATCTGTCTTTGACATTGTCGACGCTGCCGCAGTTACGGGAGCAGGCCAATATCACGCAACTGATCAAACAGGATAAGTTGATATTGGAAGGTGATATCCAACTGGCTCAGAAGTTTTCTCAACTGATGACGGACTGCAAACCGGACTGGGAAGAGTGGTTATCACGTCTGAGTGGCGATGTTGTTGCCCATACGGTAACGCAAGCCGCCAAAGATTTTAGTCATTTTTTGCAAGCACAACATCAGCGTCACCAATCCCATCTTGCTCAGGTTTTAACGGAAGAGTGGCAAATTGCTCCGGGACCACTCGCGGTGGCTGATTTTTGTGATCAAGTGGATGAAGTACACAGTCAGTTATCTCGGCTTGAAAGCCGGATTCAGTCTCTGGCGGAGAAACTATGACACCAACAGAAATCAAGCGGTTGTACCGTATCATTAAGGTACAGCTGGAATACGGTCTTGATGAATTTCTCCCTGATCATCACTTGCTCCGAGCGCCATTACTCGCGAGAAAAGCACTTTTCTGGCTGCGGAATCGTTATCCAGAGAAACCATTAGGTGAGCGTCTGCGTCTGGCGCTTCAGGAGCTTGGTCCGGTCTGGATTAAGTTTGGTCAGATGATGTCCACCCGTCGGGACCTGTTCCCCCCGCATATCGCAGATCAATTAGCACTGTTGCAGGATAAAGTGTCACCGTTTGACGGTCACTTAGCGAAGCAACAGATTGAGAAAGCGTTGGGTGGTGCGGTTGAGACTTGGTTCAATGACTTTTCGGTGGAACCGCTGGCCTCTGCGTCGATTGCACAGGTTCATACCGCAACATTGAAATCGAACGGCCGTGAGGTGGTGCTCAAAGTGATTCGTCCTGATATCCAGCCGGTGATTGCCGCGGATATTAAACTGATGCATCGAATGGCTCGTCTTGTTGCCAGAGCGCTCCCCGAAACTCGACGGTTAAAGCCGGTTGAAGTCGTTCTGGAATATGAGAAAACGTTGCGGGATGAACTAGACTTACGACGAGAAGCCGCGAATGCGATTCAGTTGCGACGTAATTTTGAGGGCAGTGAAGAGCTCTATATTCCAGAGGTGATTTCGGAATACAGTAATGAAACCGTGATGGTGTCAGAGCGGATCTATGGGATTCAGGTCTCGGATATTGATGCGCTACAGGCAAATGGTACCAACATGCAGTTGCTGGCGGAACGTGGCGTCAGTGTTTTCTTTACACAAGTCTTCCGAGACAGTTTCTTCCATGCCGACATGCATCCGGGCAATGTGTTTGTTCAGCCAGCTCACCCTGAGAATCCACAATGGATTGGGTTGGATTGCGGGATTGTCGGAACGTTGAACAAAGAAGATAAACGTTATCTGGCGGAAAACTTCCTGGCATTTTTTAATCGTGATTATCGGCGTGTTGCTGAACTCCATGTTGAATCCGGCTGGGTACCATATGATACGGATATTGATGCATTCGAGAGTGCGATTCGGGTTGTGTGTGAACCCATTTTTGCCAAGCCGCTGTGTGAAATCTCATTTGGCCATGTGTTGTTGAATTTATTTAATACGGCCCGTCGCTTTAATATGGAAGTGCAGCCGCAACTGGTCTTACTGCAAAAAACGTTACTTTATGTGGAAGGTTTGGGGCGGCAGTTATACCCTCAACTCGATCTATGGAAAACGGCTAAGCCGTTTTTGGAACGTTGGATGCTTGATCAGGTTGGGCCGGGTGCAGTATTGCGTTCTATCCGTGAGAAGGCACCATTTTGGGTAGAAAAACTACCGGAGTTGCCAGAACTGGTCTATGAAAGTCTTAAGCAAGGGCGCGTGATGAATCAGCGGGTCAATGCGATGTATCAGGATTACCGTCAGGTGAAACGGGATCAGGCCCGAGGAAAATTTTTCTTAGGGATTGGGGCAACAGCACTGATCTGTTCAGCCGTCTTTTTGGCGAATGGGCAAGAGCCTCATCTGTCAATCAGTACCGCTGTCATCGGCGGGATGTCTTGGTTAGTCAGTTGGATGTTCTACCGCCGGTAAAACATGTCTGCTGAGCGATTTGACGAAGCATAAAAGGATTGTGATATGGGTGGCATTGGTGTTACGGAATTACTGATTATTGCGGCTATTGTGGTGCTACTGTTTGGCACAAAAAAATTGCGGAGCATGGGTAGCGATCTGGGTAGTGCAGTGAAAGGCTTTAGAAAAGCGATGGATGAAGATCCTGCTGAAACGCAGCGTGAAAAACCAGATGAAACACCACAGAAATCGGCTTCTTCTGCACAGAACAACCATCAAGATAAAGAGTAGCTCCCGATGTTTGATATCGGTTTTTGGGAGCTGGTATTAATTTCGGTGATCGCACTGGTTGTTCTGGGGCCGGAGCGTTTGCCCCATGCGATTCGAAGCCTCGCCCGATTTATTGCGTCTGTGAAACAGGTTGCCAGTCACGTTCAGCATGAACTGTCTCAAGAGTTGCAGAGTCAGGAACTCAAAGACAAGCACCAACAAGCTGAGCAAATGAAAGCGAACGATCCATTTCCTGAATTACATCCGTCGCATGAATCCATGGATCCCCCCATTCGTGATGTTGAGCAATCCTCAACGCATGATGAAAGCACAGAGAAACCGTCTAAATAATGGTTGTCGTATCGTGGTTGTGAGATAACAGCGGCGGTATATTCAGCATTACGCGTGTTGTTTCGGCTTGTTTTTTCTGACGTCATCTGTGCCTGACGTGATATGGAGTCAATATGTCGTCTGTTGAGCAAACCCAACCTTTAATTCGTCACTTACTGGAATTACGTGATCGATTGCTGCGCTGTATTGTGGCCGTTATCGTTGTATTTCTTGGTTTGGTCTATTTTGCCAATCATATTTACGAGTTTGTTGCCCAGCCGCTGGTTGAGAGGTTACCCGCAGGCGCGACCATGATTGCCACCGACGTTGCTTCACCATTCTTTACCCCGCTTAAGCTGACACTGATTGTTGCGCTGTTCATCACGGTTCCATATCTGCTTTACCAAATCTGGGCCTTTGTTGCTCCGGGTCTGTATCGACATGAACGCAAGCTGGTAATGCCTCTGATATTGTCGAGTTCGGTCTTATTTTATTGTGGGGTCGCATTCGCTTATTTTGTGGTTTTTCCTTTAGTGTTCGGTTTCTTTACGGCGATTTCTCTCGGAGGGGTTGCTTTTGCGACTGACATTGCCAGCTATCTTGATTTTGTCCTAGCGCTGTTTTTAGCATTTGGGATTGCCTTTGAAGTGCCGGTGGCCATCATGCTGCTTTGTTGGACGGGGGCAACAACACCAAAAGCACTTCAGCAAAAACGACCTTACATTATTGTCGGCGCATTTGTTGTCGGGATGTTGCTGACGCCACCGGATATTATTTCTCAGACGCTGCTGGCTGTTCCTATCTGTCTGTTGTTTGAAATTGGCGTTTTCTGTGCCCGTTTCTATAGCCAAAAAGTCCCTGAAAAAGAGGAACAGGATTCGTAGCGAAGACTTGCAACCGATGTGCATACAATGATACTTCGGCAATGCTTTTGTGTTATCTCAGGACAGGCGAAATAACTGCTGCGCATTATCCGTGGTCAGTCTGTCTACATCTTCAAGCGACATCTCTTTCAAGGTCGCAATCCGTTGGGCAACAAGGTGAGTGTAGGCCGGTTCATTGCGTTTTCCACGGTGAGGTACCGGGGCCAGATAAGGGCAGTCTGTTTCCAGTATAATTTGCCGGATATCCAGATGTGGAACGACTTGATCCATCCCGCCATTTTTAAACGTCGTCACACCGCCTAAGCCAAGATGAAAGCCTAAATCCTGAATCGCTTTGGCTTCTTCAACACTGCCACCAAAACAGTGAAAGACCCCTTGTAGAGAACCGTCTTGGGCCTGGCTGAGCAGTTTAATGGTTTCTTGCATTGAGTTGCGGGTGTGAATCACAACCGGCAGCTGCTTCTCTTTCGCCCAGTTCAGTTGAGTGAGAAAAGCTTCCTCTTGTTGTGCTTGATAGGTCGTGTCCCAGTATAGATCGATACCAATTTCACCGACGGCAATGAACTGATGTTGATCAAACCATGCATGAATGATATCCAGTGTCTGATGAACATTTTGATCCACGTAGCAAGGATGTAATCCCATCATTGAACGACATATTTCAGGATAGGCGGCCTCGGTTGCCAGCATTGGTTCGATAGAGTCGAGATCGATATTCGGCATACAGATCATATCGACACCTTGAGCCAGAGCTCGTTGAATCACATCTTCTCGGTCATGGTCAAATTCACGGGCATAAACATGGGCGTGCGTATCAATCATGGTATTTTCCGGTCATGGGTTGAATGAGACATTATAAAAGATCGTCGCCTTGAGGTCATTTTTTGAATTTTTACCTCAATAGGCATGGTGTGTCAGTTGGACAGTGATATGATTTCAGCTCACTTCCAGTGACAATACTGCGTCTTCTCAACCATCGTATTGTCAGATGAGAAGGTCATATTCGTGTTGTGAGAGCAGCAGGTCTTTGTCGCCGTGTACTTTTTATCGGTGCTTTCCGTTTTCAGAACGGCTTATAAGCAGAATCGTGCGTGATAGGTACAAGGTGTTGTGGCAAGGCTTGATGCTGTTTGCAACCCACATCAGAGAAGGAGTTACATGTGTCAGTTTCTATCGTAGGTCAGTTTCCCGGTCGTCGTATGCGTCGTGTGCGTAAACATGATTTTAGCCGTCGCTTGGTTGCCGAAAATCAGCTATCAGTCAGTGACCTGATTTATCCGATATTTGTGTTGATGGGCAAAGATCGCCGTGAGCCGGTTGAGTCGATGCCGGGTGTGGATCGTTTATCGATCGATGTACTTCTTGAAGAAGCGCAGTATCTTGCGAGTCTCGGTGTGCCAGCCATTGCACTGTTTCCTGCTGTGAATCAGGATGCCAAAAGCATTGATGCAGCCGAGGCTTATAATCCTGAAGGTTTGATTCAACGGGCGGTTCGTTCTTTGAAAGAGCATGTGCCTGAAATCGGTGTCATTACCGATGTCGCATTAGATCCATATACCACCCATGGTCAGGATGGCATCATCGATGAAGAGGGATATGTGATCAATGATGTGACAACGGAAGTGCTGATTAAACAAGCTTTGTCTCATGCTGAGGCCGGTGCTGATGTGGTTGCACCGTCAGATATGATGGATGGCCGGATTGGCTTGATCCGTGATGCGCTGGAAGAGTCGGGGTACATTCACACGCAGATTATGGCTTACTCGGCGAAATATGCATCGAGTTATTATGGTCCTTTTCGTGATGCGATTGGTTCAGCAAGTAATCTGAAAGGCGGTAATAAAAAAACCTATCAGATGGATCCGGCGAATACTGATGAAGCCTTACAAGAAGTGGCGTTAGATGTTGGTGAAGGTGCTGATATGGTGATGGTGAAACCGGGGATGCCGTATTTGGATGTTGTCCGTCGGGTGAAATCTGAGTTGCAGGTGCCGACATTTGCTTATCAGGTTTCCGGCGAATATGCGATGCATAAAGCTGCTTTCATGAATGGCTGGTTGAAGGAGAAAGAGACGGTCATCGAATCGTTACTTTGCTTTAAACGGGCAGGTGCGGATGGCATTCTGACCTATTTCGCGAAAGATGTTGCGCAGTGGCTTGCTGAAGAGCAAGCGGAGCGGGTTGCCGCACTGAAAAAACATCAATGACATTAATATCAGTAATCTCATCGAGTGAAAAATTTATCCAAGGCTGGCAGTTGTCAGCCTTTATTGTTTTATTAATGAGTCAGTTACGCTTACAACTAAAACTAAATGAGACTTTTTCTCATTTAATGCTTGATCTTTTAAATGAGAATAATTATTATTACTACCGTCTTAGGGAATGAGGAAGTTCACCACAGCGCCTAGACGTAGCTCGATTTATTTTGACTACTCGATGCGATGGTGTTTACAGGCTTGCACTCTTCTTTTTGACACGACATTGCTCACATTGCTTCCAGTGTATTTATAGCTTTATAAGAAAGCGATTTGGTCACACGTATCACTTTCTTGCTTATGCTAGGCGACATCCTTTGGGTGTCGCTTTTTCTTTTTTAGTCAGATTGTTTTTGTTAACAGAACGATATACTTTTCCACAATGATTGATCCCAAAAAGATCATGTTTTTTTACACAGATCTTTTATTTAATAATTTAAAATCAAGTGGTTATATGTGTGTTTTTCGTCGTTTTTACTGATTGTATATGAGTGGAAATAAAACTATGAACAGACTTATCCACAATATCAAATCTTTTCTGTGGATTTCAGTCGTTTTGGATTTCGGTAAAAACTCGGTAGAACGTGGAATCCTCAGGGAACTCATGGCATTCTAAGCAGATAATGTTGAGACCTCCACATCCGGATACCAAAAAACTATGGCCCATATTCCTGATAACCCGCTCATTCTGATTGACGGTTCTTCTTATCTTTATCGTGCATTCCATGCCTATCCAAGCACCATGAGTAATGGTGAAATCCCCACCAATGCCGTTTATGGTGTCATTAATATGATCCGTAGCATGATGCGTCAGTATCCTTCGGAGCGGATTGCCGTTGTGTTTGATGCAAAAGGCAAAACGTTCCGTGATGAGATGTACGCAGAATATAAAGCCAATCGCCCACCAATGCCGGATGAATTACGTTGTCAGATTGAACCGTTGCATAAGATTATCCGTTCTATGGGGTTACCGTTAATCGCGATCGAAGGTGTGGAAGCCGACGATGTGATCGGGACGATCGCGATGCAAGCAACCAATGCCGATGTTCCGGTGCTGATTAGCACGGGTGATAAAGATATGGCGCAATTGGTGAATGATAAAGTGACCTTGATCAACACCATGACGAATGTCGTGATGGATCGCGAAGGCGTGATAGAGAAGTTCGGGATACCTCCGGAACTCATCATCGACTATCTGGCGTTGATGGGCGATAAAGTTGATAACATTCCGGGCGTGCCGGGTGTTGGTGAAAAGACAGCGACTGCATTGCTTCAGGGAATCGGCGGTCTGGAAGCGCTCTATCAGAATCTCGATAAAATTGCTGATTTGGGATTCCGGGGTTCCAAAACAATGGCGAAGAAGCTGGAAGAGAATAAAGACAATGCATGGCTTTCTTACCAACTCGCGACGATTAAACTAGATGTTGAGCTGGAAGATACTCTGGATACGTTGGTCAAGCGTCCTGCGGATCGAGAAGCGCTGATTCAGCAGTATGGGCAACTGACATTTAAATCTTGGCTGAATGAACTGATTGAAAGCCCGGAGGGAAGCCCTGAAATAAATCAGGCATCTGATGCGGCTTCGGTAACAATGGATACTTCAGCGGTCAATATTGATCGCAGCCAGTATCAGACCGTTTTGAGTGAATCTGATTTTATGGCTTGGCTAGACAAGCTAAAAAATGCATCTCTGTTTGCTTTCGATACCGAAACGGATGGATTGGATTATATGACAGCCAATCTCGTTGGGGTGTCATTTGCAATCAATGAAGGTGAAGCGGCCTATGTGCCGGTTGCGCATGATTATATGGATGCACCGGAGCAGTTGGATCGCGATTGGGTATTGGCCCAACTTAAGCCGATTCTGGAAGATGAACACAGCCATAAAGTCGGACAGAACCTGAAGTTTGATATGAGTATCTTGGCTCGTTATGACATTGAATTACGTGGGATTGAGCATGATACCATGCTGGCTTCTTACGTATATGACAGTGTGGGCGGACGGCATGATATGGATAGTCTGGCGCTCCGTTTTCTGCAACATAGTTGTATTTCATTCGAGCAAATTGCCGGCAAAGGTAAAAATCAGCTGACATTTAACCAAATCGATCTGGAACAAGCGGGCGTTTACGCAGCAGAAGATGCGGATGTCACGCTCCGGTTGCACCACCGCCTGATGGATAACTTGGCGCAGAATGAAGCACTGTTGCGCGTCTATCAAGAGATTGAAGTGCCATTGGTTCCCGTGCTGTCAAGGATGGAGAGAACAGGTGTCCATATCGATGATATGCGGTTGAATGTTCAGTCTCAGGAAATTGCTCAGCGGCTAGAGGCATTGGAGAGCAAGGCATTTGAAATTGCCGGAGAGTCATTTAATTTGAGTTCTCCAAAGCAGCTACAACGTATTTTCTTTGAAAAAATGGGGCTGCCGGTCGTGAAAAAAACACCTTCCGGAACGCCATCAACCAATGAAGAAGTTTTACAGGAGCTGGCTCTCGATTATCCGTTGCCGAAAGTGATTCTGGAGCATCGTGGTCTGGCGAAACTGAAATCGACTTACACCGATAAGTTACCCAAAATGATTAATCCGGTGACTGGGCGCGTACATACCTCTTATCATCAAGCGGTGACCGCAACCGGACGGCTGTCATCAACCGATCCGAATTTACAGAATATTCCGGTACGGAATGAAGAAGGACGGCGGATTCGTCAGGCATTTGTCACTGAACCCGGTTGGAAGATTGTCGCGATCGACTATTCTCAGATTGAGTTGAGAATCATGGCACATCTGTCAGGTGATCAGTCTTTGTTAGATGCCTTCCAGCAAGGAAAAGATATTCATGCCGCTACAGCGGCTGAAATTTTAGGGACTTCACTTGATCAGGTCTCCAGCGAACAGCGTCGCCGTGCCAAAGCCGTCAACTTTGGTTTGATCTATGGCATGAGTGCATTTGGTTTGGCGAAACAGCTTGGTATTCCTCGGAGCGAAGCGCAATCGTATATGGAGAGATACTTCGAGCGTTATCCCGGTGTGATGCAGTACATGGAAGATACGCGTGCGCAAGCAAGCGAGCAGGGATATGTAGAAACCCTATTTGGCCGTCGCTTACATTTACCGGAAATTCGCTCCGGTAATGGCATGCGGAGAAAAGCTGCGGAACGTGCTGCGATCAATGCACCGATGCAGGGAACTGCCGCTGATATCATCAAAAAAGCGATGTTATTAGTGGATGCATGGATCGAGCAAGAAGGTCAGGGGAGAGTCCGATTGTTGATGCAGGTGCACGATGAGCTGGTTTTTGAAATCCAAGAGTCATCTCTGACCGAAATTGAAAGTAAAATACAAAAACTCATGGAATCCGCAGCAACACTTCGTGTGCCTTTAGTTGCAGAGGTTGGACGGGGTGATAGTTGGGAACAAGCCCATTAATCGGCTTTTTTGGCCAATATAGTCTAATTTTTATGAGCTGGCGCACAAGTGTCAGCTTTTTTTTTACATAAAAAAAGTAACAAAATATCAGTTTCTTATGTTGTCTGATTTAATATGAGTGAAAAAAAACTACAAAATGGGTTTTCTTTTTCATCAGTTTATTGTACATTTAATGACGTAGGGTACAGAGGTAAGATGTTCTATCTTTCAGACCTTTTGTTTCACGTTATTGGATTAGGCTGTTTCAGCCGCCCCAGTCAGTTTTTGACTGGGGCGTTTTTTATTGTGTTAAACATATGTTATTCATCAATAAAATTCGAATCCCCATCCGCATTCAGTCGTTACGTTGCGACGTCTATTCTACAAATCATTGATAAAAATCTTAGTTTTTCTTCTGGTACATCAACATTCTCCAATGAATGAATGTAACGATTCTGTAATTAATTACCCGTCACAAAATAGTTATTTCATTAAAGAAACAAAGTGTTAAATTTTAGTTAATAGTATTGTATATCAAAATGTTAGACTGGTTTTGGGGGCAATCGGGTATGGGTGTGGAAGGATTGAAAAATCAGATAAATTCAACGATGCTGTAAGGGCACAAAAACAAAACAATTAGAAGAAGTTCATTATCTCTCCCATTACCCTGCCAGGAAGGCGGGGTTTTTTATGTCCGGAAGAAAAGCGTGATGGTTTCGCTATCTCTTCCGGAGTTTCGGGCACCGGAGTTATCAATCAGACTCGCTGTTCGCGTCACTGTCTTGTTCATCCTGAGGGGCAAATGCCGGTGCATACCAGCTATCAAGTTTTTGGCGCAGAACATCCACGCCCAGTCCTGAAGTTGAGGAAAATGCATCAACACTGACATCACCACAAAATGCCATAGATGCTTCGCGAATTTTCAGCACCTGTGCTTTTCTGGCACCACTTTTGAGTTTGTCGGCTTTCGTCAGCAGGACCTGGACCGGAATATTGCTTTCCACAGCCCAATAGATCAGTTGTTGGTCTAAATCTTTCATGGGATGGCGAATATCCATCAAAACCACCAGTCCTTTTAAACACTGACGTGCTTGCAGATACTCTCCGAGTGCTTTTTGCCATTTCTTCTTGAGTTCCGGTGGAACCTGAGCAAATCCATATCCCGGCAGATCGACAATATGGCAACCATCAGTGACTTGGAAAAGGTTGATTAACTGAGTTCGTCCCGGGGTCTTACTGGTTTTAGCTAAGCTTTTTTGATTGGCTAAGCGATTTAAAGCACTGGATTTTCCTGCATTGGAGCGTCCGGCAAACGCGATCTCGATGCCTTCATCTTCCGGCAAGTGGCGGATATCTGGGGCACTGGTAATAAAATGCGTATTTTGATAGTGGATTTTTACACTCAAGGTAGACTCCATGGTAACTGTCTGCTGTTGATGAATCATGTGCCGGAATGCAATGGTATCACAGCCATAACCTTAACGATGGTCTCTGCGAAACGCTCCCCCGATTCATGGGACTGGCGATTATACACGACTCCTATCAGAATCTGGAACATTATCACAGCGCAATGGGCGCAAGTTTGTGCGTGATGATGTCGCGAGTGATTGGTTTGATGGGCACTGACTGCCTTTGGCTCGGGGTGTTCCTTTTTTTCTATATAGATTGTGCGAGATCTGCTATAGATAAGCTGATGATTACACTGAGAATGATTTTAATTTTATGATTTTATTATTATTTTTAATATTGCCGATGGAATGTGATCAGAATCATTTTTTGATGGGTTGTGTCTGGCGGGGGAAAGGGTAAAGTTATTGCGTCGCTTTAAGGATGAATCGCTCATGCTGAGGTGACTGACAAACAGGATGTTTGTCTGATAAGGATGGTCTGCTTGGCCCTATGGAATGGGGATGTAATGGAACCAAGCCACGGAAGTGCTTCGTTACAATGATGTTTTCAGGGATAGTGAAAATTCATCAGGATTGATGACGAACAACAATGTTTTTGCAAGGAAAGCACGAACAACAAAAGGAATATTGTGCGCATCGCTATGTGCCAGATAGTTTCCGTCACTACGGTGACTGTTTAGAAAGCGACAGATCATTCTGTCGCTTTTTTTATCTCTCTCTTTTGGTCAAACAGAAAATCATCGTGTCTATCTGCTGAATCAGTTATCCGCTGAAGAAAAAATAAGCTTAAATACTCCACTATCGGGTGAGTTTCTGGTATGTTGCGCATCCCGTAACAAGGAGTCCATATGATCTCATGTCCACTATGCGGTGCTGAATCGCTGGGGGTTTATCATCGGGATAAACATCGCGACTATTGGCAATGCCACCAATGCTATTTGGTGAGTGTCGCGCCTGCATTCCGTCTGGATGCAGAATCAGAAAAATCCATCTATGATCTGCATGAGAACCATCCATCTGATACGGGATATCGGCGATTTTTGTCTCGCCTGACTGTGCCTTTAGCGGCGCGGATTGCCCCGAATGCTCATGGGTTAGATTTTGGATGCGGCCCCGGACCGACGCTCTCTTTAATGATGGAAGAGCAAGGGTTTCGGATGGCTGTATACGATGTCTTTTATTTCCCACAGAAGACGGTGTTAGAATCAAGCTATGATTTTATTACCGCAACAGAAGTGATTGAACACTTATATTCTCCGGGCCAAGTGTGGCAGCAGTGGCTGACATTGGTAAAGCCGGGAGGATATATCGGAATTATGACCAAATTAGTCAAAAATTTGGACGCGTTTACACGGTGGCATTATAAGAATGATCTCACCCATGTAAGCTTTTTTAGCCGAGAGACTTTTTGTTTTCTAGCAGAACGAGATGCTCTCGAAATTGAATTTATCGGTAGTGATGTAATTTTACTGAGGAAGAGCCAGTAATGAGCCGTAACAAGAAAGTAAGATCATCTGGGAATACAGATGTCGTTGTCGTTCGTCAGCGTTCTCAGGCAGATATAGAAGGGCGTTTGCGCAAGAAGCTGAAAAAGAGAAAAGGCTTGAAAACCGGCAGCCGCCATTCAGAAGAATCCGGCAATACACGTCGATTGAATTCTTCGCAAGCGCAGGATCCTCGTTTGGGGAGTAAGAAAAAAATTCCGCTGGTCGTAGAAACGCAGCCAAAAGTCATCGCTGAGAAACGGCAAAACCAAGCAGAACAAGAGCTGGCTTTGCTCGAAAATGATGTGCAGCTTCATGCTTTGCTTGCTCGGTTAGATCAGGGAGAGAAGCTGGGTGCAGGCTTGCAGCAGTATGTTGATGAAAAGCTCAATCGAATTGAACAACTGATGAAACAGCTTGGGCTATTTGATGAAGAGAGTGATGAAGAGGTATCCTCTGAGTCTCCGGCGGTGAAATCAAAGCCAAGAAGCGCATCAGATGACGAACTTCTGGAGAAATTTACCGGATTGAATTCGGATGATTTTCAGTAATAGGAGTGACATATGAATCTGACTGTACTCGTGATTGTTGGGTGTCTGATTGTCGTCGGTTTGGCGATTTATGCCGGGTATCTGCTGGTGAAATTAAAGCAGCAGAAAGCATTGGTTGCCAAGCATCGTGAGCTGGCGATTGAGAAGAGAAATGCAAATATCTTCGAGAATGTAAACACACTCTGTATGGTCGGGATTCAAGGTCAATGTGATCTGTCGGAAATCAGTATTCGTGTTTATTGCATCATGGACTACGTTCAGGGTGAACAACGCATTGATTTTGACAAACAATTCCCAGCAATTTCAGAGCTTTATCATATTGTTAAAGATATGCCTCGTGGCGAGGCGCGACAAGAGATGCCTAAAAAAGAAAGGATGCAGCAAAATCTTGAACGGATGAAGGCTGAAAGTCGGCTGGAAGATGATATTGTCCGAGAGCTGACCACGCTGAAGGATATGATTCAGCCATTGAATCAACAGATTCAGGTTCAGATGGTTTAAATCTCTGGTCTTACAGCAGTTCATTCGGTGATCTCTGTAGCACTTTCACACAATAATCATGGATTTCTATTTTGCTGCCCGAGTTGTCAGTATCGCAGTGTGGCAAAATAGGGATTCATCGCCCCATTCGGAAAGATAAATATGTTTCAGCAGGTATCTCGTCAGCAGGTTGTCTGGGATCAGGCAATGTTGGATAAATATAATTACTCCGGACCTCGCTATACCTCCTATCCGACAGCCGTCGAATTCCATGAAGCATTTACGATTGCGGACTTTGATATGGCTTGTGCCCAGTATCCGGAGCGTCCGCTTTCTCTCTATGTCCATATCCCTTTTTGCCATAAGCTTTGTTACTACTGTGGTTGTAATAAGGTCGTCACGCGTCATTCTCATAAAGCGGATGAGTATTTGGATATGCTGGAGCTTGAGATTCGTCAGCGTGCCTCGTTGTTAGCTGGTCGTCGTGTGGTTCAGCTTCATTTCGGTGGTGGTACACCGACATTTCTGACCGCTCCCCAAATCACGCGTTTGATGACACTGATCAGGCAGGAGTTTGATTTTGAGCCTGAGGCTGAAATCAGTATTGAAGTCGATCCACGCGAGATAGAACTGGATATCTTGGACCATCTTTATCAAGAAGGTTTTAACCGCTTAAGTATCGGGGTTCAGGATTTCAATAAAGAAGTTCAGCTACTCATCAATCGGATTCAGGATGAGACGTTCATCTTCGCTTTGGCAGAACGTGCCCGGGAATTGGGGTTCCGTTCGACCAACCTTGACCTGATTTATGGTTTGCCTAAGCAAACACCGAATTCATTTGCACGGACGTTAAACCGGGTGCTGGAAATAAAACCGGGCCGGTTATCTATTTTCAATTACGCGCATATGCCGCAATTGTTTGCTGCACAGCGGAAGATTAAAGAAGATTTTCTGCCGACAGCGCAAGAGAAAATGGACATTTTGCAGATGACCATTGGTACGTTGACGGATGCGGGCTATCAGTTTATCGGCATGGATCATTTTGCATTGCCTGAAGATGATCTTGCGATTGCGCAGAGAGAAGGTTGTCTCCATCGTAATTTTCAGGGATATACCACGTATGGTGACTGCGATCTGATTGGTTTTGGGGTGTCAGCAATCTCGATGGTCGGTGATGCTTATGCCCAGAATCAGAAAGAATTGAAGAAGTACTATCAGCAAGTGGAACATCAGCGTCATGCATTATGGAAAGGGGTCGCGTTGGATAAAGATGATCTGGCCCGCCGGGACGTAATTAAGCAACTGATGTGTAACTTTGCTCTCGATAAAGCTCAGATCGAGCGCACTCATCAGCTCGATTTTGATCGCTATTTCCAGTCGGACTTAGCACTACTGGAACATTTCATTACTGATGGATTGGTTTTAGTCAGTGATAAACAGTTAACGGTAACGCCTAAAGGTCGTCTGTTGATTCGTAATATCTGTATGTGCTTTGACCGTTATCTGCGAGAAAGAGCAAGACAGCAGCAGTTTTCCCGGGTGATATGATTTCATGTCGTGTTACGGTGGTGTCTGCGTCACACTGCTCTCGGTGCTGATACCCCAAGTACAGCTGATATCACAGTACAAAAAAGCCAGCAGAACAGCCGCTGGCTTTTTTGTTATTGGTTTCGCTAAAACTGCCAATATGGCTAAGCGGTTGGCTCAATGAGTGATAGCGCTTTTTTGCTGACATTATGGGCAGCCTGAGACATATCTTGTTGTTCCAGAACTTGGGCAAGCAGTTGATAGTCTGAGATGCTGTTTCTGATTTGTAGTGCTTTTTCCAGATGCCCTTGTGCCAAGGGTAACTTTTTCTCCTGAAAATAAAGCTGCCCTAATGCGCTGTGCGCTTCGGCATGTTGCTCATCTTTCCGAATCACATTTTGTAGCAGTTTGATTATCGGCTGGCGACTTTCGAGATTGATTTCAGGCAGTAGTGGATAACTGTTTGAGTTTGGATGTTTCTTGATATGTTCTTTCAGGAGCGAAAATGCTTCTTCATCGCCTTGATGTTTCAGAAGTAACTGCACATAGCACACCATGAGTTCCGGTGTGTTTTTCAGGCGCTTGGGCAGATCTTTCCAGTATTCAGTCAGTGTCTCTTTCCCTCGGATCGCTGCGGCTTGTTCCATGAGATGGCTGCGGGATTCGATTTCCAGACGGATGATTTCCTCTTCTCCGGCCAGTTTGAGCTTTCTGAGTTGTGGCATCAGACCAAGTAGTGGCTGCCATTGATTGAGGTGGTGATATGTTGTCTTCAGCAGGCTGACGACCACTGGGTTATCCGGATGTTGGATAGCAACGTCACTCAACACGTTGAGCGCATCCTGATAACGCTGCTCTTTGGTGAACTGTCTTGCCTTGGTGAGTTCGACAGCGAGCGTTGAATTCTCTTGTTTCGCAGCAAGAGACAGGTAGTGATCCCGTTTTTCTTGGTTGCCTTGTTCGAGTGCTGCTTCAGAGGCAATGAGATAACACAAGAGTGGCATATCGTGATTTTTTGCCAGTCGGGTGACTTTCTTTTCGGCCTGTTTCCAGTCTCCCTCAATGAGTTTCACGATGCCTTCGTTGGTATCCCGACGAGACTGTTTCAGTTTTCGTGCACCAAACCAGTTCCAAGTGGTGCTACTGATATGCAGTGCCTTTTTGATCAAAAACTCGATGCCGAACAGGACTGCCAGTAAAGCAATGACGAGCAGGATCAACGTGGTGACGCTCATCTCAATGGTTTTGTTAGCAATTGAAATCAGAACGTATCCTTGTTGACCGGAATATTGGGTGCCGACATATAATCCGATACCGAGGACGGCAAAGAGAAAAATAGCTCGAATCATTACTCTTCCTCCTTCATTAAACCGGAAACTTGTTTACGCAAACGCTCATGAATCAGATCAGTGAGTGGTTGTTGGGATGCCAGTTTTATCGGATATTGAATGGTAATTTTCTTCTGACTCAGGGATTGAGTGGCTTGGTTAAACTGTTTGACCTGAGCATTATCAGGATTCAAGAACGAGACCGACCATTGATTTGCTGTGGTTAAAGCTGTTGTATAAATGTCCTGATTTTCGTCGTAGATTGCTCTGATTGCTGTTTCGATTTTGGCTTTCAGGTTCTCTCTCAGGTAAAAATCTTGTTCCGGAGACAGTAACGGAATGACGTTGCCATCCCGGGTTCTGAACGTGATGAACTGTTCAGAGAAATTCTTCAGTGATGTGAGCAGATTATCTTGCCAATGGCTGATGTCTTCGCTGACTTGTGGTTTTTGTTCTTGGGGGGCATCAGGAAGAATGGCGTTGGCTAGCGGCAGTTTATCGATGAGCTGCTCCAGACTGGTGAGACGCAGAACCAGACCATCTTTATCGATCAAAGGGAGCGACTTCAGTGTGGTGATGTCATTGGCCATAGCCTGACGCAGAGAGACCAGACTCGGATCATTGAGTGCTGCGATTCGTTCATCGGCACTTTCCATCAGATGCGTCGCAGTCAGTACATCGTGCTCGAGGAATAGTTTCCGACCGGCCAGTTTGACCAGATAATCAGATTCAGCTAACAGCCAGTCATTCGGACGACGACCTTTAATATCAGCAAGCGCTCGTTGCAGGCTATCAATACTTTTTTGTTGTTGATCCAAATGTGTATCAACCTGATTGATGACCGTCGCTGTTTTTTTATCGACGTCTTGATTGAGCTGCGTCACTTGTGTTTCAACCTGACTCACAGATTGACTCAGTTGCTGCTGAAGTTGTGTAATTTGTTGCTGATAGCCGTGCATGGTGTGCTGAACGTAAGCGGCAATTCCGCCACCGGTGAGTAAGGTCAGTACAATGGCGATTTTACTGAGCCTTGCACCCGAGGCGGGCGTTTTTTGTTTTGATTTAGCACCAGAAGGCGCTGTTGCTTCAGGCTTAGATGCGGGTGCGGAAGAAGATGTGGCTGATTTTTGCTTATCTTCTGAGGTTGGGGTAACGGCTTTTTTTGTATCAGTCATTCATGATTCCTGTCATTCTTCTCGGCCAGAATTGCGGCCACTAAGTCTGAATTGCTGGCACTACCCACAGCAATGGTATGCTTGATTCCCAGCGACTGTGCATCATGTGCAACCCGTTCACTGGGGACATAAAATGTTTGATTTAATAACCATGGCATATTGTGTTCAGCGATCTGCGTGACGAAAAACCGGAGTTGTTGCTCACTGGTGATGATGACGCAATCTATCGCTGCTCTTTGCCATTCGGAAACAGCAACCCGGGCATTAAAAGGGAGCATGTCTCGCTGATAAACTTCGCAATAATTGACTACCGCTCCCTGAGACGTTAATTGTCGGGCGATTAAATCTCGGCCGCCATTACCTCTCAGGATTTCAACACGTAATCCAACAGGCGCACTAAGCTCCGGGAGAGAGAGAAAATTTTCGCTATCGCTTATCGCAGGGTAGTTTACCGTTTGTTGGGTAAAATTACTTAGAAGCTGTGCGGTTTTTTGACCGATGGCAAGATATCGAATGTCAGACGGCCATGAGAAGCCATGTTGGGTGAGATATTCCTGACTATAAAGGACAGCTTGTTGGCTAACCGCGATCACCAGATCACACTGTTCTAGCCGACCCGGAAGTTGTTCCAGTTCCGAACCGGCATGAAAATCCATTAAAGGATGATGGACCGTTTGGATACCAACGGCCTGAAGTTGACGGCAGAGTGCTTCTCCCGGTTGACCGGGGCGGGTCACCAGTACCGACATGATTAGTCATGCTCATAGTAAAGGTTGGCGAGTATCTCTTGGGCGCCACGCTGTAAGAGTTGTTGGGCGAGCGTTTCTCCCAGTTGCTCTGCATCGTTGCGATTCCCTCTGATCTCCCCGCGAACGATTTGACTGCCGTCCGGTTCACCGACCAGAGCCCGTAACCAGAGTTGATCATTCTCCAATAGCGCGTAACTACCGATTGGCACCTGACAACCGCCTTGCAGAGCGGTATTCATTGCACGTTCACAAAGCACCCGATCCGTGGTTTCCTGATGACTCAGTGGTTTCAATAATTCAATCAATCGCTCATCATCTAGACGGCATTCAATCCCAATGGCTCCCTGACCAACCGCCGGCAGCGACTGCTCTGGTGTCAGGTAGCTCCGGATTCGGCTTTCAAGCTCGAGGCGCTTGAGACCGGCTGCGGCAAGAATAATTGCATCATATTCTCCGGCATCCAGCTTACCGAGTCGTGTGCCGACATTTCCACGGAGCTCTTTGATGACGATATCCGGACGGGCTTCTTTCAATTGACACTGGCGTCTTAAACTACAAGTCCCGACGATGGCGCCCTTAGGCAGTTCATCGAAGTTTTCATAATGGTTGGAGACGAAAGCATCACGCGGATCCTCCCGTTCACAGATCGTGACGAGCCCCAGGCCTTGTGGAAATTCAACCGGGACATCTTTCATGGAATGAACCGCGAGGTCGGCCCGACCTTCAAGCATTGCCATTTCAAGTTCTTTGACGAAGAGTCCCTTACCGCCTACTTTCGCCAGCGGGGTGTCCAGAATCACATCTCCTTTCGTTACCATTGTGACCAGTTCAACGGTCAAACCCGGATGTGCAGTCTGAAGCGCATCCCTGACATAATGGGCCTGCCACAGGGCTAGCGGGCTTTTACGGGTAGCAATACGAATCGGAGATGAATCAGTCATAAGTTATGCGTCGGTTAGAGAAAAATGATATATCACATCCTACCACTGTTCTTTTCGATCCCCAAGTTCACCTAATTCACCTAAGCGGTTGAAAAATAGCACTTGGGGTAACGAAGTCTGCGAATGAAAAAGTGCACAGGAAAACTTGTAAATTTTGAGATATACGACCATAGTCTAATTTAAAATATGTGATGTAGCTCTTGTTTATAGTTTGAGCTATGATAGCTAGATAATATGAGTGAGATATGAATCAACAAAGAACTATCCCTGATTTTTCTGGGTTGTCCACGTGGCTACCCGGGAGAGATATCTTTACCATCGATAGATAAAGTGTTAAATTGATCACGTTTTGACGGCGATTTTGCACAAAGGGCAATCAGTTCGTTGAGTTTTGAGCCAACCAAGGATACTCCCTTGCAGACATACACCGAGACTTTAATCAAAAGATTAGATAATCTGAATCGGCAACGCACTGAACGTGCGCTGGCGTTAATGGATTTACAAAGTCGTCGTGTTTTTCATTTAATACCCGTATTCTTTCAATTTAATCACCCATTAATTCCCGGTTATTATGCCCAAGACGTACCTTTCGGGGTGTGGGGGTTTGAGGCGGATGACGCGCAACAACAGTTTATTAACGATACAGAACTCGCATTGGGGCAGCCACTGCCGGTTTCCAGCGAACCTGAAATTCAGGGTTTGTACACCATGGGAAGTACGTCATCGATCGGGCAGAGTACCTCCAGTGATCTCGATATCTGGGTGTGCGTTTCTTCGCTGATGAGCGCCAGCCGTCGGGAAAAACTGGCCAATAAATGCTTGTTGCTGACGGACTGGGCAAAGACACAAGGTGTCGAAGCCAACTTTTTTATCATGGATGAACAGCGGTTCCGGTGTAAGCAGTCTGATGAGATGACCGGTGAAAACTGTGGTTCTTCGCAACATCTGTTATTACTGGATGAATTCTACCGTTCTGCGGTGCGAATGGGCGGAAAACGTCTTTTGTGGCAAATTGTGCCACCAGAGATGGAAGAGTGCTATGACGAATATGTCAGCCATTTATGTAGTCATTCTTATATTAACTGTAATGAATGGTTTGATTTTGGTCGGCTCAATCATATTCCGGCAGAAGAGTATTTCGGTGCCAGTTTATGGCAGTTGTATAAGAGTATCGATTCTCCGTATAAATCCGTGCTCAAAGCAATCTTACTCGAAGCATATTCTTGGGAATATCCATTTACACAACTCTTAAGTATCGATACCAAGCGGCGTTTTTTTACCCATGAGCCCGATCTGTATGGGATGGATGCCTATTATCTGATGCTGGAAAAAGTGACTCGTTATTTAGAACGGATTAATGATCAGCCTCGGTTGGATTTGGTACGGCGTTGCTTTTATCTGAAGACGCATGAGAAATTATCTCGTGAACCCGGTGCCGGCTCCGTGCCATGGCGACGGATGGTCTTGGAAGAGTTGACGCAAATCTGGCAGTGGTCGACGGGTATCATTGCTGAATTGGATAACCGACGGAATTGGAAAGTCGAACAAGTCTCCTTCATGCATACAGGGCTTCTGGATGCTTTGATGCAGAGCTACCGTAATCTCATCCAATTCGCCCGGCGCAACGATATTACCTCATCGATTAGTCCTCAGGATATTTCGATTCTTTCCCGTAAACTGTATGCCGCTTTTGAAATTCTTCCGGGAAAAGTCACACTGCTGAATCCGCAGATTTCTCCTGACTTGCATGAGTCTGATCTGACCTTTATTGAAGTGCAACAGAACCGGAGTAACCCTCCCGGTTGGTATCTCTATAAACAACCGTTAGTGCCGCGTCGGATGATGGGGCAGCATTATCTGGAACATCATGAATATCTGAGTAAATTAGTTGCTTGGGCATTTTTTAATGGTTTGATCACTGAATCAACAAGGCTCCATGCCGTTGTTCAGGACGCTCAACTCGATATCGATAAGTTTTATCAGATGGTGGGTGACTTGCGGAATACATTCTCCTTGCATAAACGTCGTCCGACTATGCACGCGCTCGCCAGCCCTTGTGAAATTAATCAGTTGGCGATGTTCATTAATTTTGAACAAGATCCAACTTATGCGGTTTCCGGAAAATCACTTCGTGTCGATTTAAAAACGGTCGATATTTTAAGTTTCGGGCCGGATCAGCGCTGTCTCGTTGGTAGTATTGATCTGGTTTATCGTAATTCGTGGCATGAAGTCAGAACGCTTCATTTCGAAGGCGAAGGCGCGGTTCTTGATGCGCTCAAAACGGTATTGTGCAAGATGCATCAGGATGCGTTACCACCAGAGTCAGTGGACGTGTTTTGCTACAGTAAAAACTTGCGGGGATTAATCCGTAATGCCATTTATCAGTTATTGGCCGAATGTATTGATTTACGGTTGAAACCGGTTGAAATCGAGCTGGAAAAGCGCCGTCGTTTCAAAGCATTGCGGGTTGGTTGTCAAATGTACGGGCTGTTTTTCGAACGACGGGGCGTGTCCGTTCAGCGTTTGGAAAATTCAGTCGATTTTTATCGCAGTATCTCGACCAACAAACTCAAAGGTTCGCCATTGATGATGATTGATCGGGAGCAGGATTATCACCTACCTGAAGCGATTGATGGCTTTGCCAGTGAAGGACTCATCCAGTTTTTCTTCGAAGATAACGAGACTGGATTCAATATCTACGTTCTTGATGAATCGAATCGTGTCGAGGTCTACCATCAATTTAGTGGTAGTAAAAATGAGATGATTTATAGTCTGAATGGCTTTTATTCGTCGATGTTGGATGAAAACAAAGTGGCATCGAAACTGATTAACTTCAATTTGCCGCAGTATTATCAGATCATCCATGCGGATGATGGCAGCACTTGTATCATTCCTTACCGCAGTGACCGATCTTCAGGGACTGTGCCGACCAAAGCGGTGAACGCCTAAACGAGGCTGAACACGCGTTCTTTTATTTTTAATCTTGATTATTTCTGAATCCGGCTTGTCGTCAGAGCCCCGAGATTAGACTTATCTGCGGGACTCCAACGTCAATCGACGTGGCGGGTATCGCTTATCTCAATCCCAATCAATTGACTCTCCGGCATGTTTTTCACATTCCTGACGAATTAAGGTCAGCAGTTCCAGACCGGTTTTCGAGCAAATCCATTGTTGATCTGTGTACTGGAAATGAAAGCCACCGGATCTGGAGGCCAGCCAAATTTCATGCATCGGTTCCTGACGGTTGATCACAATCTGACTGCGATCTTCAAAATCCAGTGTCATGACATTGCCTGTTGTCTCGTAGTCAATGTCGGCACCTGAGTCATCAATCATTTGCTCAATTTGTTCTAGCATTTGATCAACAAGTTGGTGGAATTCAGTATCGTTCATCCTCACATCCTATTGCTTTTCCTGAATCTGGTGCGATTATAGGGGGCATTGAATGAATAATCACGATATATGCAAAATGAATAAAAAGTTTACTGCACTTTTAGTGCTGTGCGTGTTAGCGTTGGCAGGTTGTGGACAGACAGGACCGTTGTATATGCCTCAGGACAATACACCGCAAAACCAATCACAACCTTAATCCTTAGTCATTGATAATTAGGAAAGTATTTTGGATTATTTTAATTACCAGAACGATGGACAGCTATGTGCTGAAGGGGTTCGTCTCGCTGAACTGGCAAAGGACTATGGCACACCACTTTATGTTTATTCAAAAGCGACGCTAGAGCGCCATTGGAATGCATTTGATCAGGCCGTTGGCACACATGCACATTTGGTTTGTTATGCTGTGAAAGCAAACTCCAATTTAGGTGTGTTGAGTGTTTTGGCGCGACTTGGCTCTGGATTCGATATTGTGTCCGGAGGGGAGTTAGAGCGGGTTTTAGCGGCGGGTGGAAATCCCGAGAAAATTGTGTTTTCCGGTGTGGGTAAAACTGAAGCGGAAATGAAACGTGCACTTGAGTTGAAGATTAAGTGCTTTAACGTTGAATCTGAATCCGAATTACACCGTTTGAATCGTGTGGCTCAGTCTCTCGGTGTGAAGGCACCGGTATCTCTGCGGATTAATCCGGACGTTGATGCCAAAACACATCCGTATATCTCGACAGGACTACGTGACAATAAATTCGGGATTGCTTTTGACCGCGCGCGCGAAGTCTATCGTTTGGCTCATCAACTGGAGCATCTGGACGTTCATGGGATTGATTGCCATATCGGTTCACAGTTGACTCAAATTGATCCTTTTATTGATGCAACGGATCGGCTTCTGGCGCTTATCGATGCGCTCAAAGCGGAAGGCATTCATATTCGCCATCTCGATGTCGGTGGTGGTCTGGGTGTCGTCTATGATGCAGAAACACCACCACAGCCAGCAGAATATGCCAAAGCATTACTTTCGCGTCTGGAGAATCATCAAGATTTGGAGCTGGTGTTCGAACCGGGGCGGGCGATTGCTGCGAATGCCGGAATCCTGCTGACCAAAGTCGAATTCTTGAAGCATACCGAGTATAAGAATTTTGCAATTATTGATGCAGCGATGAATGACCTCATGCGTCCAGCGCTGTATCAGGCATGGCAGAAAATTGTCCCTGTGACGCCTCGGGAAGGAACAGCGCAGGTTTATGATTTAGTGGGTCCTATTTGTGAAACCAGTGATTTTATCGGTAAAGATCGCGAGCTGGTGCTTGAGGAAGGTGATCTTCTGGCGGTTCGTTCAGCAGGTGCTTACGGATTTGCTATGTCATCAAACTATAATACGCGTTCACGCGCCGCTGAGGTCATGGTTGATGGAGAACAGGTTCATCTGGTACGCCAGCGCGAGCCTCTCAGTAGTTTGTGGGCTTTGGAAAGTGTTTTACCGGAGTAAAGAAACCTATGCATTTTCATTTTTCTAAAATGCACGGTTTGGGTAATGACTTCATGGTCGTTGATTGTATTACCCAGAATATTTTCTTCTCACCGGATTTGATTCGTCGCTTAGCAAACCGACACACAGGTGTCGGTTTTGACCAACTGTTATTGGTTGAAGCGCCTTATGATCCGGAAACAGATTTTCACTATCGAATCTTCAATGCGGATGGCAGTGAAGTTGAACAGTGTGGAAATGGTGCTCGTTGTTTTGCGCGCTTTGTTCGGCTCAAAGGTTTGACGAACAAATACAGCGTTCATGTCAGTACCAAGAAAGGAAAGATGATTCTGAATGTCGAAGACGACAATCAGATTACCGTGAATATGGGGTTGCCAGAATTCGAACCCGCAAAAATCCCGTTTAAGGCGAAACAGTCAGAAAAGACCTATATTTTACGCATTGCTGAACAGACACTGTTTTGTGGTGCGGTAAGCATGGGTAATCCTCATGTGGTGACAACGGTTGAGGATGTCGATATTGCAGATGTGGACCGTCTTGGGCCATTACTGGAATCCCATGAACGTTTTCCTGAACGCGTCAATGCCGGTTTTATGCAGGTCGTGAACCCTAATGAAATCCGGTTACGGGTTTATGAACGCGGGGCGGGTGAAACACAGGCGTGCGGCAGTGGTGCTTGTGCCGCAGTTGCTGTCGGGATTATTCAAGAGCAGTTGGCAGAGAATGTCACCGTACATTTGCCGGGTGGCGACTTGAAAATTAGCTGGAAGGGGCCGGGGCAACCGCTCTATATGACCGGACCTGCCACTCATATTTATGATGGTCAGATTGCGTGCTGAGAACCGCTAAAATCATTGAAGAACGTTGTAGAAAGGGCTGTTGTGTCAAACACTGAAACTGAAATTAATGAAAATGATGCGTTAACCGCTGAAGTGGTCGCTGATTATTTACAAAATCACCCGGATTTCTTTATGAATCGTCCGGCGTTGGTTGATCGCCTTGCACTACCACACCAGCAACTTGGCGCAGTGTCTTTGGTTCATATTCAGCTGAATCGGCAAAGACACCGGATCGAAGAGCTTGAAGAAGAAATTACGGCCTTCATGTCTCTGGCAGCAAGTAATGACCGGACGCTGCATGCATTCATGGCTCTGCAAGAACAGATGTTGCGGTGTGATGAATTGAGTCAGGTGATTGAAGCGATTGAACAGAAAGCGGCGCAAATGTCGCTGAAAGCGCATATCCGTTTATCCGGCGTCCCGACACCGTATGCTTTGGATCTGGCTTATTGGCAGCGTTTTGCCACCAACAATTTTAACGGGAACCCGGCTTATTTAGGCCGAATGCGTAAAGCGGATCGCGATGGTCTGTTTGGTGAACATGCTGGCGCGCCAGAGTTTGGCTCTTACGTGGTGTTACCGATCAGAAGTCCCGACACGCATGGTATTCTGGCTTTCTCCAGTGAAGATGGCGGTCATTTCCAGCCAAGTATGGATACGCTGTTTTTACGTTATCTGGCAGAGGTGTTGACCCATTTATTACATGTACTGCCATGGCAACGCACATAATATGAGTCAGTCATATAGAGATGAATAAATTCGTCGTATGAATAGTGAAAGTCTGAGATTACCGGATGAATTACAGCAGCCCCTTCAACGCTTCTATGAATATCTGAGAAGTGAGAAGGGGTTGAGTCTATATACGCGTCAGAACTATCAGCAACAACTGACTCAGATGGCGGCTTATCTGGCTGACAATGGTGTGACACGCTGGCCGCAATTGGATTCGGCATGGGTCAGACAACTGGCAGCGAAAGGGATGCGTGACGGCATCAAGGCCAGTAGTTTAGCGACGCGCTTATCTGCATTGCGTAGCTTTCTGGACTTTCTGGTATTAAGGGGTGACTTAACCGCAAATCCGGCCAAAGGTGTTTCTGCACCGAAGAAGAAGCGACCTTTGCCGAAGAATTTAGATGTAGATGAAGTTGCTCAGTTACTTGAAGTGAATGAAGATGATCCGCTCGCGATTCGTGATCGGGCCATGATGGAATTGATGTATGGTGCCGGTCTGCGGTTGGCGGAAATGGTGAGCGTCAATTTGAAAGATATTCACCTCGGTCTGGGAGAACTCCGCGTGATCGGGAAAGGTAACAAAGAACGTAAAGTCCCATTTAGCGGTCAGGCTGTGACGTGGGTGAAAAAATGGATGGCCGTTCGCGGGCAGCTTGCCCATGCTGATGAGCCTGCTCTGTTTGTTTCTAGTCGCGGTGGAAGAATTTCGCATCGCAATGTCCAGAAACGGATGTCAGAGTGGGGAATGAAGCAGTCGGTCGCCAGCCATATCAGCCCTCACAAATTACGTCACTCTTTTGCGACCCATATTCTTGAATCCAGCCACAATTTGCGTGCGGTTCAGGAACTCTTGGGGCATGAAAATATTTCAACCACGCAGATATATACCCATCTCGATTTTCAGCATTTAGCGCAGGCCTATGATCAAGCTCATCCTCGCGCGAAGAAGAAACGGAAACCATAGCGCATGTTTTATTACCGCTCTCTCCCTGTGATTCAGGCAATGACCTTTGATTTGGACGATACGCTCTACGATAACGTCCCCGTGATTCGACAGCTGGAACGTAAGATGTTGGATTGGATGCATTTGAATCATCCGGTCAGTGCGTTGCATCCGATTGCGTGGTGGAAGCAATTGAAAACCGACATCGTACAGCAGTCTCCGGAGTTAGCGCATGATGTGACGCAATGGCGTTATACGCAGGTCATGCAGGGGTTGATACAGTTGGGATATTCGACCGATGACGCGCGTAAAGCAGCGGAAGATGCAATCAATGAAATGTTCTACTGGCGTCACCAGATAGAAGTGCCGGAAGAAACACATCGTGTGCTGACCTTATTGAGCCAACAAATCCCGTTAATTGCAGTGACCAATGGTAATGTCGACCCGAATAAGATCGGGCTGGGACACTATTTTCAGCAAACGCTGCAAGCCGGTCCTGATGGTTTTTCCAAACCTTATCCCGATCTGTTTATCAAAGCGCAACGCGCACTCGATCTGCCGGCTTGCCAGATTCTGCATGTTGGCGACCACCTGAAGACCGACGTTTATGGTGCCAAAATGAATGGATTCGCGGCCTGCTGGTTGAATGATCAACATCGAAATATCCGCACCGAATCGGCAGCGATGTTACTGCCGGATGTCGAAATTGAGCAGTTATCAAGCTTGTTAGCACTTGTGTAACGTGCTAATCGCCTGATGTGTTCAGTGATCACTGTCCTTGCGTCCCGGAGTCCGGTTTTTATCAGCCTGCAAGGCATCCATAAACAGATGTAAAAAATCTTTTAATGCCCGAGCATCTTTGGTCTCACCGCGTTGTTCGAGTAGCGTGGCGACTACTTCCAATGTACAGAGTGAGTCAGGTTGTTGGTTGCGTCTCAGCCGATAAGATGAGGCCGCATTAGGCGTGATCTGCACGCGCGGCAGCGCTGCCAGCCAGGCACTCTTTCTTTCCATTTTCCGAGCTTCCTGCCAAGTCCCGTCGAGCAAAATGAAATGTGGCACGGGTTGATGTTGCTGCGCTTGATGATTGTGCGCCTGAGTCTGATGTCTGTGTTCCGCGTATATTTGAGCGTACAGTTCATCGGCTGTAAGCGCGTGGGGAGCTGGAAATAGCAGCACCGGAAAGAATCGGGGATCATCCAACTGTTGCTGGAATTGCACATCGGGTTGTTTACGTTGCCAGAGGTACGACTGACACTGGGGCAGTGCATGAACAAGCCAGCGTCCGGTATTGGTGGCCCGGTTCATCTCCCGCTCATGAATCAGTAAGGACAGCTTGATGCCACTTGTACAACGGGGAATGGCCTGACAAATACATTGATAGACCAAACCACAGTCGGGGCATGGGTGCGGTGACTCTTCCGGCTGTTGATTCACATTCATGGTTTACTCCGGTACAGGGTTAACCCGCCCTCATTGATTTTATAGATCTGCTGACCAACTTGTTCTTTGGGGGCGTGAAGCCGGTCGCCCTCGCGAGTAAAAATCCGTTGGGAAAGCAGATATTGCTGTTGATGTTGGGTCATGACGACCTGAATTTGATCGGCATTGAGTGCCTGCCAAAAGCCGGTTTCGACAATGGGGACCGGATCGTTTTGATAACGATAAAGTGTTTGCGCTGTGTGATCAGCTTTCAGTGTTAATGTCACAGAAAAGTTGTCTTGCCGGGTTGAGCTTGCATAATAGGTCGCAAGCCATGGTGTGGACGAATCCTGATTGCCGAGTCGGGCACAGCCCCGATATCTACCTTTTTGAGTGTTGAAGGTTGCCATCCAACCATATAAGGCCTGATGACCCAGTTGGCAGGATGATGGTGACAGCGTCAATGTTCCCTGAGGTGTTTTATACACCCGATGTTCTTCAGTGTGGTTCAGTTGTATCACAGACCACTGCTGAGGTGATGATTTGCCAAATTGAACATCCACAGTATCCGGTGACGTCATCCGAACACGCCAGTGCGGTTTCTGTCCCTGAGCCTCGGTGCTTTGTACGGGCTGACTACAACCTTTGACACCATCTTGTGAGACATAGTTAATCTGATGGGTCATCAGCCGTGCTCTGAAGTCAGCGTTGTAACCTGTCTGACTGGGCGCAGTGAGGAAACCAATAATTTCGCCATAGATTGATTGATAAGGGGAGGCGACCTGTTGGCTGAGTGTCTGATACTGTTGTGCCGATAGCGTCAATAGAAATTGTTGGTTGCTGTTGCAGGGGGTGAATGAGCTGGTCTGAGGGCCAATCACGATCTGGCCCCGGAACATGATTCGCGGGATCTGAATCTCTGTCGATTGCCCCAGAGCAACGTGATCGGAAGGAGAAGACACCATTGATGATGTACAGGCTTGCAGGAGTATCATCAATGAGCTGAATATTAGAATTTTCAAGGGCTTCATGGTATATCTTCCTTACCTTAACCGGATTAGACATCGTCTCGTATAGCACAGCATAACATTATGGCATATTGGTTATTTAAAACAGAGCCTGATACTTTTTCAATTGATACTTTACGCGTGCAGCAGCGCGCTTGTTGGGAAGGTGTCAGAAATTATCAAGCGCGCAATATGATGCGCGATCAAGTTCGTCTCGGGGATCAGGTTTTGATCTACCATTCATCCTGTAAACAGGTTGGCGTGGCAGGTATTGCTGAGGTTGTCCGTGAAGCCTATCCGGATCACTTTGCATTTGACCCTGACAGTGACGTGTTCGACCCGAAATCAACCCCGGAAAATCCGCGCTGGGTGATGGTTGATGTTGCTTTTGTCAGCAAAATGGAGCGGATTATTCCCCTTTCGGTGATGAAAGCAATGCCCGAACTGGCGCAGATGCCTTTAGTAAAGCGGGGAAACCGACTTTCAATTATGCCCGTGACCGAAGCGGAGTGGCTGGCAATACTTTCCCTGCGTTGACATCCTTTCACTGACAGGCGGTTCTCACCGCCTGTCTACTCAATACATTGGTCATCAATGTATCCACGTTTGACCAACCTCATTCATCAAATTGCTTATGGCTAACAGTCTGATAACGGTCTGTTATCATGAGAATTAACACTATATGAGTCAGAAATATAGGAAATAATGCGATCTTCGCAGCGAGTTCAGAGGATTTATATTGGAGTTTATACGTGCATTGGTTGTATGCTAATAGCTGCTGTTGCAGTGCAACGGTGAAGTAAGTATTCGCGAGAGATTCAGAAAAAATAATCATGAATGTTTGTTTTGGCAGACAAGGTTGAGTGCTCGGATGGGGACGGCTTACTCCATTGCTTGAGACCTATTTTCAATTGATTTGCACATGTGATGAACGGGTTTAGGGAAGATAAGTGATGACATTTCTGATCTGGCAAAAGCAATTATGCTTGGGTGGACAGACACTTTTTATGAATCGCTATGTGCGTGATAAGTATACGGCTGGCGCAGCACAAGAAGGCATCACCTTACCTGAATCTCTGCTCGGAGCGGTCAGTAAAAGAAAAGCAGAATTTGTTGCCGGCAGAATTGCAGCAAAACATGCTTTGCTGCACCGCGGTGCATCTGAACCTTGGGTTGGAATTGGAGAACATCGTTCTCCCGTGTGGCCTGACGGATTTATCGGCTCCATTTCACATACAGACGACACGGCTATCTCTACTGTGGCGACGAAAGCGGAGCGGTTATCCATCGGGGTTGATGTCGAAAATATCATGGATGAAACACTGTGCGAGTCGATCGGAAGAATGATTGTCACGCCTGAGGAAATCAAACTTCAGGATGTCACCGGTTGGCATAAAGCACCGTTTATGTCGCTGATGTTTTCGGCCAAAGAGAGCCTGTTTAAGGCACTTTATCCTTTAGTAAAACGTTACCTTGACTTCCATGATGCGCAATTAATATCCCTTGAGCCGCAGCATTCATATTTCACGTTTGAACTTTCCCCAATACTTCAGCAACAGACCGGAATACAGCTTTGTCATGGACATTATCTGTTTCTGGAAGAGGCACTCGTGACATTGATACAGATTGAACGGGATGCCTGATGTAAACAAAGTATGAATCTTTCCCTTAGTTGGCAGGGTGGCTTAAAAATAATGAATGATAAAAAATATACCAATCCATTTGATGATGTGAATCATCGGTTTCTCGTCCTGACCAATGACCGTGGTCAGTACAGTTTGTGGCCGGAATTCAGTCCGGTTCCTCAAGGTTGGCAAGCGATTTTCGGTCCGGAAGATAAATCCGATTGTCTCAGTTATGTTGAACAAAACTGGCAACATATTCACCTCTCCGAGCTGCATTCATGAAGGAATTATCGCTATGTCTATGAGCAATATGATCGATGAATCGATGTCACGATGGTCACAGGCCGCAAGAGCGTCTGAAGATATTGACTTTGTCAAAGATGCGGAGCCGGAGACATTGTCAGTGAATCCGGTCGGTGACTTCTCATCACGCACACCGCAATCGAAATATGATATCCAGCCTTGGTCTACCGGTGCGGTATTCGCACTTCCTACCGAGTACCAAACCATTTTGGATCTGCTGGGGCAGCAAGTCGAATCATCGCCGACGCGACTGGCATTGTACGACGGACAAACATCGTGGACGTTCGCGCAACTGAATGAGCAGGTCAATACTCTTGCTGCGAACATCCTGCGAGCTGGTGTCCGTCGTGGCGATGTTGTTGGCGTTGCGTTACCCAGAACAGGGATTGCCGTGATTGCGTTGTTGGCCGTGATGAAATGTGGTGCCGTGTATCTTCCGGTTGATCCGGATTATCCTCAAGAACGGATTGAAGCCATTCTGGAACAGGCATGTCCCCGTGGCGTGCTGATCGATGAGTATCCACCGTGTGGTTTGCAACAAGCAATCCAGCATGTCACGACGCCATTGTGGCGACTCGAAACATTGTTGTGCGCCGGAGAAGCTTTTCCCTCTGATTACCCCTCCCCACAAAGAGAGGATACGGCTTATATTATTTTCACGTCCGGTTCGACCGGCAAGCCGAAGGGGGTATTAAACCACCATGGTGCGTTACTGAATCTTGCGCTGTCTCATCGACAGACGATTTTTGAACGGACGCTGTCGCAGTTAAAACAAACACGCGATTGCCCCGTGGTCCGGGCCGCGCATACCACTTCTTTTTCTTTCGATGCCTCTTGGGAACAAATTTTATGGATGATTCACGGGCATACACTGTATCTCTATTCAAATGAACAACGTCGGGATGCGTTTGAGCTGAGCCGACTGGTTGAACAAGACCACATTGACGCTTTAGATCTGTCGCCTTCGCTGTTTTATCAGATGCTGGAAGCCGGACTGATGACCATGTCACATGTACCGACGCTTGTCTTGGTCGGAAGTGAGGCGATACCACATAAGCTGTGGCAGAAGGTGAGTGAGTACCCTGCACTGATTGTTGAAAATTTCTATGGGCCAACGGAATATACGGTTGATGCGGTCAGTGCCAGTTTTAAGGTCGATGATACGCCGGTGATCGGGCGACCCATCGCCAATACGCGCACCTATGTATTAGATGAAACACTGACGCCGGTACCGACAGGGTGTGTCGGAGAGCTTTATCTCGCCGGCGCAGGAATGGCGCAGGGATATCTCAATCAACCCGGGATGACCGCAGAACGCTTTGTCGCGGATCCATTTGTTGCCGGTGATGTGATGTACCGAACCGGCGACTTAGTGCGGTGGTCTGAAAAGGGGCAACTTGCTTTTATCGGACGTTGTGATGATCAGGTGAAAATCCGTGGGTATCGGATCGAGTTGGGCGAGGTTGAAAATGCCTTGTCAGTGCAGCCAGGTGTCGCTCAGGCTGTCGTTGTCGCGCCGCCTTTTGCTGGTACACACCGCTTGATTGGGTTTTGTGTACTGACGCCTGATTATGCCCGTCAACTCAGTGGGGAGCATTTAGCGGCTGCTGTGGCGCAAGTCCTGCCTGATTATATGGTGCCTTCGGTAATTGAGATCCTAGATGAGATGCCAATTAATGCGAGCGGTAAGATTGACCGTAAAGCGTTGGCTGCGATGCCCTTGTCGGTGACCCGACGGCTTGGCCGCGCACCGCAGACTGATATCGAACGACTACTGTGTCAGGAAGCGCAGTCATTATTCGGGGTCTCTGGGATCTCTGCGGAAGATGATTTTTTCTCGCTTGGTGGTGATAGCATCTCGGCAATGGCTTTGGTCAACCGGATACGTCAGCAAGGATACCTTTTGAAGGTCAAAGATATCTTTGTGGAGAAGACACTGGAAAAAATTGCACTGCAAATTGACCATCATCAGCACGCCGGCGTACCACATGTGGATGATTCCGCAGCCCCGATCCTGATGAGTGATGATGTCCGGGCACAATTTACGGCTGAATATGGTGAGATTCATGACATTATTCCGACTTTACCGGTTCAGAACGGTCTGCTGTCTCATGCCCGAACCAGTGGTCAACAGAGTAACTATAACGCCCTGACAAAGATGCAGTTCGTCGGTGACATGGATGTGCAACGCCTACAGCAAGCGCTCGATTGTGTTGTGTTACGTCACCCACAATTACTGGCTCGTTTTGATGTTCATATTTTAGATCAAGCCGTTCAGGTGCTCCCTCAAATTACAGCGTCGGCTGCGAAACAAGGAAACCGCTTATGGCCGCTGGAAATTTGTTCTCTCAATGAATTACCGAGTGAGGCGCAAGATGCTGCGCTGGCCTCGATTGAGTCCCGTGAAGTGTTACGTCCCTTTGATATGGACGATACCCGCCAGCCATTACTTTATGCTGTATTAGTGCATCATCATGACAACCAGCATACGCTGTTTTTATCTGAACACCATTTGGTTATCGACGGATGGTCAATGCCGATTTTGCTACGCGATCTGCTTCAGGCGTATGTTCAGACTGCGGGGTTAGCAACACCGCAAAGTCCGGAGCGTTATGCCAGCGTGATTCGACAATTAGCTTCACGAGATAAATCTGTTGCCAGACAAACGTGGTCACAGGCATTAGCCGGTGCGCAGCCGACCCTGATCTATCAAGGTGAATCACCGTCAGCACAGGTCAGAGATGCATCTTTTCAGTTATCGCCCCTGATGACGCAGAAGCTGATGGCGCTTTGCCAACACAATGGTCTAACCGTCAATTCGTTGATGCAAGGCGTGTGGGGAATGATCTTGCGTGATATCTCCGGATGTGAAGATGTTGTTTTTGGTTCACCGGTTTCGGGACGTCTTTGTGACATTGAAGGCATCGAATCTTATGTCGGTCTGTTTACCAATACGGTTCCTGTCCGGATGCGACTCCAGCCAAATCGTTCCTTGATTGAACAACTGAAAGACGTTCAGTCGGAACAGGTTCATCTGTGTGAACACGATATGTTGGGGTTGGATGAAATCGAGCAACTGACGGGAGAAGCGTGTTGGTTTGATACCATGTTATCCGTTGATAATTATCCGAATTATGACCATTGGTTTAGCATTGATTACCATGGCATGAGACTGACAGCGATGGAAAACCGAGGCTATACCCACTTGCCCCTGACCGTTTTTGTGACTCCCGGTGAATGTTTGGATGTGCTGATTGCGTACCGATCAACCCGCTATTCACCTCAGCGTCTGGCAAGGCGGTTTGAACAATTGTTGGAGCAGATCATTGAGCAACCGATGATGGCGCTGAAACATTATACTTTGGCAGCTGACTTTGCAGTGCCGACTGAGTCACCAAATATGGGGGGCGACAACCATGCAGTATCGGTTGACGCAAGTCACTTTGTGCAAGCGACGATGCCGACATCAGTCAACTGAGTGAGTTGGTCAGTCGTCATATTGAATCCCAACGGTCGGGTATCCACCACCAGCATTATCGAATATCGATTGCTGGTGGATCGGATAGATAACGGATGCTTGGGGGAAGAATGCTGTGTGAATTACAACAAGTGTTGATGCAGATAGTGGGCGACAGCATCATCCGCATGACTACCGATACGTTCAGTCTGTGGCAAAGCTGAGAAGACTTTCTCATGCGCAGTTTCCATGACCAGTCCTCGACCAGCCATCGACAACATTTCAATATCATTCATCCCGTCACCAAATGCGATACAGTGGTCTAATGTATGATTCAGTGAATTGGCAACCACTTGTAATGCATGACCTTTTGATATCTCAGGTCCCATCACTTCAAGGCATGTGGGGCTGGAGAATGCGATCGTTACTTCTCCTGAGAAGCGTTGATTGAGGATATCCTCATAGCGCACCAGCGCATCGTGGCTGGACTGCCTGTGAGTGAAGAAAATTTTTGCCACATTATCTAACGGTGGATTTTCCGGATCAAACATCTGAAACGTGAATTCAGATTCGTTGTGATATTGTTGAATCGTTTCATCGATCGCACTGAGTCGCCATTGATCATCGTGGTACATATGAATGAAGATATCCGGATCATTTTTACAGAGATCAATCAGACTTTGCACCAAATCTTTTGGGACATTGCGGCTGAACATCAATTGATTGTCCGGGCTATGGATACGGGCACCATTCGAGGTAATCATGAATGCAGGGATACCGGCAATTTCACGGATACCTGCCACATCAACGTGGTGACGTCCGGTTGCAAAGATAAATGTATACCCTTTCTGATGGAGGTCTTTCAGTGTGCTCTTGGTAAATGGGCTTAACTTATGGTCTGGAGCGAGTAATGTACCATCAAGATCAGAAGCAACAATACGAATATCTTTGCTGGTAAGCGTCATAAAATCCTCATTTGGTAAACATGAAATGCAGAACTGCGTTATTGACTATTTTACGAAAATATAAAGGGGAAAAAGAGGGTAAAATCTATCTTGTGTCTTTTCCTCCTTTATTTCTGACAGTTCTGTTTGCAAACTTGTCATCAATGGGCTTGTCATTCATAGGGCGGCGTGGTCAGGCTGAGCGGTAGGATGAAAAGTGCCGCAGAATTGCATCCAGAGTTGGGTTTCGATATTGATCGCTCTCAAACAGCAATTCATGACTTGCCCCTTCAATCTTAAGGCTGGTGCAGTATGGGTTGGTTTTTGCGACTTTGTGACAGAACAAATCCTGGGCAGGATTACTGACAATTCTTTCTTCTCCCGCTTGTATGACTAGTGTGGGCAGCGTCACTTGTCGCGTCAGTTGATGGCATTGTTTGATGGCCATGAGGCTTTGCCAGACCCATTGTGCACTGGGCCCGCCTAATCTTAATTCAGGATGACTATCATACAGCTGTCTGAACCAGCGATATCTTGTCTGGCTATGTGTCAGCGGATTATTTTCAAACGGTTTAGATAAGTATCCCTGATAACCCGGTGCATATTTCGGCTCAGATGTCAGTGCAGCCAAAATCTGAGTCAAAGGAAGGGCAATCGGACGTAGTAAATAGGGGATGTGGACGCCGAACATCGGTGCGGTGAATGCCATCGCATCAAATTCATGATCTGGATGGGTCTGAATATAGCGTGTGGCGACTGCCCCCCCCATCGAGTGGGCGAGTAGAAAACGGGCTCGGTAAGTTTTGGATACTAAGGTTTGTGCAAGGATGCTTTCCATATCACGCACATAATCATGAAACTCGCCGACATGGCCGATCTGCTTATCAGTGCAAAGTCGCTCAGACAGTCCTTGCCCACGGTGATCATACGTATAAATATCATAGCCTTGACGGAATAAATCGTAGAGAAGCTCCTGATATTTCCACACCGACTCTATGCGTCCGTTCGCAATCAGTATCATTTGGTCATGATCGGGGTGAGTAAAACGGCACCAGTAGAGTCGTTTCTTATCATATGCACGGAGTGTCCCTTCCTGTCTCTCCTGCCAGAAAGTTGAAATATCATTGCTGACGGCTTGCTCAAAGAGAAACTCTTGCGTATAAGGGAAGGTCAGTATTGTATGTTGATTCATAATCCAACTGATTGCTGATAGTATGAGAACTATTCGTATTGCGTTAAGTGTCTTTATTATAGAGGAATTCCCATGGAACTACACGTCTGGCTTGCTTATGTTGCCACGGCAATTATTTTCAGTCTGGCTCCTGGTTCTGGAACTGTTAATTCCATCAGTAATGGTCTCAATTACGGTATCCGTAGATCTCTGTTTGCGATTGCAGGGCTTCAGTTGGGATTAGCCTTTCATATCTTGCTGGTCGGGATTGGGGTCGGCGCTTTGGTTGCTCAGTCTGTGCTTGCGTTTAGTCTCATTAAGTGGATTGGTGTCGCTTACCTTGTATGGTTGGGTATTCAAAAATGGCGTGATACTAGCACGTCTTTTACGACTGAATCACAGACTTCTCATCAACCTTGGGTTATGTTACGTAAATCAATGTTGATCAATTTAACGAATCCGAAATCAATTGTTTTTCTGGTGGCACTTTTTCCTCAATTTATTCAACCGGAAAGCCCCCAGATGAGCCAACTCATTATTTTAGGTGTCACGACAATGCTCATCGATACTCTGGTGATGCTGACATATACTTCGCTTGCAGCGAAGCTCAGGCGATATATGCGCTCGGAATTGATGATGCGTCGTTTAAATAAGGTGTTTGGATCTGCATTTTTGGGTTGTGGTGCTTTATTGGCTGTGGCAAAAGCCTAGGTTCGAAAAATGCGATATACATATGTTGCCCGTCAGCCAATCCTCAATGCGAAGGGCGTTACGCTAGGCTATGAGTTACTTTTCCGAGATGGGGAAATGAATGCCTTTCCATCTCACATTAGTTCAGAACGGGCAACCTATCGTCTAATTGCTGAAAACTTTCTGACAGTTGGCAGTCCATCGGATCGACGATCGGCGCGTTGCTTTATCAATTTCCCCTATAAAAGTCTGATTCGCCGTCTTCCCTTCACGCTGCCGAAGCACCGGATCGTTGTCGAGGTGCTGGAAACCTGTGAACCGACCGATGAGTTATACCATGTTATCCGTGACTTACACCGCCACGGCTATTTACTGGCACTGGATGATTTTGTCTATTCGCCAGCGTGGGAACGATTTCTCCCTTATGTTCATATTGTTAAATTGGATATCATGGCGTTGGGGATTGATGAGGCTTGTCAGTTTGTTCGAGAAAAAATTGCTGATAAATATCAGTGCCGGTTTCTTGCAGAGCGGGTAGAAACGGAACAAGAATTTCTACAAACTAAAGCTGCCGGGTTCTCCTTTTTTCAAGGTTATTACTTTAGAAAGCCACAGGTGATGAAAAAGCGCTATGTGGTTCCAGAATACCTGACGGCAATGAATTTATTTATTGAAGTCTGTCAGCCTGAGGTGGATTTTGAACGAGTCGAAGAGATCCTCTCACAAGATGTCACGTTGTCTTATAAACTATTACGTTTTGTGAATGCGCTTTCAGATCGCATTTGTGTCAACATCTCCTCGTTCCGCCAAGCGCTTATCTATTTAGGTCAGGATCGACTCAAGTCTTTTGTGTCTCTGACGGTTGCATCTTACATTGCCGTGGATAAGCCCAAAGAACTCTATCGATTATCGCTACAGCGTGCCCATTTTTGTCAACTGATGTCATCCCATGACGTTTTCAATGAGTTGAAAGGGCAGGCATTTATGATTGGTCTGTTTTCTGTGCTCGATGCCATTTTGGATATTTCCATTGATGATTTAATGGAACAGCTACCATTACCCGAAGTCGCGAAAGAAGCTCTGGCGAAGCGTAAAGGTGCTTTTGGCGATCTACTGACGATCCAAGAACATTTTGAACGAGGCGACTGGCATGGCATTGAAACGGAGAGCGCTAAAATCGGTCTATCGGTTGAGGAAGTCAGTCAATCACTCCATGAAGCATTGTGTTGGAGTAACAATGCTCAATATATCGTGTGACCCCTCAGACCGATAGTCATAGAACGTTCTCAGAATTTAGCTTGGGTGTGATATGTGTTTTTGAAAACCAATCACTTTATTGTAGCCAAGCGTTAAACATCCAGATTTGTTTTTCTTGTTCTCTGATGTAATCGCTCATCAATGCTGCGGTGCCTTCGTCACTTGCATCACCAGCAATTCCCAAAATTTCTCGTTGTTGTTTTACCAGTGTTCCGAATCCCTGAACCATCCCTTCAACTGTTGTTTTTGCCTGCGAAGCTTGTTTATGCTCCTGAATCTCAGAGCACGATACATAATCGCTGAAGGTATGCAGTGGTGTACTGCCTAACGTCAGAATACGCTCAGCAACTTCATCGATTTTAGTGAGCAGATCAGTATAGATTTCTTCAAACTTGGTATGCAGTTCAAAAAACTCTGGCCCTTTGATGTTCCAGTGGTAACCCCTGACATTCATGTAGAATACCTGATAGTTGGCAAGGAGTTGATTTAAAGATGTTGCAAGTTTTTGGCTCGTTGTACTGTCTAAGCCGATGACATTCGTATTCATAAGACACTCCATCTATTGCTGAGTTCTGTTCAATTCCCGTACATCATAAGTCAGCCAAATAATAAAATAAATTTGGTTAAGCTGATTTTATCCATTGGTAATTCCTATCAATCTAAATTTCTGACATAAGCTTGAATAAAAGATAACCATAGAATGTTGTATCTGACAGCGCTATCTCGCTAGAGTCGTCGATGAGATAAGAGGAGATTCAAAATGAGTCCCAGTCGGGTTTTCTATTTCGATTTACTGCGTTCTTTGGCTGCACTGTTTGTTGTCGGTATTCATGTCTTGGGACCATTTCGTCATCAATATGGTGTGATTCCTTTTGATCACTGGGTGGTCGCTGCCGGCCTGAATAGTGTCAGCCGGTGGGCCGTTCCGGTCTTTATTATGGTTTCTGGTGCGCTGCTTATTCATGATGCCCGTCCTTTCGACGGGAAATACTATCTCCAGCGCAGAGTTATGAAAGTGGTGATTCCGTTCCTGATCTGGTCCGTTTTCTATGCTTATTTATCCGGGTGGGATGCGACGGGTTTTGACTGGGATAATGTCAAGGCACGACTCTCCGAGATCCCCCATGAAGCAACCTATTATCATCTTGGATTCTTTTATTATTTTATCCCGCTATACGCTTTAATCCCTTTCTTTCATTGGGCCGTCAGACGATATGAATGGTTTACGCCAGGCTATCTGTTGCTCTGGCTGTTCAGCTCCGTCGCGTATCTGTTTTACTGGAATGGGGTCTGGTCTTATTCATTGTGGCTTTATTCCGGCTATCTGCTGCTCGGATATTATCTGTCCCGGAAAGCGATTCATGTCTGGCTTTGGGGGCTGCTGGGAAGTATCGGCTTGATGATAACCGCTTATATGGTGATTCATCTGAGCATGGATGCGGGAGAGTATACGGTCAAGCGTTGGCTTTCCTACAAAACGATCAACACAGTTGTGATTGCGGGGATGGTTTTTGTGATGTGCCGACATTGGGGGGAGCGTTTATCTCCGATGTGGCAGAAATTGGTACGTTTTACCAGCCGCTATAGTCTGGGGATATATATTCTTCATCCGTTGGTTTTATGGCCCATGCATCATTTTGAGCTAAATTTCGCAGGACATCCACTTTGGGTGATTCCATTATGGATTATAATCAGTTATATCGGTGCTTTGGTGATGAGTTGGATATGTGCTCGTTTCCGATTGACTCGCTGGTTGTTGCCATAACATCAGCATCATAGGTTATCTGGGCATCAGGATGAATCGAGGGGATAGCCATGTCAGAGATTGAAAAAGTTGTTATCAGAACACGGAAACTGGAACATCTCCTTCGTGTTCAATATCACGCAGAAGGACGAGGATTACATCAACTGATCTCGAGTTGTGAAAACCGCTTACCGCATAATGTCATCAAAAAATTGAGATATATTGCGACGGTGCGCAACAAATTACTGCATGAAACCGATTATCAACTAGACGATTGTGAAGCATTTTTAGATGCTTATGACGAGTGTATGAAAGAGTTAATGCCAAGGAGTAGTCGCTTTATCTGGCGTGCCGCTATTTCTGTGATGATGGTGATGACGTTAATCGCTCTCGGTGTTTATTACATTCATTGGGAGTTTGTATCTGCGAAGTTATTTGAATGAATAGTTTGATAAACAAAAAGGGACGCTTTTTAGCGTCCCTTTTTGTTTATCAAGATGTCAATAAAACAGAGGCAGTGTCATAAGGCCGAGAATAACTGCAATCATGACAAGTCCCTGCTTTTGAGATGGCGTGATCATAACACACTGCTCCTAAAATTTATTTGTTAACATTTATACAGAGTATCACTTTTTCACGATTGATCAAATTTATTTTGTAAAATCTTTGAAAAGATATGTTTGTACTGCACCAATGGTGGTTTATTGCTGGTTTTTAATGTTGTTTTTGGCTGTTGGTTATTTGCTCTATATCGATATTTGGATGTATTTTGTTGTTTAACTCGTTGAATTTAATTGAAAATATTATAATTTTTTAGTGGTGGTTATATAGCCTTGTTGGTTTTGGTTGTTTAGGTGGTTCTATGGTTTTTACAGGTCTTTTTAAGCAAAAAAATAGCTTCTTTATCGATGTGTTTGACAATAGTTATCATATTGAATGCCGTGAACGGCAGTTTTCAGTGGTCTGATGTGTTTTTTATTCTGTGATGTTTGAGTTTGGATTTATTTTTTGTTTAACTGGAAGTTGTTTTATAAGTAATTGTTTTTTATGTTTATTTTGTTTCAAATGGCTTTCAATTATGCCATTGAAAACGGATTGATTGCGCATCTGTATTTTGTTTTTTTTGCTAAAAGTTGATATTCATTCATTTATTGTCAATTTTATGGTTTTTTAGCGAATTTTTCTGTTTTTCTACAGGGTCGATTTACTTCTTTACTCAGATCCAAGTTTTTGACGTCATCGGTGGATTTCTCATAAAACGGTTATAAACTAGCAGCTGTTCAACACGAAGGTAGCTTGTATGCAGGAAAGCCATGTCGGTCACCAAAACAGACTCTCTTTTTATTTGGGGGGCATTTGTACCACAGTATTACTGGTTTTGATGTGGAGCCTTACGTCAGAGTGGCGTGCTTCAATCGTCTGGACTTCAGTTGCATTATGTTGCTGTCTGATTTTTACTTGGTCCTTTGTCGGACAAACTAAATTTCGCTTATCTTTTTCCGCTTTCCTATTGAGCTGTATCGCTTTCAGCTTGGCCTTCTGGCAACATATTTTGTCTCCGATCCAGTGGTGGTTGCCGGTCACCTTGATTGCTCTCGGTATTGTTCTCTATCTGCTTTTCCTGCCTTATATCGATAAACGAATGACGGTTGTCGCTGTTTTAGGCACCGGACTCCTCGGGCTGATTTGGTCTGCCAGTAGCTGGTGGCTTCAGACTCGCAGTTGGAGTGCTCTGGAAGCCTCTGTCGGCGCTGCACTATGGTTTGTGGTGTTTTTTCGGGTCATGGTTTATCCGGGTCAAAAAAAGGTGAATGAACTCTCGTTAGTCACGACCAGCGGATTTTTAGTCGCTTTGTGTCTACTTGTGATTGCAATATTACCAGCGCATGCCTGAGTTGATTTTTTGGGGTGCTTCTGATGGATGGCCGTGCTTGAGTACAGCGCCCTCCGACGTGCTCATTCGGGCGTCGAAATCTTGCTTTTAGGTTGTTATACTTCGTTTTTTATTGAACCGTCTGAGATGTAAGTATGGAAATTATTTCCGTCGCGACCATGATGTTTTTGATCATGGACCCGCTTGGCAACCTCCCTATCGTGCTTGCGATATTAAAACACCTCGACCCGAAACGACGACGCATCGTGTTAATCCGGGAATTGTGTTTTGCACTACTCATTCTGATGATTTTCCTGTTTGCCGGCAAAAACATCCTTGGTTTCCTGAAAGTGGCACCGGAGACGTTGAGTATATCTGGCGGTGTGATTCTGTTTATTATTGCCATCAAAATGATCTTTCCCAGTGCTGGTTCCATTACAGGGCTGGCTGCTGGCGAAGAACCTTTTATCGTACCGATGGCTGTTCCGATGATTGCCGGACCGTCTTTGATTGCATCATTATTGGTATTTTCTACACAATCGCCAAATGACTTACCAGAGCTGGCGTTGGCTGTTTTTCTGGCATGGTCCGGCACTTCCGTTATTTTGATGTTTTATGACTTTTTCCACCGGATTTTAGGAGAAAGAGGTTTAAAAGCAGCCGAGCGTTTGATGGGATTACTCTTGGTGATGGTTTCAACGCAGATGTTTTTGGATGGCATCAAAAGTTATGTGGCAGGCGGCTGAGTCTGTTTCAGGCCCGCCATTGGAGAAGCCCCTGTTTAAGGGGCTTTTTGGTATAAGCGATAACAAACTTGTCCGGCATTTTTTTCTCGGTAGAGTTGCCAGGATGCAGGGATGTCAGTGACAGGCCATTCTTTTTCACTCTCGATATAAATCATTGCCTGTTCGTGTAACCACTGCTTGCTCTCCAGTAAGCGAAGTGTTTCCTCCAGTAGCCCCTGTCGGAACGGTGGGTCGATAAACACAATATCATAGGGCTCTTCTGGTGGTGTTTGAGCGAGATAAAGCAGCGCATCGCTTTGAATGATCTGGAGTTGCGTTGCTGACAGCGTCTGCTGATTTTTCCTGAGCTGCTGAAATGCGGCCGGGTTTTTCTCGATCATGGTCACTTGTTCAGCCTGACGTGATGCCGCTTCGAAGCCCAGACTCCCTGAGCCAGCAAACAGATCGAGACAGCGGGCCTGAGGGATATCGGTCGCCAGCCAGTTAAACAGGGTTTCTTTGACTCTGTCTGTGGTGGGTCTGAGGCCTTCGGCATCATGAACCGGCAGTTTTCGGCCTTTCCACAATCCACTAATAATCCGAATAAAGCCTGATTTGTCTCTTTTTTGTGACTGGTTTGGCTGACGATGTTTTCCCATGATTTTTTGACCGAAAATAAAGTGTTAATATAGCCGCCCGGCCTGTTTTGTTGCAGACGGGTGAAGGTACGAATTGAAGCATGATGAAGTTTAACAGCCTGAGTTTAGATTTTTCACGGCTTTGTCATTTTTCTTTTCCTGAGCATATCAATATTCTGAGAAAAGTATGATACCAATGACGTCATCAGTAGAACTGGTATTATAACGTTTTGAACCGATGAATAAATCTAGGATATTTCCAGATGACAGAAAAAAAGAAGCGTGGCCTGCTGTCATGGCTTGGTTTTGGTGATGATGAGACTCCCAATGAAAAAAATGATCTGACTGAAACAACGACCGAAAGTGATGTCGAAGAGGCGGTCCTTGAAGCGGACGAATCTTTGGCTGAGGTTGCGCCGACAGAGGAAAACGCGGTCAGTGAAGCTGCGGAATTGCCTGAGCATCAAACTGAGGTTGAAACGGATCGTATCCCGGAACCGGATGACGAGAGTCACGCAGATCCTGTCCCGGAAGCGTCTCAACCCGTGAGAGTTGCTGAACAGGAAAAACCGACTGAAGGATTTTTTGCGCGTTTAAAAAGAAGCCTGAGCCGGACTAAAGCCAACATCGGTGCTGGATTTTTTGGTTTATTCAAAGGGAAAAAGATCGATGAAGATCTTTTCGAAGAACTTGAAGAACAGTTGCTAGTCGCCGATGTCGGTATGGATACAACGGTTAAGATCATTAACAACCTGACAGAAAAAGCCAATCGCCAACAGTTAAAAGACGGTGAAGCATTATACGGTTTGCTGAAAGAAGAAATGGGAGAAATTCTCTCTCATGTCGAGCAGCCTTTAGTGATTGATGAACAGAAAACGCCTTACGTGATTCTGATGGTCGGTGTGAATGGGGTGGGGAAAACCACCACAATCGGTAAGCTGGCGAAACAATACCAGATGCAGGGCAAAAAGGTCATGCTTGCTGCCGGTGATACATTCCGGGCCGCTGCCGTTGAGCAATTGCAAATCTGGGGAGAACGCAATCAAGTACCAGTGATTGCCCAGCATACTGGTGCTGACAGTGCCTCCGTGATTTACGATACCATTGAAGCTGCTAAGGCTCGGGGGATCGATGTGGTCATTGCTGATACTGCCGGACGATTACAAAATAAAGGTAATCTGATGGAAGAGTTACGCAAAATTGTACGCGTTATGAAGAAGCTTGATGAGTCTGCGCCGCATGAAATCATGCTGACCTTAGATGCCGGTACTGGCCAGAATGCGATCAGCCAAGCCAAACTCTTCAGTGAAGTTGCGCCAGTGACGGGGATTACCCTGACAAAACTTGATGGAACGGCTAAAGGTGGGGTAATTTTTGCGATTGCTGATCAGTTTAAAATCCCAATTCGCTTTATTGGTGTCGGAGAAGGCATTAATGATTTACGGCCTTTCCAAACGGAAGAGTTTATCGAAGCATTGTTCAGTCGGGATGAATAGCCACCGTGAGATCAATCGCGTTGGTCATGCCTGAAACCTGTGATCATGAAACCAATGATCGTGAAACCGGTGGCGTTTACAACGGACGATGCTGCAAACCTGACTGTAGTCAGAAAGTCTATAGACGGGCAACAAACATGGATTATGCTTGAGGAAGGGGATAGCGAGTGATCAGATTTCAGCAAGTGAGTAAAGCCTATCGAGGGGGACGACAAGCCTTACAAAAAGTCGACTTCCACCTCCGTCGTGGGGAAATGGCATTTGTTGGTGGGCATTCAGGTGCCGGGAAAAGTACATTACTGAAATTGATTTGTGCTATCGAACGGCCAACTGACGGGCGAATCCATTTTAACGGACACGATATCACGCGTATTCCGAACCCTGATATTCCGTTTTTACGGCGAAATATCGGGATTGTCTTTCAAGAACATCGGTTGTTGATGGATCGCAGCGTGTTCGATAATGTCGCACTCCCGATGCGCATTGAATCGATCTCTGAAAATGAGATCAAAAGACGAGTTTCAGCAGCTTTGGATAAAACCGGGCTTCTGGATAAAACGCGTTGCCTACCGAGTCAGCTTTCCGGCGGGGAACAGCAGCGCGTCGGTATCGCTAGGGCAGTCGTGAATCGACCGACCTTGCTACTGGCTGATGAACCGACCGGTAATCTCGACCCGGATTTATCCAACCGGATTCTTCGCTTGTTTGAGGAATTCAACCGTGCAGGTGTGACAATCCTTCTTGCTACGCATGATATTAACCTAGTTAACTCCCGTCCGATGTATCGTCATCTCGAGTTAAACCAGGGGTTCTTAAGTGAGGTTGAAGATTATGGCCACTAAGCCGAACAACAAACGCACCTCCAACGCAAAGAAAAAACGAGAACAAAAGCGTCCGCCTCGCGATCACTTTCTGGCAATACATTACAAGCAAGCTAAGTTGTCTTTTCTGGCGCTTTGGCAGCAGCGACCGATGGGCAACTTACTGACACTGGCGGTTATCTCGATGGCGTTAACCATGCCTGCCTGTCTATACCTGTTAAGTAAAAATGTTGCCTCGGTTGCCAGCCATGTCGCCACGCCTTCACAAATCAGCGTTTATCTTGAAGAAGGGACACCAGAAGCTCGGGTGATGGTGCTGAAAGATGAAATAGAAGTGCGCCCAAGTGTTCAGAAGGTTGAATACATTTCTCCGCAACAAGGGTTGGCCGAGATGAGCCAACATGCGGGGTTTGAGCAAGCGATCAGTCTGCTGGATGATTATGCATTACCCGGGGTGATCGTGATTACGCCTGCGGTGAGCAATCAATCCGAAGTGAAGCAGTTAGCTGAAAGCCTTCAGCATGAGCAGAATGTGACGGATGTACGCCTTGATGAAGATTGGCTGACTCGCTTGGATGCGATCAAACATCTGGCAACAATGGTTGTCGTGAGTTTGTCACTGCTGATGTTTGCCGCTGTTTTCTTAATTGTCGGGAATACACTACGTTTTAATGTGTTAGCCAACAAAGAAGAAATTCAAACGATGAAACTCATCGGGGCGACAGATGTATTTATTCTGCGTCCTTATTTATACGCCGGCATGTGGTTTGGTTTGCTCGGTTCACTCAGTGCATGGTTATTTACCGCTTTTCTGACTATATTGTTTAATGGTGCAGTGAGTCAGCTTGCAACACTCTACGATAGCCAGTTCCGTCTTTTAGGGTTAGGTTGGGATGAATCCTTGTTACTCCTGATGGTCGGTACATTACTCAGCTGTATCGCAGCGAAGTTATCTGCACAACGACATTTGAAAGAAATTGAACCTGTGTAGAAAAGATGTGTCTTATCTCCTGAGGTTCACTGTGAGTGAAAGTGGGATCTTGACTTCCGATAGAAAATTGTTTATCTGTATCTGTTGGACTTAACTCGTAAGCAACAAGATGATAGAGTCCCACATAATAGGTTGAGTACACTCTTAATCAGAAATTGATGAGGAATTGAATGACAAACCATACGTATCCAATGGCAGTTGTGACACAAGATAGCCTGGACAGCTATATCCGTTCTGTGAATAGTTATCCGATGCTGAGTGCAGAAGAAGAACATGAGCTTGCGGAACGATTACATTACAAAGGTGAAATTGAAGCCGCGAAAGGGTTAATTCTGTCGCATCTTCGTTTCGTTGTTCATATTGCTCGTGGTTATTCCGGTTATGGATTGCCAATGGCAGATCTGGTTCAGGAAGGCAATATCGGCTTGATGAAAGCGGTCAAGCGCTTCAATCCTGAAGTTGGTGTTCGTCTGGTCTCCTTTGCTGTGCACTGGATTAAAGCTGAAATTCATGAATACGTCCTTCGCAACTGGCGTATTGTTAAAATCGCGACAACGAAAGCGCAACGGAAACTTTTCTTTAATTTAAGAAAATCGAAAAAGCGTCTTGGTTGGTTCAACCATAGTGAAGTTGAAACGGTTGCGAAAGAGTTAGGTGTTGAACCGTCAGATGTCCGGGAGATGGAATCTCGCTTGGCGGCTCAGGATGCGACCTTTGATATGTCTGTTGATGACGACGAAGGAAATGCAGCGTCGGCACCGGTCCTTTATCTCGAAGATAAAAACTCTGATGTTGCTGAAAATCTGGAAAGCACCAACTGGGAACAGCATACCAATCATCGTCTGTCGTTAGCGATATCGAGTTTGGATGAGCGTAGCCAGCATATTGTCCGGTCTCGTTGGTTGAATGAACCCAAAGCAACGTTACAAGATTTGGCCGATAATTATGGTGTATCCGCTGAGCGTATTCGTCAGCTGGAAAAAAATGCCATGAAGAAACTTAAGGATGCTGTCGGAGAAATGTAGCCATCCGTTTTTCTCAGCGAGAACAAATTCAGAAACCGGGATCCCAGCGATCCCGGTTTTTATTTTTGATCCAAACCAGTGCAGCTCTGTCAATGTCAGCCTGTGGATAAGTCTGTGTTTAAATGATTGACTTTCGGTGTATGAGACGTCATTACCAAGCGCTGAACAGATTGTTCAGCTTGGGGATATCAAAAGATTTACACACAATAAAATAAAGATCATCACTACATATTGTGGATCATTTTCGCTGTGACTACTTTATCAACACTATTCACAGCTTTATCCACTGATGGTGCAAAAATGATCAATCACGGATAACCCTTGTGATTCGATTGTATCGATAGGACCTGAATAGGTTACAATAGTGTTCACCGATAGAGTGCGGGAGTGATAAATCATGGAGCAATTTCAACATATTGATGTTCAGGGTGCGCTGAGCATGATGCAAGAGCAGGGCGCAACGTTAGTCGATATTCGCGATCCCCAGTCGTTTGCCGTGGCACACGCTGAAGCTGCGTTTCACTTGACCAACGATACGATCAATCAGTTTATGGCCGACGTGGATTATGAGACCCCAGTGCTTGTGATGTGTTATCACGGTGTCAGTAGCCAGGGCGCAGCACAGTATTTGATTAATCAGGGGTTTGAAGCGGTATATAGCATTGATGGTGGTTTTGAGGCTTGGCATCGGGCGAATTTACCAGTCTCATCGTTGTCATAACATCAGGGCTCTCCATGGCGGTGGTGAGCGCATCAAATGACGTTGTGAATCATCCAATGTCCTACTACTATTCGACGAAGAAGAGACAGAGATATGATACGTCTGATTACGATCGATAATCCTCGTTTGGGGCAGGCATTCATTGATTATATGGCTTTAAAGCATATAGACATTGTGATGTCACCGGACTTAGAAGCAACGTTCTGTTTATGGTTAGTTAAAGATGAAAACTTGGATGAAGTTGAAATCGAACTGAAGCAGTTTTTAGCACATCCGGAAGATCCGAAATATAGCGCGGCATCTTGGCAAACCGACGGCAAGCAAAAACCCTTATTTCGTTACCGCTCACCGAGTGTTTTACAACTGTTTTACGCCAAAGCCGGTTATATGACATTGAGCGTGTGCTTCGTATGTATCGTTGTTTTTGTGCTTCAGATGTTTGGATTGCAGCAAACAATGTTTAATCTGCTCCATTTTCCCACTTCTCAAACTGGGGTTTGGCAAATCTGGCGTTGGGTTACACCGGCTTTTCTGCATTTTTCGATACTCCATATTATTTTTAATCTGTTGTGGTGGTGGTATCTGGGGGGCGATCTCGAAAAACGCTTGGGCGCCTGGAAATTGGCGAATCTACTGGTGTTGTCTTCGGCCGGTTCAGGGATCGTACAATATTGGAGTGATGGTCCGGGGTTTGGAGGGCTATCTGGTGTGGTTTATGCGTTAGTCGGTTTTATTTGGATGATCGGCTGGAAGCGACCTGAGCTTGGGTTATCCATTCAGAAACCGTTACTTGGTTTCATGCTAATCTGGTTAGTGATTGCTTTTGTGCAACCCTTTATGCCAATTGCCAATAGTGCACACGTGGCTGGATTGTTGATTGGAATGGGACTCGGACTGTACGAAGCGAAACGAGCTCCGGCAAACGCATAAGATAGATGAAACACCCCGGATTGTGCCGGACAGGCTGGCTGTCTCTTCTTCGCAGACGGCCTTTTTTAGGTTATTGATAAATATATTTAGTAAATAGTAAATCAGCGATGATGGAACGCCCTGTTTCCGGTAAAAGCAAATCGTTGATTTTTTTCACCAACATCTTTCTCAGATCTTCTCTACCCGCAAGAGAGCGAATCGTATCCTCAGTCTGTTTCCCCATCAGCTCGACGACTGTATCGCGAATCAGTGGCTGATGTTTTTCGATGATCGGTAGATCTGAAGCACTGGCGACCATAATCTCGATACGAACTTGAATGTAGCCAAGCTCTTTCCCTTTGGTAAAGAAATTGGTGGTTAGATCAGGTTCCAGCGTAAAGTAGGCAAGCTTAGGCGCACCTGAATCCTCAGCTGCATAGCTAAGCGAGACAGAGAACAGGCCTGTCATGAGAATGATGAGGGCTAAATAACGTTTCAGCATAATAATGTTATAATCTGACAAAGGTTGATGATATTCGAATCGCTCTGATCTTGTTACAATAGTTTACCCATTGATAACAAAGCTGACAGCCTTCGACATTCGCTTCAAAACAATATCCTAATCAGGACATTATGCAATCACAAAGGCATTCACATAAAAATAGTAGTATGTATCAATCAGTTTCGCCTTATCTACCGCTATTAAACCAGATAATCTGGCAAGAATGCGAAAGTTTTTATTTTCCGACGCCAAAGATTAGACAATGGTTACAAGAACAGGGATCGCTTTCTCTGTTGATGAAAAACTATTGCCAGTCTCTATCCGTTGATGTACTCCGGCATGACTGGGAAGATACCGCGTGGTTTTCTGTACAAGAACAGAGCTTGTTGTCTTCTCCACAACGATGTCTGGTGCGTCAGGTGTTACTGTCGGGTGACAACACACCATGGGTGATTGGTCATACGCTGATTCCGCAGTTGGACAAGAGTGACTTATCGAATCGCCTCTTTCAATTGGGAGCAAGTTCACTGGGGGATTTTGTGTTTCAATCTGAGGATGTTCAACGAGATGCGTTACAGGTCGCAAAAGTAGACACTGAAGATGGCGTATTGTGGGCGCGTCGCTCAAGGCTATGGATGGCACGTCAACCGATGCTTGTCACTGAGCTATTTTTACCAGATGCCCCCGTGTATGTGAAGGAGAACGAAGAATGACTGTATCAAAGGCAAAAGCATACTGGCAATTGATGCGAATGGATCGCCCAATTGGCTCTTTGCTGTTGTTATGGCCGACGTTATGGGCATTGATTCTTGCTGCCGAAGGCATTCCGGATCTGAACGTTCTGTTTGTTTTTGTTCTTGGAGTCGTCTTCATGCGGTCAGCCGGCTGTGTGATTAACGACTTTGCGGATCGTCATGTTGACGGGCATGTTCAACGAACACAAATGCGTCCCTTACCGGCTGGCCTTGTGACCGAGAAAGAGGCGGTCGGTTTATTTCTGATTTTGTCGTTGTTCTCGTTTGCGCTGGTTCTGACGATGAACAAACTCACCATTCAACTCTCCTTTGCTGCGATTGTGTTGGCGTTTATTTATCCTTTCATGAAACGTTATACACATTTACCGCAGGTTTTTTTGGCACTGGCTTTTAGCTGGGCGATTCCGATGGCTTGGGCGGCACAGTCAAATAGTTTACCGGGCGTGGTCTGGTTTATTTTTCTGATTAATTCTGTCTGGACGGTGGCTTATGATACGCAGTATGCGATGACCGATCGGGAAGATGATTTAAAGATCGGCGTGAAGTCAACAGCGGTTCTGTTTGGCCGCTTTGATAAGCTGATTATTGGCACACTCCAACTGATCACGTTACTAATGCTAATTGGTGTCGGTGTGATGTATCAGTTGAGCGCTGCGTTTTATTGGAGTTTACTGATTGTGAGTGGATTATTTGTTTATCAACAACATTTAATCCGGCACCGTCAGCGAACTCAGTGCCTACAAGCATTTCTGAACAACAACTATGTCGGCATGGTGGTTACTGCGGGTCTGCTGATTTCCATGTGGTCCCATTAAGCCGTAAATGCAGCGTGGCAAGAAAAACGGCATCAAATGATGCCGTTTCTTTTACCTGAATAAACCAAAGCTGCTGCGTTTGCGTTTGATTCAATGCTGTTTACCCAACAAAGCCGGGACAAACGTTACTCAATCAGATAAATACTCTCTCTAATCGTTAAGCGGATTTCAGGATAGAGCAAGGTGAACATCAGTTCAGACAATTGCTGACATTTTTCCGCACAGAGTTGCTGATCATGATTGAGATAGTCTTGCTGTTTCAGCGTGGTCATTAAGGCCGTAAATACACCTTTATCAAAAAACTCCGGTGCATTAATTCCATGGAGCCGTCCGAGACGACGGGCGATTTCCTGACTATTTTTTTCGAGTTCGCTTTTCGTCATCTCCGGTGTTGAGACCAGTAAATTTAACGTAATTGCGTAACGCTGTAGTGTTTCGGAAATCGTTCTGCCGAGTAAGATTAACACCTGAGTTTTGGCTGGATTGATTGACACCGTGTCATCTTCACATTGGATTAACTCCTGACGCTGCAATTCGCGCAGATAAGCATCAATATGATCGTTGAGCGCTTCCGGCTCAAAACTCAGGAACAACTCTTGCTGAATGAATGGATAGATAAGCGCCACATAACTGCGCAGCGTATCGAGTGATAGCGATTGATGACTCACCAGTATCTGGGCAATCAGTGACGGCAAAGCCAGCAGATGAATAATATTATTGCGGTAGTAAGTCATCAGAATCGATTGGTGACGATCCAGAGAGATGATTTCACCAATACTGTCGGATTCGATCAAAAACTTATCGAGCGATGTCGCATGCTCCACCAGTGCCTGCGCACTATCTAGCGGAACGGTCATTGTTTCTGAATAAGGCACATTGCGCAGCAGATCAAGATAACAGTCGATCTGTTTGATCAAGTTTTCCCGGGCAAGTGCACGCTGACGAGAAGCGAGCAGGGCGGTTGCACATAGCGTCATGGCATTTGCTGCCGCCGCATCATTGACACGGGTCATCACCCGGGTTGCCAGTTGATTGACAAGCGGTGTGATCCACTGGGGACGACTGTTGCCAACCCGATCAATATCTTTCGTCCAGTCGGGAACTTGCTCATTCAAAAACTGATTGAGCAAGATTGGTTCGCCAAAGTTGACATATCCCTGACCAAAGTTCTTCAGCTTACGAATGGTTCGGATCACCAGACCCGCATTTTCTTTTTCTTTCTGCTTACCGCGCAGCTCTTTGGCATAGGTCGAAACTTCCATGACATGCTCATAGCCAATGTACACGGGAACTAAAGTGACCGGACGGTTGAGACCTCTTAACATGGCTTGAATCGTCATTGCCAGCATCCCGGTCTTGGCGGGCAGTAGGCGTCCGGTCCGTGAGCGTCCCCCCTCACTGAAATACTCAACGGAATATCCTTTTGCGAACAAGTCAGCCAGATATTCGCGGAAAATCGTCGAATAAAGCTTGTTGCCTTTAAAACTACGGCGGATAAAAAACGCCCCGCCACGACGGAACAACGGCCCCGCCGGGAAAAAGTTCAGATTCAGGCCCGCAGCGATATGAGGAGGTACCATTCCTTCATGATAGAGCACATAAGACAGTAACAGATAGTCCATGTGACTCCGGTGGCAGGGCACATACACAATTTCATGGCCATCTTGAGCCAGACGGCGGACACGTGCCGCATTGTGCACATTGATCCCTTGATAAATCCGGTTCCAGAGCCATTTCAGCAAGCGATCACTTTTGCGCACAAGAGAATAAGAGAAGTTTGCTGCAATCTCATCTAATATTTTCAGTGCTTCTTTTTGCGCTTTTTTCTGCGAAATATTTTTGGTTTTGACTTCGTCATTAATTGCATGGCGAATGGCTTGGGATTGCATCAACCGTTGCAATAATACTTCACGCTCCGGCAGTTGCGGCCCTGAGGCGGCCAGTTTCTGGCGTGAAAAATGAATCCGGGCGACCCGCGCAACTTTATGGGCGATAGCGGCATCCGTGCCATGGCTGTCTGCCATATAGCGCAGAGAAACCACCGGACTGAAACGCACTAAGCAATCTCTGCCGGACAGCAATACCGCCTTGGCCTTTTGTGGCCCGTTCATGGGTTCCAGATAAGCTTTGCTCTGATTTTCTTTGCCGGGTTTTCTGCCCCACAGGACGGAGGTCGGCAGTAGCTGAATATCAAGCTCAGGATTGGCTTGATGTAATGCAAGTAACTCAGTGAACTGAGTCACGGAGCCGTAAGGTACATCATCATCATTGCGAATCAGGGTTGGCCGGGAGGCAATAAAAATATAACGTGTGAGTTTTTTACCATCGATTTCCAACGGTTGAAATGGATCCGGTAGTCCTAGTTTCTCCGTTTGCTGTTTTAAGGTCAGCAGATCAACAGTCGATTGAAATGGGAGTGCGTAGACGATGGGTTTTTCCAGGTCAATATTATGATCAGCGATGGGATCGGCTGGAACAACCGAACTCTTGGTCAAAACAGAAACAGGGATGGTTAATAGCGAACGTGATACTGATTGTCGGACTGACATAAAAGCTCGGACTCTCAAGAATGAATAACGAAATTGGGGCCAGATTGTCACAACATGAATGATATCGTTCTGGCCACCGGAATGTGGCTTAGAATAACAGAAACAGGGGCAACCTTTTACTACTCACGACTATTTTTGTGTACTACTACTGTTCTCTGCCACCGTCGTGATAGGATTCTCTCTGTTTGTCCAGATGTCCCTATTCACATTCATTAATCGGAAAAATCTATGCAACAGAAACCAGCTCAAGGTTTAACACGTATATTGAACGCAGCGAAATATTCCTATCAGGGCATTCGTGCCGCGATCATTGGTGAAGCGGCTTTTCGGGAAGAGCTGATTGTATGTCTGATCCTGATACCCATCGCCTTGTTCGCAGAGGTCACCCAAATCGAGCGCTTACTGCTCATTGGTTCGTTGCTGGTGGTTTTGATCGTTGAGCTTTTAAATAGTGCGATTGAGGCTGTTGTCGATCGCATCGGCACTGAGCACCACCAACTGGCGGGACAGGCCAAGGATATGGGCTCTGCCGCCGTGTTACTCTCGATTCTTATGTCACTTTATATCTGGGTCGATATTTTTATATTCTAAGTCTTTCAAAGACTGGGTTTGAAAGATTCACTTTTCATTTATCAGAATACTGGATATACTCACAGTTAACTGTATAAAAAGACAGGTGAATTATGAAGCCTTTAACACCACGCCAACAACAGGTCTTTGATTTGATCAAAAGCCGGATTGAAGATTCCGGAATGCCACCGACTCGCGCTGAAATCGCGAAAGAATTGGGATTCCGTTCTGCCAATGCGGCTGAAGAACATTTGAAAGCACTTGCGCGTAAACAAGTGATTGAAATTGTTCCGGGCGCTTCTCGAGGCATACGTATTCTGCTCGACTCTGCACATGACCCGGTTGAAGAAGGTCTGCCATTGATTGGTCGCGTTGCCGCGGGTGAACCGATTCTGGCGCAGGAACATGTTGAAGCACACTATCAGGTCGATCCCGCCATGTTCAAACCCCAAGCTGATTTTCTGCTGCGAGTTCACGGTGAGAGTATGAAAAATATTGGCATCATGGATGGCGATTTGCTGGCCGTGCATAAAACGCAGGATGTCAGAAATGGTCAGATCGTGGTTGCCCGTGTCGAAGATGATGTCACGGTGAAACGTCTTGATCGCCAAGGGGCTAAAGTGTTGTTACATGCGGAAAATGAAGACTTTACTCCCATTGAGGTCGATCTCACGGCTCAGGAATTGACGATTGAAGGGGTCGCTGTTGGAATTATCCGTAATACCGATTGGATGTAACTGACTGATGGTAAAACATCTGACAGCGTAAGTTATTGAGAATCTCTCTCAATAACTTGCTAATGGTATTGATATTCATTATCATCTAAACCGACTTTAGAGGATAATGACGATGTCATATTATTGCCGGAAGCATCGAGAACACTATCAAATTCCCGCACATCTTATTGAGCCGCTTTGGTTCCGAAGCCGGGAAAGCCTAGCAGACAATGGCCTGATTTATGACCCGATTGCCGCTCAAGCCTGTTTGTCCTGTCAGGTCGCTCCCGATTGCCGGAGTGGCAATATTGATCAAAAGCAGTTACTCCATGTCACACTGACTCAGATCTGTGATCAACAAGTTCGTGAGTTTCTTTCTACCTATCCGGATGCTTGGGTGATCAACGTCGGTGCCGGCTTAGATACTCGGTTTTATCGGGTTGATAATGGTCGTTGCCATTGGCTGGAAGTGGATGTGTCTGAGCATTTGATCTGGCGACAGCGATTATTCCATCCCAGTGAACGTTATCAGCATATCAGTGGTAGCGTCACATCATTAACGTGGTTAAAAACCATCAATATTTCAGACTCCGTTCCGGTCTTGATTCTTTGTGAACACGCTTTGCTTGAAACGCAGTCAGAGCATGTGGCCGCCTTTATCAGAACGCTTGGGCTGACCTTCCCTCATGCTCATGCGTGTTTACTGCTGGCTGGCGATAAAACCGGTACGCGTTTAGGGCAACGGCTGGGTTCCGGTTCTTATCAACATGGCTTTGCAGCCCCCGATCATGCGGTATTGAACTGCTTGCCGTGGGTCAAAGATGTGCAGCGCTTCTCACCATTAAATTATCCATGTCGGCGTTGGAAAATATGGCAGCGCTTGGTTTGTCGCCTGACAAGCTGCCAATTCCGTTACACTCCTGTCGTGATTCGTTGTCATTGGTAAATTGTTATTGGTAAATTGTGATTGGTAATGCTGGATGGCTCTCGTATCGTATGCAGGCTTTGTGTGTAAAACAAAACCTGCAATGAGACAAAACCAAGCATCGCAGACGAAAAGCAACGCCACTTGCAAATCAAATCTGCAAGTGGCTTGCCCTCGATTAGAACAGGCGGTTCAAGCCGTTTAATGCGGCGACCCGATAGGCTTCCGCCATTGTTGGATAGTTAAACGTCGTATTGACGAAATATTCAATGGTATTGGCGGTGCCTTTTTGTTCCATGATGGCCTGACCGATATGAATGATTTCCGCAGCCCGCTCACCGAAACAGTGAATCCCGAGGATTTCTTTGGTTTCTCGGTGGAACAGAATCTTCAAACTCCCTACATCGGTGCCTGCGATTTGCGCGCGTGCCAGATGTTTAAAAGAAGAACGACCCACCTCATAAGGGATCTTGGCATTGGTCAGCTCCTGCTCGGTTTTGCCGACGGAACTGATTTCAGGAATGGTGTATATCCCGGTCGGAATATCTTCAATCAGCTGACTGTTACTTGCCCCGAATGCGATGATTTGTGCGACGAAGCGGCCTTGGTCATAAGCGGCGCTGGCGAGGCTAGGGTAGCCAATGACATCACCGACGGCATAAATATGTGCCATTTCGGTTTGGTAACTCCGGTTGACTGCCAGTTGACCACGAGAGTCAGCGGTTAATCCCAATGCTTCCAGATTTAACCGATCGGTATTGCCCGTTCTGCCATTCGCATAGAGCAGACAGTCAGCCTTCATTTTCTTGCCTGATTTCAGGTGAACAATCACCCCGTCCTGGCAAACTTCAATGTTCTGATAGGTTTCATCATTACGAATCACCACGCCGTTATTCCAGAAGTGGTATGACAGTGCATCTGAGACCTCATTATCCAGAAAAGATAATAAACGGTCACGGGTATTAATCAGGTCAACTTTCACCCCAAGTCCACGGAAGATCGACGCATATTCACAGCCGATGACGCCTGCACCATAGATGAGGATATGGCGTGGGTCGTGTTCGAGGTTGAGGATCGAGTCACTATCGTAGATTCGGGGATGATTGAAATCGACATCATCCGGCTGATAAGGGCGTGAACCTGTGGCGATTACAAATTTATCTGCGGTATAACGCTCTTTGCTGCCATCAGACTGAAGAATTTCAATCGTGTGGCTATCAATAAACTGGGCAACACCAAACAGTAACGTACACTTGTTGCGATCATAAAACCCTTGCCGTAATCGTGTCTGTTTATCGATGACAGATTTGGCATGTAACAGAATGTTGGGGAATGTGGCGTGGAGGCTGGTGTTGTTATGGCAAAACAGCGGGTTGCTGTTGAATTCGATGATACGGCTGACGGCATGTCTTAAGGCTTTTGATGGAATCGTCCCCCAATGGGTACATCCGCCACCGACACTTTGCTCTTTTTCAACGATGGCGACATTCAGCCCTGCTTTGGTCAGTCCCATTGCGGCACCTTCACCGCCGGGACCACTGCCGATGACAATCGCATCGAAATGATGAGTCTCTGACATATGACTTCCTGATGAATATTCGTTGGTTTTTTGATGATGATATTGTAACGCATCATTGTAGTGGATCATTGTAACGGATTCTTTGTCTGTGTCTCCGTTCTGCCAAGTGATCAGTGATAATGATCGCTGATACCGCTATGAAATTCGTTTGAAGAGAAAATTTTGCGCAGGATGAGATATTGTTTATCGATAAAAAAATAATTCGCGTTATAGTAGATCGTTTTTAGCTGTGATTTAGGAATTGTACGCCATGGGAATCCGTGCTCAACAGAAAGAAAAAACCCGTCGTTCATTAATTGATGCTGCATTTCGCCAATTGAGCGCACAACAGAGTTTTTCCAGTTTGAGCCTGAGAGAAGTCGCCAGAGAAGCCGGTATTGCCCCGACTTCATTTTATCGCCATTTTGATGATATGAATGAGTTAGGGCTGACGATGGTTGATGAAGGGGGATTATTACTGCGGCAACTGATGCGCCAGGCACGACAGCGTATTGCGACCAAAGGCAGTGTGATCCGCACCTCGGTCGAGACTTTCATGGAGTTTATCGAAAACAGTCCCAATGTGTTTCGTTTATTGCTGAGAGAACGCTCTGGAACGTCTTATGATTTTCGGGCCGCTGTGGCCAGAGAGATCCAACATTTTTCTGCCGAACTGACCGAATACCTTGTCCTGAATGGCTTAGCGCGAGAAATCGCAGCGCCTCAGGCAGAAGCCTCCGTGACGTTGGTGTTTAGCTCCGGTGCAGAAGCGATGGATCTGGATAAGCGTGAGCGCGACGAACTGGCAGAACGATTAATTGTTCAGTTAAGAATGATTGCTAAAGGTGCGGCAAGTTATCGGGCTGCACGTAAACATCAACAGAGAGATGGAGTTGATTAATGTCGAGTCAAAATACCTCAGAGCGCAAGAATCTGATTCTTGCTTTTATTGTCGGCGTATGTGGTGATGCCATTCTGTCTTCGATGACCATGAGTGAGATCACGTTTTCTATTTTCCCTTGGATAGCGTTAATTCTCGCGGTTCAGGCACTGTATCAAGAGTACCTGCGTCAGCCGGTCTCAGAAGATTTTCCGCTGGTGGGACTTGCCTGCTTTTTTGTCGGTGCTTTTGGTCATTCGGCCTTTGTTAAAGCGCAGTACCCCGAAGCCGGTTCGAACTTTCTCGCGATCGTCGTGGTGTTGTTGTTAATGGTCTGGATTGCCCGCAAAATGGGGTATTGGGGAAAACACTAACTCTGCGATGCTATAGGGTATCAGTGCGACAAGCCGCAGTGTGAATACAATTGTTTTCTCAACAAGCGCGATATAACCAACAAAGCCGGTCAATTGACCGGCTTTGTTGGTTGTGAAACGACCTTTCATCATCATTGGCGTGCCGGTTACCGTGAGTCATCATCGTGAGTATTGCGTTCCTCTTACTTTTCAATCACCGAAACTTTGCGCCACGCATAATCTTTAAAGTCACTTCTTTTGAAATCATAACGTTGAATAAATTTTTCAATCAACTGATCTTGTTGTTCAGTGGTCAGGTGGGTACTCTTCGATGAGATAAAAAATAACCGCTCCTTGCCGGCAAAATTTTCCGAGGTCAGCATGTACGCCTCTTGGCTCATCTTACCGCCATTGAGCAGCGCTTGACTCAGAATAAAACTACGGCTGAAATGACTTTTATCCAGTTGGTATTGTTTGAGATCTTCTTGCGTCAGATTGGGGTTTCTTGTTAAGAACTCTGCACGCTCTGCGTCAGTGACCGGCTGAATTTTAGTGATCCAAAGCGAGGAATCTTTCTGATGCTTGTCACCGGGGTAATAAATGGACTGATTTATATAATAATCCATCGTTTCAATGTAGATACCAACCCGGTAGCCTTGTGTGTTCTCGTGGCTCAAAAAGAGAGAGATTGGATTCATACCATTTTGAACATAGTCCCTGTCAGCGTTGCGAAAACTGGGGTGTTCCAGATAGTCCTGAATCTCATTGACATAGCTGGAGAATCCGTACTGATTCGGGATCATATAACCATCCAGTGGCATTTGGGCATTGGTATAGACATAAAATGCCCCTAAATCTTTTTCTCTTTGCTCGAGTGTCGCTTCGGCTTGCTTTAAGAGGTTGTATGCTTCCTGTCGGTTTTGATGATGCATATTGTTCATGGCTTGCATGGCATTCTGAATGGCAAGCTCATCCTGTTGTCGCTTCCAGGCGATCCCCTGTATCGCTGCAATAAAACCGAGGAACAGACATACAGCAACGATGAATTCAAGCTGACGCTTTTTATCAACAGCGGCCGCCATCTGTTCAGGAGTGAGGAAACGAATATCATAACCGAGAAGTTCATCGTCGTTGGGCAGTCTGACTTGGCCGACATCTTCAAATGGCACATAAATAACCCGTCCATTTTTTAATGTTACGATCGCGTAAGCATCGATGGTCTCGACAAGGCCATTATTTTCGATACACACATACGATATCTCCCACCCGGGAAATTTAGCATGCGAGTAAAGCACTGCATTTTTATCAACGAGTTTAATGGCTCTCTGGACATTGGTGTAAAAGAACATACGTGATGGCTTCCGTTGACTTGATAAGACGATTTTAAATATGGGCGATCAATACGCACGTTATGTGAATACTGATCTAGGTGCTGATTTAACGCCGACTGACGATATGAACAGGCGCATTTGATTAAGAGAGGGCGATTATAATGAAATCTCAGCATTGTTCTTGATAGATTGATATATAAAAGAACACACTGTGAAATTACTCGCAAAATTATGACGAACCGAGTGTGAACAAAGTATGGGATTTTGCTCTATCACACGCGCTTTATTTTCTTGTACCTCGCCAACAAACCCGACACTGCTTACCCTGAATTCGCACCGATAAAAACGGTGTCGGGATTGGAACCCCGTTTCAACCACAGACGCACAAATTGCCTTATCTTGTACAGATGAGCCTTTGTGTGTAGCCTTTACTCACTCCTATTATGGTGAGCTGGGTATAGGGCTGACTTTGTCAGGCTGCAACCTGTGGTGCGGTAGTTCCAAACCTTGCTCAGTTCACCACCTCTGAGATTGGAACCTCTGGTGGTGATTTTTTGAAAATCTACAGGAGGCTACAATGCTGAACTCACAACCTAATTATGATCTACACCTGACTGCTCGCGGTTATCTGATTGATTTTCTCGCCATGAATACCGCACCTTTCGTTAACCAAAATGAACTGCGTGAAGTGCTGTTATTTCTCAATAATCTGATTACCTTTGATGAAATAAATTTGATTAAAGAAGACGTCGAAGGGATTTAAGGAATATAAAGAGGGATCAGATTGCTGATCCCTCTTTTTGTAGTTTTTATGGTCTTGTGTTCATTTCATCAATGTAGATAACAGGAGTTATATCATTAAGTATTAATTTTGCAATTCTATCTGATTCTCTTTTTTCTTCATCTGTAAGTGGAGCAATATTATTTTTATCCAAGTTAAAATCAAAGATAGAAACCCTATTATTACCATTGCCACGAACTACATCATTCGCCATTGCACAAGCAGCCCCTTTCACAACATCATTTCTCAATCTGTTAGATACTTTAGAATAATAAGCTTCACAAATATAAGATGAAACATTCAAAGATATACTGTGTTCAACTACTCGTTTTACATAATCTTCAGAATACATGTCATTATAAGAATATACATAATACATAGATGGTGGAAAGTTATTATTTGCTCCCAGTCTCAATAAATTGGAAATTAACTTTTTTTTCTCTATAGAAATAGATTTGTTTTGTTCCAAAAATGGTAAGTATAATCCACTAGTATAATTATAAATTTGTCTCATCAATGGCTGGTAATAATGGTTCTTTGCATTTTCAGTGACTAACTGCTCTAGTTTTTTATGCACCTCTTCTGAGCTATTTTCATCATACTGAAGCAGATAATACTCTGCTTTTTTATCACCTTGAGCTGCCCGCTCTTGCAGGAGTTTTCGCCCGAGCTCTCCCCATTTTTTATCACAGTAACCGCCCATAAACATCTGACACTCACGGTCATTGATATCTAACCGTAATGCAGCATACGGGTTACCCAGCACCGCTGATTTCTGGAATAATTTCGCTGCCGGGCCACTGGAGTAGTAACTATCATCATAGGTGATATGAGCCAGCCAATACATTGCGTCAGCATTGCCTTGTTCGACTAAGGGTTGCAGGAGTTTTTGGGCTATATCCCAGCGATCACGTTGAATTGCCAGTACGGGCTCATACAGCGGATCTCCGGGGCGATAGGTGCTGGAGATATACGGGTCGGGGTTAAATGGCTGGCTTTTTTCAGCCATTCTCAACAGTTCCGTCAACACCTTGGGGCCTTCCGCTTGGCGGGACTGAAAGCCAGAAGGGATCGCCAGATAGGCCATCAGTCCGCTGGCCGCTAAAATAATCACACCAACGATGGTCAGCAGTGTTTTGTAAATCAGTTTCTTATTGATACTCATGCTTTAAAGTGTCCAGCTTTGTTCTTTCCACGGGTTGTAGGTGGTTTTGTTCCACAAATAACCTTTGTCTTTTCTCGTCTCTGTTTTGGAGCATTGTATGATGCGCTGAATATTTTCGATCTCAGTCACTGCCGCGTCTGCGCATCAGATACTTTTGGCTTGGCCCCAAAAGGCCTGTATCAGCTTCAGAGCATATTATCAGGGGCGCTTTTATTCGCATCCTGCTCATGAAAAGCTAAAAAGTTCGTCCTGAACTTTTTCCCTGAGTTCATCGCTTCAATATACATCGGCAAACATGACGTCAATGTTTCTGAAACCACCCAAACTGATGGTGCGTCATTTTACAGAGCCGATGTTGATTTAAGCTTCATTTTAATGATTTTAATAAATTCATTTGAGTGAATGGAGATTATACCTTAATCCAGATATGAATCCTGATGAACTGCTTGATCCTCGACAACACTGTGAAATTACTCGCAAAATAATGATGAACTGAGTGTGAGCAAAGTATGGGATTTTGCTTTGTCACACGCGCTTTATTTTAGCGCGCCTCGCCAACAAACCCGACACTGCTTACCCTGAATTCGCACCGATAAAAACGGTGTCGGGATTCGAACCCCAACTGACATCACTAGGCATATAAAGCGACGCTTGTCTTGGTCTGTATTTATATGTAGCCTTTGCTCATCTGGATAATGGTGAGCTGAATGAGGCTGACTTTGGTCAGGCCGTGTCCTAGTGAATGGTTGTTCGAACCTTGTTCAGTTCACCACCTTCGAGATTCGAACCTCTTGGTGGTCATTTTCTAAAAATTTCACTAGGAGAGTATTATGTCTAATCACCTTGATCTACACCTGACCGCTCGCGGTTATCTGATTGATTTCCTTGCCACCAGTACCGCACCTTCCGTTGATCAAAATGAACTGCGTGAAGTGCTGTTATTTCTCAATAATCTGATTACGTTTGATGAAATAAATTTGATTAAAGAAGACGTCGAAGGGATTTAAGGAATATAAAGAGGGATCAGATTGCTGATCCCTCTTTTTGTAGTTTTTATGGTCTTGTGTTCATTTCGTCGATATAGATAACAGGAGTCATATTTTTTAGTATCAATTTGGCTATTTTATGTGCTTTTTCAACTTCTTCATCAGTCAATGATTTAATATTGTGTTTATCTAGCATAAATTCGAATAAACCTAGCTCATTTTCTTTTTCAGTCTTATTCTTTGTAATGTCGGTTGCGTATGCGTATGCAGCACCTTCTATAATTTTGTTACGATCATTAGAATTTGATAAATACTCCATACATGAATATTGCTGAGAATTTAATGTTAGGCATTTATCTATAACTCTTGAGATATATGCTTTATCTAAAAGATCTCTATCAGTATATAAAACTTTATTAATTGCCGGTGTGAAATTATTATTAGCTGGTATTTTTGAAATTGTCACTAATATTTTTTTTTGTTCCTCATTTGGGGGGGTTCCTCTATTGAAGAAGGATAAATATCGACCGTCATAATAGTCATAGATTAATCTCATTAATGGCTGATAATAATGATTCTTGGCATTTTCAGTGACTAATCGTTCCAGCTCTTTATGAACCTCTTCTGAGCTGTTTTCATCATACTGAAGCAGGTAATATTCCGCTTTTTTATCACCTTGAGCTGCGCGCTCTTGCAGGAGTTTCCGCCCGAGTTCACCCCATTTTTGATCACAGTAACCGCTCATAAACATCTGGCATTCAAGGTTTTTGCTATCTAAACGAAGTGCTGCATAGGGATTCCCCAGCTCGGCTGACTTCTGGAATAACTTGGCCGCCGGGCCGCTGGAGTAGTAGCTATCGTCATAGGTGATTTGAGCCAGCCAATACATGGCATCAGCATTGCCTTGTTCAACTAAGGGTTGCAGGAGTTTTTGGGCTATATCCCAGCGATCACGTTGAATTGCCAGTACGGGCTCATACAGTGGATCTCCGGGGCGATAGGTGCTGGAGATATACGGGTCGGGATTAAATGGCTGACTTTCTTCAGCCATTTTCAACAGTTCTGTCAACACCTTGGGACCTTCCGCTTGACGGGACTGAAAGCCAGAAGGAATCATCAGGTAGGCCATAAAGCCACCGACCGCTAAAATAATCACACCAATGATGGCCAGCAGTGTTTTGTAAATTAGTTTCTTATTGATATTCATGCTTTAAAGTGTCCAGCTTTGTTCTTTCCACGGGTTGTAGGTGGTTTTGTTCCAGAAGTAACCTTTGTCTTTTCTCATCTCTGTTTTAGGGCGTTGTATGATGCGCTGAATATTTTCGATCTCAGTCACTGCCGCGTCTGCGCATCAGATACTTTTGGCTTGGCCCCAAAAGTATCCAAAAAGGCCGGTTGTTCAGCTTTAGTGCTGGCTATCAGGGGCGCTTTTATTCGCATCCTGCTCATGAAAAGCTAAAAAGTTCGTCCTGAACTTTTTCCCTGAGTTCATCGCTTCAATATACATAGGCAAACATGACGTACATGTTTCTGAAACCACTCAAACTGATGGTGCGTCATTGTACAGAGCCGACGTTGATTTAAGCTTCATTTTAATGATTCTAATAAACTCATTTGAGTGAATGGAGATTATACCTTAATCCAGATATGAATCCTGATGAACGGCTTATTCCTCGACAATACTGTGAAATTACTCGCAAAATTATGACGAACTGAGTGTGAGCAAAGTATGGGATTTTGCTCTATCACACGCGCTTTATTTTCTTGTACCTCGCCAACAAACCCGACACTGCTTACCCTGAATTCGCACCGATAAAAACGGTGTCGGGATTCGAACACCGTCTAAACCACAGATGCACAGACTGCCTTATCTTGTACAGATGAGCCTTTGTGTGTAGCCTCTACTCACTCCTATAATGGTGAGCTGGGTTGGGCTGACTCAGTCAGGCTGCAACCTGTGGTGCGGTAGTTCGAACCCTCCCAGTTCACCACCTCTGAGATTCGGACCTCCGGTGGTGATTTTCGACAAACTACAGGAGGCTACAATGCTGAACTCACAACCTAATTATGATCTACATCTGACCGCTCGCGGTTATCTGATTGATTTTCTCGTCACCAATACGGCACCTTCCGTTGACCAACACGAATTGCGTGAAGTGCTGTTGTTTCTCAATAATCTGATTACCTTTGATGAAATGAATTTAATGAAGGAAGACGCAGAAGGGGTTGTATTGAGATGATAAAAAAGGGAGCAGATCACTGCTCCCTGTGTAAAAATCGTCATTTATGGTTTTGGATTCATTTCATCGATATAGATAACAGGAGTCATATTATTTATTATTTCTTGTGCTTTATTATGAGAATTATTAAATTCTAATTCAGTCAAAGGATTTAAGTTGTTTTCTTTAAGAATATAATTAAACCTTCTTAAGTTATCATCTCTGTTCTCTAATTGATCTGAAGCAATAGCACATGCTGCACTATCTATAATGTGATTTCTGTCAATATTGTCAACTTCTGTATAGTATCTTATACATAGGAATGGTTCTGTATTTATCATTATACTTTGCTTGATTACTTTTAATAAATATGGTTTTTTATAGAAGTTTCTATTGAAAAAAACAATGTTTGTCATTGCTGGTGGGAAGTTGTTATTGACTGGAAGGAATGCTAGCTCATATATATACTTGTTTTCTTCAGAAGAAATAGTCTCCCTTCTATTGAAAAAAGTTAAATACATTCTATCTTTATAACTCTTCATAAGTCTCATCAATGGCTGGTAATAATGATTCTTAGCATTCTCTGTAACGAGTTTCTCTAACTTCTTATGTACCTCTTCTGAGCTATTTTCATCATACTGAAGCAGATAATATGCTGCTTTTTTATCACCTTGCTCAGCGCGCTCTTGCAGTAGCTTACGCCCGAGTTCACCCCATTTTTTATCACAGTAACCGCCCATAAACATCTGACACTCATGGTCATTGATATCTAACCGTAATGCAGCATACGGGTTACCCAGCGCCGCTGATTTCTGGAATAATTTCGCTGCCGGGCCACTGGAGTAGTAACTATCGTCATAGGTGATATGAGCCAGCCAATACATGGCATCTGGGTTACCTTGCTCGACTAATGGTTTCAACAGATCTTCGGCTTTTCCCTGCCGATGTCTTTGAATATACAGCAAGGGCTCATACAGTGGATCTCCGGGGCGATAGGTGCTGGAGATATACGGATCCGGGTTAAATGGCTGGCTTTTTTCAGCCATTTTCAACAGTTCCGTCAACACCTTGGGGCCTTCCGCTTGGCGGGACTGAAAGCCAGATGGAATCATTAGGTAGGCCATAAAGCCACCTATGGCTAAGATAACAATACCAATTAAGGTAAAGAGTGTCTTGTAAATCAGTCGCTTATTGATCTTCATGATTTAGAGTGTCCAGCTTTGTTCTTTCCATGGTTTATAGGTGGTTTTGTTCCACAAGTAACCTTTGTCTTTTCTCGTCTCTGTTTTGGAGCATTGTATGATGCGCTGAATATTTTCGATCTCAGTCACTTCTGCGTCTGCGCATCAGATACTTTTGGCTTGGCCCCAAAAGTATCCCAAAAGGCCGATTGTTCAGCTTTAGTGCCGGTTATCAGGGGCGCTTTTATTCGCATCCTGCTCATGAAAAGCTAAAAAGTTCGTCCTGAACTTTTTCCCTGAGTTCATCGCTTCAATATACATAGGCAAACATGACGTACATGTTTCTGAAACCACCCAAACTGATGGTGCGTCATTTTACAGAGCCGATGTTGATTTAAGCTTCATTTTAATGATTTTAATAAACTCATTTGAGTGAATGGAGATTATACCTTAATCCAGATATGAATCCTGATGAATGGCTTATTCCTCGACAACACTGTGAAATTACTCGCAAAATTATGACGAACCGAGTGTGAGCAAAGTATGGGATTTTGCTCTATCACTCGCGCTTTATTTTCTTGTACCTCGCCAACAAACCCGACACTGCTTACCCTGAATTCGCACCGATAAAACCGGTGTCGGGATTGGAACACCGTCTAAACCACAGATGCACAAATTGCCTTGTCTTGTACAGATGAGCCTTTGTGTGTAGCCTTTACTCACTCCTATTATGGTGAGCTGGGTATAGGGCTGACTTTGTCAGGCTGCAACCTGTGGTGCGGTAGTTCCAAACCTTGCTCAGTTCACCACCTCTGAGATTGGAACCTCTGGTGGTGATTTTTTGAAAATCTACAGGAGGCTACAATGCTGAACTCACAACCTAATTATGATCTACACCTGACTGCTCGCGGTTATCTGATTGATTTTCTCGCCATGAATACCGCACCTTTCGTTAACCAAAATGAACTGCGTGAAGTACTGTTATTTCTCAATAATCTGATTACGTTTGATGAGATGAATTTAATGAAGGAAGACGCGGAAGGGATTTAAGGAATATAGAGAGGGATCAGATTGCTGATCCCTCTTATTGTGGTTTTTATGGCCTTGGATTCATTTCGTCGATATAAATCATTGGTGTCATTTCTTTAACTATTTTTATTACTCTTTTTCTAATTAAATCCATTTCTTTTTCACTTAATGAATCTTTACCATTTTTTTCTAGATCCTCATTAATAAACTGAATGCCCCAATCATTTTCCGCTTCTCTTATATCATAAGAATTCCAATCATTAGTAGATTTAAATATGTTACCAATAATAATACATGTTACAGCATCTATTACATTACTTCTGGATTTGTATATCATTTTCTTGTAATAATTTTCACATGTAGACCAATTTCCGCCAATTTTGAAGTAATGGTGCATGTACATGTTAGGTTTTTTTATGTTTTTTGTATAAAAAATACCTCCAATAGCAGGTGAGAAATTATTTTTTACCATCAATATAGATAAATTATTAAGATTCTCTTTATCTTCGGAAGATATATTTTTTTCTTTTTGGAAATAGGTCAAATAAGATTGAATTGAATAATCAATAATCATATTCATTAATGGTTGATAATAATGATTCTTGGCATTTTCAGTGACTAATTGCTCCAGTTTTTTATGCACTTCTTCTGAGCTGTTTTCATCATACTGAAGCAGGTAATATTCCGCTTTTTTATCGCCTTGAGCTGCCTGCTCTTGAAGCAATTTTCTCCCAAGTTTTCCCCATTTCGGGTCGCAGTAGCCGCGAAGATAAAGGCTGCAATCTTCACTGCTGACATCCAAACGAAGAGCTGCATAAGGGTTGCCCAATTCAGCGGATTTCCGGAATAGACGAGCAATTTCTTCACCTGCGTAGATACTGCCCCCAGAGATATGAGCCAGCCAATACATTGCATCAGCATTGCCTTGTTCAACTAAGGGTTGCAGGAGTTTTTTTGCTATATCCCAGCGATCACGTTGAATTGCCAGTACGGGCTCATACAGCGGATCTCCGGGGCGATAGGTGCTGGAGATATACGGGTCAGGGTTAAATGGCTGACTTTCTTCAGCCATTTTCAGCAGTTCCGTCAATACCTTGGGGCCTTCCGCTTGGCGGGATTGAAAGCCGGAAGGAATCATCAGGTAGGCCATAAAGCCACCTACGGCTAAGATGATAATGCCAATTAGGGTAAAGAGTGTTTTGTAAATCAGTCGCTTATTGATCTTCATGCTTTAAAGTGTCCAGCTTTGTTCTTTCCACGGGTTGTAGGTGGTTTTGTTCCACAAATAACCTTTGTCTTTTCTCGTCTCTGTTTTGGAGCATTGTATGATGCGCTGAATATTTTCGATCTCAGTCACTGCCGCGTCTGCGCATCAGATACTTTTGGCTTGGCCCCAAAAGTATCCCAAAAGGCCTGTATCAGCTTCAGAGCATATTATCAGGGGCGCTTTTATTCGCATCCTGCTCATGAAAAGCTAAAAAGTTCGTCCTGAACTTTTTCCCTGAGTTCATCGCTTGACTATACATAGGCAAGTGTTTCTGAAACCACTCAAACTGATGGTGCGTCATTGTACAGAGCCGACGTTGATTTGAGCTTCATTTTAATGATTCTAATAAACTCATTTGAGTTAATGGAGATTATACCTTAATCCAGATATGAATCCTGATGAACGGCTTGTTCCTCGACAACACTGTGAAATTACTCGCAAAATAATGATGAACTGAGTGTGAGCAAAGTATGGGATTTTGCTTTGTCACACGCGCTTTATTTTAGCGCGCCTCGCCAACAAACCCGACACTGCTTACCCTGAATTCGCACCGATAAAACCGGTGTCGGGATTAGGAACCCCGCAACCATGCATCAAACACACTCGTTCAGTCTTGTTACGACTGATGTTTGTGTGTAGCCTTACCTCACTCTTATTATGGTGAGCTGGGCATAGGCAGCTATGCTGGCCGTTTTGATGTGGCGGTAGTTCCTAACCTTGTCCAGTTCACCGCCCATTGATTAGGAACCTCTGAGTGGTGATAATTTTTAACCATTTCACATCAAGAGTTTATTTATGTCTAAACCTCTAAATATCGACTTACATCTGACCGCTCGCGGTTATCTGATTGATTTTCTTGCTGCCAGTACCGCACCTTCCGTTGATCAAAATGAACTGCGTGAGATTCTGTTATTTCTCAATAATCTGATTACGTTTGATGAGCTAAATTTGATTAAAGAAGAGGTCGAAGGGATTTAAGGAATATAAAGAGGGATCAGATTGCTGATCCCTCTTTTTGTAGTTTTTATGGTCTTGTGTTCATTTCGTCGATATAAATGGCAGGAGTCATGTTTTTAATAATTTCTTCTGCTATCGATTGAGCCTTTGTTAATTCATCTTTCGTCAATGGTTTGATGTTATTGTTATTTATAGAATAGTTATATATTGTCATGTTATCCGTTTCATTTTGCAATGTATCATCAACAATTGAACATGCTGCTCCCATAATTATATTATCTCTGTCACTGTTATCTATATCAGAATAGTAATTTCTACATACATATAAATTACTATAGTTATATATAGTGTGCTTAACTAGTTTTGACATATAAGAATGAGAGATTAAATCCACATTGCTATATATAGTGTTATTCACCAATGGGAGGAAGTTATTGTTTGCAGCTAACTTTGATAATTTTATTATTAATTTTTTGTTCTCCAAAGATAATGGTTCATTTTTTTCTAAAAATGGTAGGTATGATCTGCTGGTATAGTCATAGATTAATCTCATTAATGGCTGATAATAATGATTCTTGGCATTTTCAGTAACTAGTCGTTCCAGCTCTTTATGCACCTCTTCTGAGCTGTTTTCATCATACTGAAGCAGGTAATATTCCGCTTTTTTATCGCCTTGAGCTGCCTGCTCTTGAAGCAATTTTCTCCCAAGTTTTCCCCATTTCGGGTCGCAGTAGCCGCGAAGATAAAGGCTGCAATCTTCACTGCTGACATCCAAACGAAGAGCTGCATAAGGGTTGCCCAATTCAGCGGATTTCCGGAATAGACGAGCAATTTCTTCACCTGCGTAGATACTGCCCCCAGAGATATGAGCCAGCCAATACATTGCATCAGCATTGCCTTGTTCAACTAAGGGTTGCAGGAGTTTTTTTGCTATATCCCAGCGATCACGTTGAATTGCCAGTACGGGCTCATACAGCGGATCTCCGGGGCGATAGGTGCTGGAGATATACGGGTCAGGGTTAAATGGCTGACTTTCTTCAGCCATTTTCAGCAGTTCCGTCAATACCTTGGGGCCTTCCGCTTGGCGGGATTGAAAGCCGGAAGGAATCATCAGGTAGGCCATAAAGCCACCTACGGCTAAGATGATAATGCCAATTAGGGTAAAGAGTGTTTTGTAAATCAGTCGCTTATTGATCTTCATGCTTTAAAGTGTCCAGCTTTGTTCTTTCCACGGGTTGTAGGTGGTTTTGTTCCAGAAATAACCTTTGTCTTTTCTCGTTTCTGTTTTCGAGCATTGTATGATGCGCTGAATGTTTTCGATCTCAGTCACTGCCGCGTCTGCGCATCAGATACTTTTGGCTTGGCCCCAAAAGTATCCCAAAAGGCCGATTGTTCAGCTTCAGTGTCGGCTATCAGGGGCGCTTTTATTCGCATCCTGCTCATGAAAAGCTAAAAAGTTCGTCCTGAACTTTTTCCCTGAGCTCATCGCTTGACTATACATAGGCAAGTGTTTCTGAAACCACTCAAACTGATGGTGCGTCATTGTACAGAGCCGACGTTGATTTAAGCTTCATTTTAATGATTCTAATAAACTCATTTGAGTGAACGGAGATTATACCTTAATCCAGATATGAATCCTGATGAACTGCTTGTTCCTCGACAACACTGTGAAATTACTCGCAAAATTATGACGAACCGAGTGTGAACAAAGTATGGGATTTTGCTCTATCACACGCGCTTTATTTTAGCGCGCCTCGCCAACAAACCCGACACTGCTTACCCTGAATTCGCACCGATAAAAACGGTGTCGGGATTGGAACACCGAGTAATAACACCAAACGCATAAACCATCGCCTTGTGCTACTTCATGTTTATGTGTAGCCTTGGCTCACTCCTATTATGGTGAGCTGACAAGGCAACCTTGTGTTGACCGTTTGGTGTTAACGGTAGTTCCAAACCTTGTTCAGCTTGCCACCCATGGAGATTGGAACCTTCAGTGTGGCTGTATTTTCTCATTAACACCAAAGAGGTTACGATGTCTAATTCACAACCTAATTATGATCTACACCTGACTGCTCGCGGTTATCTGATTGATTTTCTCGCCATGAATACCGCACCTTCCGTTAACCAAAATGAACTGCGTGAAGTACTGTTATTTCTCAATAATCTGATTACGTTTGATGAGATGAATTTAATGAAGGAAGACGCGGAAGGGATTGAATTGAGATGAAAATAGGGGAGCAGTGAACTGCTCCCCCGTTTAGAAATCCACAAGGAGAGACATTCGTCTCTCCTTATTCCGTTATGCTTCGGCAAAAATATCCAGTATCGGGCCACTGGCAGGGATATTATTTTGCTCCTGCGCTTTGGCTATTTTTGTGAGTTGAGCTTCGAACGCCTCATCACTCATCTGCCGCCAGTAGCGCGGGTCGCGATTGGTTTGTTGGTCATACTCGGCTGTGGTCGGGTCAAGGTGGCGGAACGGCTCTAACATCGGGATATCCGGCAGCGGTTTGCTGACATCCATATATTGCTGGATCATATTCCATAGGCGGTGATACTCGGCAACGGGCGCATTGACCCCGACCAGAGAGCCGATATTGACGCCATGCTTGTAGTTACTGTAACGATGCACCAGCATTAAGCGATAAGAGAGCAGCCCCTGATGATTGGGGTTGCTGGCAAGAATACAGTCAAACTCGATCAATGGGTGGGTAAAGATTTTACGGTTACCCGCACCGTAGAGAGTGACCATACCTGTTTCGCGGTTCAGGCAATATTTTTTACGGGCAACCCAACGTTCAAGCTGAGCTTTGGTCATCTTCGGGTCGATACGGTTAATAATAAATACGGGTAAATAGATAATCACGGCTGGTAATGCTACATATAATGTTAAATTCCAAACAGCTTGGAGAGCCACGCTAGGCCCTGCTTCACCAAAAGCGGGGATTAACGTTAATAGACATGCCAATGGATAAAATGCATATAAGACAACTTTTGCCATTGTTACCAGAAATAAATAAAATCCAGCCCATACAAAAAATGTATAGGGTTGAACCTTTTTATGCGTCCAAAACAGATCATTTTCAGCACCCTCTTCATTGAGGATTGACGGGGGCTGATCTTTAAGCGCAGTTGTGGCAATACTGGTGTTGGTATCAGAAAAAGGAAATACCTGCCCCCGTTTACGTATCTTCTCCATTAACCCCCGCGATTTTTCCGGCTGCGGCTGCGGGTGAAACTGCTTGCTGTTATAGGCGGTGGGTTGGTAACTCATTCAATTACTCTTTTTAAATCTGGTCATTGATGATCCAGAGAAAGTCTGGCGTCTTCAGTTTTGGAATGAAGTGTTATTTCATATTAATATTGAAAGTGAACTCATCTGAATGATTTTAATTATAACGCAATCTAAATATGAATCTCGATGAGTTTGCCTATAAAACAGCACGGTGTGAAATTACTCGCAAAATTATGAGTCAGATTTTTGAAAGGGTGCTAGGTCATTCAAATAAGGAGTGAAGGAGAGACATTCGTCTCTCCTTATTCCGTTATGCTTTGGCAAAAATATCCAGTATCGGGCCACTGGCAGGGATATTATTTTGCTCCTGCGCTTTGGCTATTTTTGTGAGTTGAGCTTCGAACGCCTCATCACTCATCTGCCGCCAGTAGCGCGGGTCGCGATTGGTTTGTTGGTCATACTCGGCTGTGGTCGGGTCAAGGTGGCGGAACGGCTCTAACATCGGGATATCCGGCAGTGGTTTGCTGACATCCATATATTGCTGGATCATATTCCATAGGCGGTGATACTCGGCAACGGGCGCATTGACCCCGACCAGAGAGCCGATATTGACGCCATGCTTGTAGTTACTGTAACGATGCACCAGCATTAAGCGATAAGAGAGCAACCCCTGATGATTGGGGTTACTGGCAAGAATACAGTCAAACTCGATAAATGGATGGGTAAAGATTTTACGGTTACCTGCACCGTAGAGAGTGACCATGCCCGTTTCGCGATTCAGGCAATACTTTTTGCGAGCAAACCAACGTTCAATCTGATCTTTGTTAATGCTTGGGTTGATACGATTAATAATAAAAATTGGTGTATAAATAATCAATGCAGGAAGTGCGATATAGATAGTTGTCGTTAAAAAGTATGTAAATGCCCCTTGAACTCCGTGATCACCAAATATCCAAATACAAACGGATAAAAATAATTGCAATGGATAAATCACATATAAGACAACCTTTGCCATTGTTACAAGGAATAAATAAAAGCCTGCCCATGCAACAAAAGTATAGGGCTGTACCTTTTTATGCGTCCAAAACAGATCATTTTCAGCACCCTCTTCATTGAGGATTGACGGGGGCTGATCTTTAAGCGCAGTTGTGGCAATACTGGTGTTGGTATCAGAAAAAGGAAATACCTGCCCCCGTTTACGTACCTTCTCCATTAACCCCCGCGATTTTTCCGGCTGCGGCTGCGGGTGAAACTGCTTGCTGTTATAGGCGGTGGGTTGGTAACTCATTCAATTACTCTTTTTTAAATCTGGTCATTAATGGTCCAGAGAAAGTCTGGCATCTTCAGTTTTGGAATGAAGTGGTATTTCACATTGATATTGAAAGTAAACTCATTTGAGTGATTTTGATTATAACGCAATCCAAATATGAATCTCGATGAATTTGTCTATAAAACAACACGGTGTGAAATTACTCGCAAAATTATGAGTCAGATTTTTGAAAGGGTGCTATGTCATTCAAATAAGGAGTGAAGGAGAGACATTCGTCTCTCCTTATTTCGTTATGCTTCGGCAAAAATATCCAGTATCGGGCCACTGGCAGGGATATTATTTTGCTCCTGCGCTTTGGCTATTTTTGTGAGTTGAGCTTCGAACACCTCATCACTCATCTGCCGCCAGTAGCGCGGGTCGCGATTGGTCTGTTGGTCATACTCGGCTGTGGTCGGGTCAAGGTGGCGGAACGGCTCTAACATTGGGATATCCGGCAGCGGTTTGCTGACATCCATATATTGCTGGATCATATTCCATAGGCGGTGATACTCGGCAACGGGCGCATTGACCCCGACCAGAGATCCGATATTGACGCCATGCTTGTAGTTACTGTAACGATGCACCAGCATTAAGCGATAAGAGAGCAGCCCCTGATGATTGGGGTTACTGGCAAGAATACAGTCGAACTCAATAAATGGATGGGTAAAGATTTTACGGTTACCTGCACCGTAGAGAGTGACCATGCCCGTTTCGCGGTTCAGGCAATACTTTTTACGGGCAACCCAACGCTCAAGCTGAGCTTTGGTCATCTTTGGGTCGATACGGTTAATAATAAATACGGGTAAATAGATAATCACTGCTGGTAATGCTACATATAAGGTAAAAGTCCAAACACCTTGAAGGGCCACGCTAGGTCCTGCTTCACCAAAAGCGGGGATTAACATCAATACACACAACAATGGATATAGAACATATAAGACAACTTTTGCCATCGTTACCAGAAATAAATAAAATCCAGCCCATACAAAAAATGTATAGGGTTGAACCTTTTCATGCGTCCAAAATAGATCGTCCTCAGCGCCATCTTCATTGAGGATTGACGGGGGCTGATCTTTAAGCGCAGTTGTGGCAATACTGGTGTTGGTATCAGAAAAAGGAAATACCTGCCCCCGTTTACGTATCTTCTCCATTAACCCCCGCGATTTTTCCGGCTGCGGCTGCGGGTGAAACTGCTTGCTGTTATAGGCGGTGGGTTGGTAACTCATTCAATTACTCTTTTTTAAATCTGGTCATTAATGGTCCAGAGAAAGTCTGGCATCTTCAGTTTTGGAATGAAGTGGTATTTCACATTGATATTGAAAGTAAACTCATTTGAGTGATTTTGATTATAACGCAATCCAAATATGAATCTCGATGAATTTGTCTATAAAACAGCACGGTGTGAAATTACTCGCAAAATTATGAGTCAGATTTTTGAAAGGGTGCTATGTCATTCAAATAAGGAGTGAAGGAGAGACATTCGTCTCTCCTTATTCCGTTATGCTTTGGCAAAAATATCAATTTCGGGGCCAGTAGGGGGGATATTCTGCTCTCGCTGATTGCGAGCCATTTCGGTCAACGTTTTATCGAATTCCTCATCTGACATACTGCGCCAGTAATTGGGATTGCGTTGATGTTGTTGATCGTAGGCGGCGGTGGTCGGGTCTAATTCACGAAACTGCTCTAACATCGGGATATCCGGCAGCGGTTTGCTGACATCCATATATTGCTGAATCATATTCCATAGACGCCTGTATTCTGCTAATGGGGCATTGACGCCAACCAAGGAGCCGATATTAACACCTTGGGCGTAATCACTATAACGATGGACTAACATCAGTCGGTAGCTCAACAGGCCTTGATGGTTTGGGTTGCTGGCAAGAATGCAATCAAACTCGATAAATGGATGACTAAAAATCTTGCGATTGTGTTCACCATATAGGGTCACCATACCGGTTTCCCGATTAAGACAATGTTTTTTACGGGCAAATAAAGAGAGGTTTGTTTTATCGACTTTGGGGTTGCGCCAATTAATCCACAGTATAGGGCTATATAATAATAGAGGTATTACTGCTAAATATATTGTCGTCTCTATAAAAAAATAGAGTATACCTTTTGGGTCTGCTTCACCGTATATTAACATCGCAATAGTAGCCAGTACTGCCATTGGATAGATAAACATTAATACAAATTTAGCTAATCCCGCAAGGAACATATAAATGCCAGCCCAGCGAACAAATGTATATGGTTGCATTTGTTGGTGTGTCCAAAAATCATCGACACCGACCTCACTATTGAGTACCGAGGGCTTGGGAGTTCTGACAGCACTCGTGGCGATACAATCATTGACTTGAGAAAATGGAAACACTTCTCCCCGTTTGTGCATTCTTTCGGACCAGCTTTGTTTTTCTCTCGGATTCGGCTGAGGGGTAAATGTTTGGCTATTGTAGGCCGTGGGTTGGTAACTCATTCAATTACTCTTTTTTAAATCTGGTCATTAATGGTCCAGAGAAAGTCTGGCATCTTCAGTTTTGGAATGAAGTGGTATTTCACATTGATATTGAAAGTAAACTCATTTGAGTGATTTTGATTATAACGCAATCCAAATATGAATCTCGATGAATTTGTCTATAAAACAGCACGGTGTGAAATTACTCGCAAAATTATGAGTCAGATTTTTGAAAGGGTGCTATGTCCTTCAAATAAGGAGTGAAGGAGAGACATTCGTCTCTCTTTATTCCGTTATGCTTTGGCAAAAATATCCAGTATCGGGCCACTGGCAGGGATATTATTTTGCTCCTGCGCTTTGGCTATTTTTGTGAGTTGAGCTTCGAACGCCTCATCGCTCATCTGCCGCCAGTAGCGCGGGTCGCGATTGGTTTGTTGGTCATACTCGGCTGTGGTCGGGTCAAGGTGGCGGAACGGCTCTAACATCGGGATATCCGGCAGCGGTTTGCTGACATCCATATATTGCTGGATCATATTCCATAGGCGGTGATACTCGGCAACGGGCGCATTGACCCCGACCAGAGAGCCGATATTGACGCCATGCTTGTAGTTACTGTAACGATGCACCAGCATTAAGCGATAAGAGAGCAGCCCCTGATGATTGGGGTTACTGGCAAGAATACAGTCAAACTCGATAAATGGATGGGTAAAGATTTTACGGTTACCTGCACCGTAGAGCATAACCATGCCCGTTTCGCGATTCAGGCAATACTTTTTACGGGCAACCCAACGTTCAATCTGATCTTTGTTAATGTTTGGGTTGATACGGTTAATAATAAATACGGGTAAATAGATAATAATCGCAGGTAATGCAGCATATAAGGTAAAAGTCCAAACACCTTGAAGGGCCACGCTAGGCCCTGCTTCACCAAAAGCGGGGATTAACATTAATGCACATGCCAATGGATAAATTATATATAAGACAACTTTTGCCATCATTACCAGAAATAAATAAAATCCAGCCCATGCGATAAAAGTATAGGGCTGTATTTTTTCATGCGTCCAAAATAGATCGTCCTCAGCGCCATCTTCATTGAAGATTGACGGCGGCTGATCTTTAAGCGCAGTTGTGGCAATACTGGTGTTGGTATCAGAAAAAGGAAATACCTGCCCCCGTTTACGTATCTTTTCCATTAACCCCCGCGATTTTTCCGGCTGCGGCTGCGGGTGAAACTGCTTGCTGTTATAGGCGGCGGGTTGGTAACTCATTCAATTACTCTTTTTAAATCTGGTCATTGATGATCCAGAGAAAGTCTGGCGTCTTCAGTTTTGGAATGAAGTGTTATTTCATATTAATATTGAAAGTGAACTCATCTGAATGATTTTAATTATAACGCAATCTAAATATGAATCTCGATGAGTTTGCCTATAAAACAGCACGGTGTGAAATTACTCGCAAAATTATGAGTCAGATTTTTGAAAGGGTGCTAGGTCATTCAAATAAGGAGTGAAGGAGAGACATTCGTCTCTCCTTATTCCGTTATGCTTTGGCAAAAATATCCAGTTCAGGGCCGGTTGGTGGGATATTATTTTGCTCCTGCGCTTTGGCTATTTTTGTGAGTTGAGCTTCGAACGCCTCATCACTCATCTGCCGCCAGTAGTGCGGGTCGCGATCGGTCTGTTGGTCATACTCGGCTGTGGTCGGGTCAAGGTGGCGGAACGGCTCTAACATCGGGATATCCGGCAGCGGTTTGCTGACATCCATATATTGCTGGATCATATTCCATAGGCGGTGATACTCGGCAACGGGCGCATTGACCCCGACCAGAGATCCGATATTGACGCCATGCTTGTAGTTACTGTAACGATGCACCAGCATTAAGCGATAAGAGAGCAACCCCTGATGATTAGGGTTACTGGCAAGAATACAGTCGAACTCAATAAATGGATGGGTAAAGATTTTACGGTTACCTGCACCGTAGAGAGTGACCATACCTGTTTCGCGGTTCAGGCAATACTTTTTGCGAGTCAATAACCTTTCCATTTTGTTTCCATCAAAGTCTGGATCAAAACGATTAATAAAAAACACAGGCGAATAAATAATACCGGCAGGAAGAGCAACATATAGTGTTATGCTAAAAACGGTTTGAATTGCCATATAAAAACCAGCATCACCAAAAGCCATTAATAGCGTCAATGCGCATAACAATGGATATATAAAATATAATACCGCCTTAGCCATAACTGAGAAAAAAATGTATATCTGAGCCCAAAACACAAAAGTTGACGGTTGCATTTGGTGATGTGTCCAAAATAGCTCGTCTTCAATTGTTTCCTGATTAAGCATTGAAGGTGACAGCCCACTTAGTGCTTGAGTTGCAATACTGTTATTGGCATCCGAAAAAGGAAATACCTGCCCCCGTTTGCGCATTTTTTCCATTAATCCCCGCGATTTTTCCGGCTGCGGCTGAGGGGTAAATGTTTGGCTATTGTAGGCGGTGGGTTGGTAACGCATTCAATTACTCTTTTTAAATCTGGTCATTAATGGTCCAGAGAAAGTCTGGCGTCTTCAGTTTTGGAATGAAGTGTTATTTCATATTAACATTGAAAGTGAACTCATTTGAGTGGTTTTAATTATAACGCAATCCAAATATGAATCTCGATGAATTTGTCTATAAAACAACACGGTGTGAAATTACTCGCAAAATTATGAGTCAGATTTTTGAAAGGGTGCTAGGTCATTCAAATAAGGAGTGAAGGAGAGACATTCGTCTCTCCTTATTCCGTTATGCTTTGGCAAAAATATCAATTTCGGGGCCAGTAGGGGGGATATTCTGCTCTCGCTGATTGCGAGCCATTTCGGTCAACGTTTTATCGAATTCCTCATCTGACATACTGCGCCAGTAATTGGGATTGCGTTGATGTTGTTGATCGTAGGCGGCGGTGGTCGGGTCTAATTCACGAAACTGCTCTAACATCGGGATATCCGGCAGCGGTTTGCTGACATCCATATATTGCTGAATCATATTCCATAGACGCCTGTATTCTGCTAATGGGGCATTGACGCCAACCAAGGAGCCGATATTAACACCTTGAGCGTAATCACTATAACGATGGACTAGCATTAGCCGATAGCTCAACAGGCCTTGATGGTTCGGGTTGCTGGCAAGAATACAGTCAAACTCGATAAATGGATGACTAAAAATCTTGCGATTGTGTTCACCATATAGGGTCACCATACCGGTTTCCCGGTTGAGGCAATATTTTTTACGGGCAAAAAGAGATATATGAGAATAATCAAATTTAGGCTTACATCTGTTAACCCACAAAACAGGGAAATATACAATAATTGATGGAAAAGCAATATACCATGTCATCGTAGTTAGCAATTCTATTGCTCCATCTGGCGTAGACTGCTTTATATATACAATTAAAGATAGAATAAGAAAAAATGGGTAAGCAACGATAAGAGCAAGTTTAGCGATACTTGCAACAAGTATATAAAAACTTATCCACTTAACAAATGTATATGGTTGTAATCGTTGATTATTCCAGTAAAAATTGCTTTTTCTATTACTATTACCAACAATAGACGGTTCTTGATCTCTAACCGCAGACGTAGCGATACAATCATTGACTTGAGAAAAAGGGAAAATCTCTCCCCGTTTGTGTATTCTTTCTGACCAATTTTGTGTCTCATTCATGCTCGGCTGAGGTGTAAATGTTTGACTATTATAGGCTGTGGGCTGGTAACTCATTGTGATTCCTCTTTTACTTCCGGTAACTGGTAGCGCAGCCAGGCTTTATCTTCATCTTCATCCATTTTGAAAGTCGGCAATAAACCATGTCCCGGTTTGGGAGAGGACGCTGAATCGTCTAATGCCGGTGTCGGGAATGTAACGTCATTAATCACAAACTGCGCCCGGGCAAGGAACCCCGGCTCATAACGATAAATATCTCGTTTAGAGTATAAAAAACCATTGTCAGTTCTATCTTTGGGGACGGACTTGCTGAATTGATAGCCATATAAATCCCCGTCAGCCGTTGATTCACGCTTCATCGGTTGCGTATTGTGTTTATCAATGTCGATTAAGGTATGCGTGTAGACATATTCGGTGCGACTCGCAGTATCCACCAAATGGCTTTTGTGCTCCATAATGGCTTGCCGGACATACATTAAAGACGTTTCTTTCTCCTGATTAAGTAGTTGGCCAAGATTAGAGCGAACCCATAATATATGGGTGACACCGGCCTGCTGCCATTCGGCCTTCTCTTGCTCTGAGAGTCGAACTTGCTTCTGAATCTCATACAGATTCACTTCAAAGCGAATTAATAGCCCGAGTAAACGCTGGAATGCGGTCTCCGGATCTTGGAGGTGGGCATAGTCATTGTCCGGATCTGTGCTAAAAGGGCCGTTTTTTAACCAAGTCTCATAAGGTGTATCGATAAGGAACATGTAGAAAATACCGCCAATCACCGCGATTGCGATCCCCCATGGGCCTAGTGCTGATAAAAATGTCCCTTCTGCCGCAATAGCACCAATTGCGGCCATTGCCGTCCCAACTCCGACAGCCATCATCGCAGTGGCTGCATCATCATCATGTTTATCCCACAGCTGAAAAGAGTCATAAATCGCAATGCCTGCAGTTAATAATCCAGCAGCAGTACTAGCAACAAATAATCGAGAATAGATGGTCTTTAAACCAGCTTCTTTTAGAAAAATGGCTGCATCATCGGTAAAATTAAATAATGGAGTATTAACTGCCTTGGTGAAAGTTGACTCCATTCCTAATAACATGTTAGCGCTATGTGCTGAGGCTACACTAAGATCAGCTAATGCGCTAAACATGTTAATACCAACATATGCAATATGTTTTCCCTCTTGAATGTTTTTATCCAAATTTTTGTAAGTTATGAGTAAATTCATTACTTCAATAACCACCATAAAGTGTGGTACTCGAAACTTTTCGTAAGCTTCAGCAATACTTTTACTTTTTGCAAAATCTTTGATTGTACGTTTGGTTGCCGGTTTACTATAAATCGCACCAATACCATCTGCTTCATCCGGCACAACAACAACTTTAAATTTTCCCTTGGGATGCAACGCAGGGCTTTCTGCGGTTTCAGTGGTAACTTGCTTTAGAGCCGCGTCTGCGGTTTTTTTATTGGTGGTTAAGACGAGTTTCCCGTTTGAGTCATACACTCGGCGGAAAGGATTGCGCCCTTTCTGTTTGGCAAGAAACTCTCGATCCGCATCTGTTATCCCCATTTTGAGTCCTTGTCCCTCAACACCAATCACGAGATAACCAGCTTTAACCTTATCAATATCAGTTAGCTCAATTTTTCCCAGTGCTGTCGGGCCAATACTTTTTAGGGTTGAAAGAAGCGGTACATAGACAGTTTCGAAATTGACAGATGACGTTGAGGCATGCGCGAGCCCTCGCATAATTTCGGCAACAGCAATAAAGTAATCTCGCATCATTCCATCGACGACCCCCGCGATCCGGCGTGCTGTCGGGAATGTATCAATGTCGCTTGGAAATAATGAGTTTAACTCGGCGACTTCTATTTTGTCTGGCTTTACAAGCAGGTTTTTATCAGCCCAGCGAGCTATATTTTCAGCAGTACAAAGACCTGAACCATCGTTCTTGCCTTTAGGAGGGGTGTATTCGCCATCAAGCGTGACTTGCCCATTCTCTGTAAACAATAACTCATGTAATGGGTGGGTGCGGTCGTTACTCAGTAATTGTTCCAGCTGAGGGAGATTTGGATTTGGGTTGTCATGTCCCTCTTCGCCATATCCAAGCGTATCAATTGCACCAATTTGTAGACTTAGTGCACTGATCGCATTTCCTATGAGCGGATAAACCCCACCGGCATTCGTATCATCTAAAGATGTGATATCTTTGAGAACCGTGACGAGTGATTCAGCTTTTAAGTGGCTCGCTAACTGTTTTTGCAATGTTTGTACATTGTTAAAACACAACATTCTCTCCGTCAGTCGCATGGTACGGCGAAATAGCCCACCGGGGCTGCTATCGAAATGTCGAGTATCGATAAAATCGTGATATGGATTTTCTGTTTTTCCCCATTTTTTGGGGACAAAAAACCGCTGAACCAACTCGGCACTTTTAAAATAAGGCTGTATTGAAGCATCTTTCAGTAACATCCCAATTTCACTCACACCGGATTTGATTAGATAGCTCAAATGCCGGAGTTCAAACAGAGGATCGGTCAGAACAATGCCTCTTAAAAACCGTTTTTTGGCATCAGTCAGATAATCACTCACTGAGTCGATATTCCACGATGGAATTTTAACGGATTCTTTTGTCTCTGCGCCAATAATCTCGCTCAGCGCTGTTTGCCTAAGCATCATGTCATAGAGATGCTCATCTTGTGTGTTTTGAATACGATTTCTATATTGGCTTAGTGCAATAGAGCCATCTTTTCGAGCATTTTCTATTTCAGACTTTGTACTTTCATAGGAGCTTTTTAGCCAGCTACCAGCTAGATCACGACTAAACAAACGAGGTTCACCTAAAAGCACCTCTATAGCCATCTCTCTTTCTCGCATCTCAGGTAATGGCTTTTCTTGTTTTTTGGCTTCTGCCCGAATAACCCGAATCTGCTCTGAATTTTCTTCGATTTTTTCCATCCGCTGATTCAACTCGGATGGATTTGCTTCCAGGCGGTTGATCCGAGCGCCACTCCATTGCACTTCGGAGAAGGCCATTCGGATATTGGTTTTGCGGCCATTCTCTTTGGCCGGGTACCAAATCTCTTTTAACGCTTCGCCCGTGACTTCACGTTTCGTCTCTGTTTTGACCGGCTTATCTCGGCCTTGCCGATAAGCAAATAGGTTAGTGTCTTTGAAACAGGGCTTTCCGTCATCTGTCGCTGAAATTTGGATTTCCCGCCAGATTTTGCCGTTATAAGCAATATAGAGGTAACCGTCACGGAGCGGGGCTATGCGCTCTTCAGGAGTCGCGTGCTCTTTAAATGTCGGTAATAGGGTCAACGGAATAAATGAATGAAGCTGATATTTCTGCGGGCCTTTGGCAATGCGTTGGGTATAGCTGACATTGTCGAACAACGGTAGCATGATCGGGCCGTCGCTGGCTTTCACAGAGAGCCAGACATTGCGGTTTTCTTTTTCTTTGCACCAGTCCCAGCCGTAAATCGTTGTTTCAGCGAGGGCTTTGTCGGTATACTTCTTTCCCTCCAGCGCTGATTGTTGGGTCATATCGGTCAGGTCATAGAATGCAAAATCTTGCTGGGGTTCATGTTGGGTTCCGGTGACTTCGATCAACAGCAGTTTGTTATGATCACATGTACAAGCCATAAGTTATAATCCTCTCGCCACGCGTTGTTCTAATCGTTCGATTTTTTGCTCCGGCAGGAGCGCCACGAATTGTTCTTCCGGTTGGAAGTCATCTAAATTAAAGGTGTTCTGCTGTGCCCACAGACGTAAATGGTTTTGCAGCGGCTCTGCCTGAATATCGTAGGTTTGACAGAAACGGGTAACTTGATACTGACAAAGCCAGTCGATCTCATCGACATCGGCCTGCTGCGCCCATGCAGCAATGACTTTGTCTTCGTGTAAGCGTTCAAGTGCTTGTTCCTGACTTGGCTGCATCACCCAGACGTCCGGATCCGGTTGGCTGTGACCGTCACCGACTTCAACCCAATTTGCCGGTTCACTGAGTTGTTGGCGGTAGACCATGGCAGAGCAGCATAGCCCCAGCCATCCACAGGTATCCTCACGGTCAGCCAGAGTGAACAAATAACTCGCAACTTGTGGATGATAATAGTGGAGCAGGCCGGTGGTGTTGCCTTCAAAGTAAACCACCATCCGCGTGCGTAGTTGATGAAGCACATCGTCCATGGCCATATTCATCGGGGCAGAAAAGTAAATCGTCTGCTCCGGGGGCAGTTTATCCGTCAGCGGATCACCGCCACCATATTTCAAGGCAATAACCAGCGGACTTTCATCCTGCAAGCTGTCTAAGACTGTCATCAGGTAAAGCGGCTCAATCTGATGGCCGTCAATCCACTGATAAACTGCTGGCGCAAGCCCGGTATCACCGCGAACCACGGCATACCAGTTGACTGCCTCACCGTGGTATTCGTGTGTTAAATTAAGCATGTTTGTTCATATCTCATAATTTTGCTCTAGCCTGTTACCAACATGGCAATACTGACATTATTCATCCCGATTTATTTCTTTTAGTTGCGGATTCTCTAAATGTTTTATCTTAATCGTCAGCCATGTATGCAAACGCAACCAGAATGAAGGCGGTAAAGAAAACTCAGGCTGATATCCGGCTCTGTAAGCCGTGCAGCCATTCTCTTTATCACAAGTCCAATTATCGTCGGAAAGACTCGCAACCCAGTCTTTTGGAAGTGGTGTCACTATCAGATTATTTTGGTCTTTTAAGTGTTGAAGAATCAGTACGGTTCGGCTGGTCGTAGGTACTATCAGCGCTTTATATTGACCATCTGGAGAATTGCTCACATAAGCGTCTTGTCCTTTATAATCAGGAGTGACCCAAATATCAAAACTGACCTTAAGTATTAATAAGACCAAAACAATAAGACAAAAACGTCGAACCCATCTCCCCAAGCTCATTATGAGATCTCCAATAATAATTCAATATTTACCGGCAGACGTTTTACATCAGAAAATAGCAGTAAGTCTCCACCCTTCGAATGTTTGTCTCGGTATTGGTTAAAATCATGATTACCAAATGCTTCTGCCATTCCCAATTTAGGATTCCATCCTGGTAACTGCCATTCAAAATTAAATCTATTTGCCAGTCCGCCGAGAGGATTTAAGCCCAATCCTTCAAAGTTCCAGTGCCCCAGATACTGGCTTCCAATGAAATCAAATGTATCGCGCATATAAATACCAACTTCAGTCACCGTTGCCTGATAATGTTTTTCATCTACTTTTTTGATGAGCGCTTTTGTTATTGCCGCATAAATAGCAAAGTTTCCTAATGACCCATAGAGATCATCTACCTGACCAAAGTCATACCCAATACCCTTGAGCTGAAATTGCCAGAATGAGTGTAGAACTACAGGATCACTGCCATTATCTAATTGGTAAGGAAAAACTATTTCTTGCTGTTTATCCTTAATATACTTAACTAAATGCTTACGTTGTTCCCGTTTTGCATTCGAAGTATCCAATAGGCTATTCATCTCGCTCAAAGCCTCTTTCACTTGCGGGTATTGAGTCAACCATGTCCATGGGAATAATGTTTTATTAATATATTCTTTGGGAAAGTCGACAGGCTTAACAACTCCTGCTTTTTCACTGGGGGTCATTTCCCTTGCGTTTAATTGAAACCACAAATTCATCACGGTCGCTGATTTTGGCCAATTCAATTTACCTGACATCACTTCTGGTATATCTAATACCGTAAATTCTGATTGTTTTTCATTAACTTGTTTTGTCTCTTTAATTTTATTTGACGATGATTGCGTCTTGTCATTTGTTGATGATGTCGAGTTATTTTGAGTAAAACTTGTTGGGTCAAAATCACTAAACGGACACGGCCCACCAACCGGTACTTTACAAACCGGTGTGACTGGCGTGCCTGCCAGCATATCCGCTTCAACCTGCTGAATCAGGTTTGGTGAATAAGGAATGAGCTGGGGTGATGCTTGCACTTCGCTTGCCGCAAATGACGGTGCCTGCGCCTCTTCCGGTGGTGTCAGTGCTTTGAGGATATTCGGCATGGTGGCCGGCTGTCCGCCGTAACCTGAGCCGCTGCCGGCACTGCCGCCGGAGTTGAGGTTGATGGCACCGCTGACCACATGCACACCGCCGGCATCGACTTTGATAAAGCTGCCACCGACTTTGACGGTGATTTCATTACCGGCATCGAGGACGACGGCCTTACCGGCCTTGAGATGCACTTCGCTGCCTGAATCGACAATGGTTTTCTGGCCGACTTTCTGGTGCAGCGAGGCATCGGTTGCAAGGGTGAGGTTTTGCTTGATGGCGGTGCGCTGCTCACCGTCGATGCTCAGGTGGTCGTTGACCTGCACATGGCTGTAACGGTCGTTTTCTACCGTGAGATGGCGGTCATGTTTAATCTGGGTGGTGCTGTCGTTTTCAACCAGCGCTTCGTAGTCTTTCTGCGCGTGGAGGTAAATTTTCTCGCTGCCGGACTGGTCTTCAAAACTTAATTCGTTAAAACCGGTGCCCTGATGGGTTTGGGTGCGAATGACAGTTTTGGTTTTGTTATCCGGCAGAGAATAAGGCGGCGTGTTGGTCGCATGATAGGTGCGACCGGTCACCAGCGGCTGGTCCGGGTCACCATTGAGGAAAGTAACAATCACTTCATGGCCGACACGGGGGAGGGCGACCATCCCGTACTGGGCACCTGCCCAGCCTTGGGCGACGCGAACCCAACAAGAGCTGTGCTCATCTTCATTGCTGTAACGGTCCCACGGGAAGGAGAGCTTCACCCGACCGTGTTCATCACAGTAGATTTCTTCGCCTTGCGGCCCGACTACGGTGGCGACCATCGGGCCGTCCACTTGTGGTTTGGGGTGTGGCTGCATGCGCCACAGCGTTTCATTCGGAATGACAACAAACTGGTTGCTGTATGTGGTCGCACCGCTGCCACCGGATTCTTCCAGTGCTTGGGGCTGACTGCCCTGATGGTCAATCCCGACAATCAGCCAGGGGCGATTCATGGTGCTGTCAAGATGGTCGGCCAGAGTGAATACCACACCGGCCTGAAGCTTGGCTTGGTTACTTTTACCCGATGCGGTGTGGCTTGCCCGGCGCAGTGATTCGAGGCGAATCTGACTGAAGGCTTTGCCGCTGGCATCATCTTTATAGCGCCCCGGTGCATCGTAGTGTTGGTAGTCTGGCAGTTGGTAAGCCATGTCACTGCCAAGGGCGGACTGTTTAAAGTTGTAGTCGGGCTTTTTAAAGCTGTAATCCCGCATGGCAACTTCCGTCACCTCGGATTGTTTGGTCTCACTGATGGCAGAAACATAAGGAGTTTCCGCGACACCACCGGACAGTACGTTATAGGGGACGGTGCCGCCCAGTTGGGTAAATCCGGCACTGTTATCAGTGACGATTAAGGTATGTTTTTCGGACTCATGGCTGAAGGTGTACATCAACCCTTCTTCAGCCGCCAACCGATGGAAGAATGCTAAATCGGTCTCCCGATACTGAACGCAGAACTCCCGCGGTGCACATTCCCGTTTGACGGAAAAGGCGTAGTCGGTGATGTGCATTTCATCAAGGAGAATGGCCAGAATCTCTGGGACGGTTTTATGTTGGAAAATCCGGCTGTTGTGGCGCAGGGACAGTCGCTCAAGGGCGGGCACCAGTGTCAGGGAGTAATAGGTGTGATGATGGCCGGTATCCCCCCGGCTGAAGCTGCGCACAATACCATGGACTTGTTGTACGACTTCACCATCGCGGATGACTTCTAAGACAGCGGTCGTATCGACCAGTTGCTCGGCACTGATGCTTGAATCGCGGCTGGCCAGCTCGATGTGGTAGCGAAAGCCATAGACCGGGTTGCCCTGTGCATCGTGTGAATCAGAAACCGATTCATGTCCCTGATAGTCACGAACCACCAACGCTTCACCGACACCACTGACAAGACGGAAGTTCAAAGTCCCCATAGTTTTTACCTGACATTGTTGTTCATGAACAAATGACAACAGCCGACTGTGAGCGGCAACAAAACAAGCCGTTATTATAACGAAGCGTGAATATGAATCTTGATGAAAACCAAAATATGACTGACAAATGAGAAGGAAAACTCTTTTCCTGAATAGGGATCCCATTTTTATAGGGATAGCGAACACTGTGAAATGACTCGCAAAATTATGATGAACAGAGTGTGAAGAAAGTATGGGATTTTGCTCTATCACACGCGCTTTATTTTCTTGTACCTCGCCAACAAACCTGACACTGCTTACCCTGAATTCGCACCGATAAAAACGGTGTCGGGATTAGGAACCCTGCGTAAAAACTCAAGACATATAGACGTCGGTATATACAGACTTTACTATATGCAGTCTTGCACACCTAAATTATGGTGGACTGGACAGGCTGATTTCGGTCAGGCCGTTTCCTTGAGTGCGGTAGTTCCTAACCTCGTTCAGTTCACCACTCGAAGATTAGGAACCTTTGATTGGTGATATTCATTTACCTACTCAGGGAGTTACTTATGTCAAACTCACAACCTAATTATGATCTACACCTGACCGCTCGCGGTTATCTGATTGATTTTCTCGCCATGAATACCGCACCTTTCGTTAACCAAAATGAACTGCGTGAAGTGCTGTTATTTCTCAATAATCTGATTACCTTTGATGAGATGAATTTGATTAAAGAAGACGTCGAAGGGATTGAATTGAGATGAAAATAGGGGGGCAGTGCACTGCTCCCCCGTTTAGAAATCCATAAGGAGAGACGTTTGTCTCTCCTTATTCCGTTATGCTTTGGCAAAAATATCCAGTTCAGGGCCGGTTTCCGGCATCTGGCTCTGTTTGGCCTCAATTTGCGTGATCGCCTCTGCGTAATCGTCATCAGACATATCCCGCCAGTAGCGTGGGTCACGGCCGGTTTGTTGGTCGTAGGCAGCCGTGGTCGGGTCTTTGGGACGGGCTTCTTCCAGAAGCAGAATATCCGGTAGGGGTTGAGTAACATCCATATATTGCTGAATCATATTCCACAGGCGGTAATACTCGGCAACGGTTTCATGCGGCGTCACCAGCGTTCCGATGGGGACACCGTGCATCGAGCCACTATAGCGGTGTGCCAATAACAACGAGTAATTGACTAAACCCTGCTGGCTGGGCGTGGTAGCAAGAATGCAGTCAAACTCAATAAAGGGATACGAATAGCGGACTCTGCCGCCCCGTTTATACAACGTCACCATACCGGTGCGGCGGTTGAGTTCAAATATTTTCCGAGCATCAAGTAATTTACTGAGTAATTTGGGTTTCCAATAACCGCGGTTATAGAGTTCGAATTGGCCCCAGATAATTCCAGTCGGGAGGATTATATACAAGAAATAATCACTGAGTACCTCGACCCAATCGGAGATGCCAAATCCCCCTGCTGTAATTAAAGAAGTTATTAATAAGGTAAAAATAAATATTGGAGTGAAAAATAATATCATCACCTTCCCTAACCCAGAAAAAACCAAATATACCCGTACCCAAATATTACCGGTTATGCCTTCTAAAATATGTTCGTTCCAAAAACATTCCTTATTTGGGGCAGTCTCCTTCATCTTTTGCCACTGACTGGGCGAGACCTGTGCTGTACGGGTACTGACGGTTTGGGTTGGCCGAGTCCAGGGCAACATTCGCTGCCCGGCAGACAGTAAGCGCTGGGCGAGTGTTTTTTCGGGGCGAGCTGGCTGCGCTGGTACCTGATCACTGCGATAAGCATGTTGCTGGTAGACGGTTTCACTCATGGATGGTTACCCTTGCTGTCATCATATCTGAGAATCGGCTTAATATTCCAATTGCGAGTTATTGACTGAGCCGATATTGACTCAATATACATTTCATTTTAATTGTTTTTATAAACTCAATTGAGCCGAATAAATTATACCTTAATCCAGATATGAATCCTGATGAACGGCTTGTTCCTCGCCAACTCTGTGAAATTACTCGCAAAATAATGATGAACCGAGTGTGAACAAAGTATGGGATTTTGCTTTGTCACACGCGCTTTATTTTAGCGCGCCTCGCCAACAAACCAGACACTGCTTACCCTGAATTCGCACCGATAAAACCGGTGTCGGGATTCGAACCCCGTTTCAACCACAGATGCACAGACTGCCTTATCTTGTACAGATGAGCCTTTGTGTGTAGCCTCTACTCACTCCTATAATGGTGAGCTGGGTTGGGCTGACTCAGTCAGGCTGCAACCTGTGGTGCGGTAGTTCGAACCCTCCCAGTTCACCACCTCTGAGATTCGGACCTCCGGTGGTGATTTTCGACAAACTACAGGAGGCTACAATGCTGAACTCACAACCTAATTATGATCTACACCTGACCGCTCGCGGTTATCTGATTGATTTTCTCGTCACCAATACGGCACCTTCCGTTGACCAACACGAATTGCGTGAAGTGCTGTTATTTCTCAATAATCTGATTACCTTTGATGAAATGAATTTGATTAAAGAAGACGTAGAAGAGATTGAATTGCGATGAAAGTAGGGGAGCAGTGAACGGCTCCCCCGTTTAGAAATCCATAAGGAGAGACGTTCGTCTCTCCTTATTCCGTTATGCTTTGGCAAAAATATCCAGTTCAGGGCCGGTTTCCGGCATCTGGCTCTGTTTGGCCTCAATTTGTGTGATCGCCTCTGCGTAGGCGTCGTCAGACATATCCCGCCAGTAGCGTGGGTTCCGGCCGGTTTGTTGGTCGTAGGCAGCCGTGGTCGGGTCTTTGGGGCGCGCTTCTTCCAGAAGCAGAATATCCGGTAGGGGGTGAGTGACATCCATATATTGCTGAATCATATTCCACAGCCGGTAATATTCAGCGACGGTTTCATGCGGCGTCACCAGCGTTCCGATGGGAACACCGTGCATCGAGCCACTATAGCGGTGCGCCAGTAACAGTGAATAATTGACTAAACCCTGCTGGCTGGGCGTGGTAGCGAGAATGCAGTCAAACTCAATAAAGGGATACGAATAGCGGACTCTGCCGCCCCGTTTATACAGAGTCACCATACCGGTGCGGCGGTTGAGTTCAAATATTTTCCGGGCATCAAGTAATTTACTGAGTAATTTGGGTTTCCAATAACCGCGGTTATAGAGTTCGAATTGGCCCCAAATAATGGAACAAGGAATGATTACATATAAAAAATATCCTGTGAGAAACCTTATCATTCCATCGACTCCACCAGCAATAAACGATGTAAGAAACACACTGAAAATTGCTATAGGTGTAAGGTACAAGATAGTAACTTTAGCCAATCCTGAGAAAACTAAATATACCCGTACCCAAATATTACCGGTTATGCCTTCTAATGTATGTTCGTTCCAAAAACATTCCTTATTTGGGGCAGTCTCCTTCATCTTTTGCCACTGACTGGGCGAGACCTGTGCTGTACGGGTACTGACGGTTTGGGTTGGTCGAGTCCAAGGTAACATTCGCTGCCCGGCAGACAGTAAGCGCTGGGCGAGTGTTTTTTCGGGGCGAGCTGGCTGTGCTGGTACCTGATCACTGCGATAAGCATGTTGCTGGTAGACGGTTTCACTCATGGATGGTTACCCTTGCTGTAATTGTGCTTGAGAATCGGCGTGAGTCTCCGATTGTGATTCACTCTCTGTCTGTTTATCGGCTGCGGTAAACTGATATTCCCGCTCACGGGAGTCGGCCCAGTAATAGTTTACCGGGTGGCTTTTCGGGTTATTAAACAGATTTTCCCACAATCCAACCGGTTGCCCGTCATCAAAATCAGCAACCTCAACGCTAATTTTACCCTCTTTCAAATGTTGTTGGGTTTGCTTAAATTCATCCAGTGGTGGCTGGGGGAAGGGCATATCTTTGACTTTTACCTGAGCCAGTACCTGAATATTGCGTTGGTAACGTATCGTGGTCCGATAAGCAACTTCACTGGCTCTGTCTGCATAGGTGTTTTTCAACAGATAGATTCGCTCTTCTGGGGTCTTGATGGTTTTCGATGCCTGAATCGGTTGATGTTTGATCACCCGCCACATCGGTGCACGGTATTTCTCGGCTGTTTCAGCACCGAAGGTCCGTTTCATACGTTCTCTGGCTTCTATTTCATCGAGACTTTCACTGACTTGTTCTAACACCTGACGGAATTTTACCTTGAACTTGATATTCCCATCCTTAATATTGAATAGTTGAGCAACATTGGATTTCACTCGGACACAGTGGGTGACCCCCGCAGTTTTATAGGCGTGTCGCTCGGTGGCAGTAAATGGTGCTGCCTCAATCGGGTCAACCTGAATACGCAGAGAGACAAACAGGCTGAGTAACTGTTTATAAGCCTCTTCCGGCTGCTGGGTTAAAAAGGCATAGTCATCTTTTCCGGTTGCCGGGTCTTCACCGAAGGGGCCGTTTTTAATCCATGCTTCCAACGGCCCGTCGGTAAACAGATAGGTAATCAAAAATCCGGCCCCGATAACAAGCAGTGAGATCCAGCCGATCGGCCCCATGCCTAGAAAGCTCCAAGTGGAGGAAAAAAAGATACCTGCCACTGAGCCGAACACCACACCGACCGCCATTAAGGCGGTGCCCCAAGCGGCATCATTGTCGTTTTTACCAAACAGACGGATCATATCCCAGACCATTACTCCGGCTGTTAATAATCCGGCGGCACAGCCGACCAGCTCAAGGGCTGTCACTCTGCCAACTAATTCAACACCGAGTTTGCCTTTTGGCCAGGCTGAGCGGATCTCAGGCCCCAACTGAAGTGCGGTTTTATCTGAGAGGGCAAATAATCGACCCGTATTGGCTTTCATCAAGTTACGGCTATGTATACTGGCAATAGTAATATCAAATGCGGCACTCACAATATTAGTTTGAGAATACCAGAAGTCATCATTTGAGTGTGTATATGCATAGCTTATAGCATTCCAACAATTCTGTAATTCAATTGCCAAGACAAACAAAGGAATATGAAATTTTTCGTAGGCATTAGTTTTGGTGACATGCGTCTGAGACATATCAGCAGTTTTGAGTTCATCAATCAGCTTATGGTTATTTTTGATAAACTGGGCTGCATCTGAGTTAACATCTTTCAGCACAAGCAGTTGTAAATCTTGTTGAATTTCCAGCCCTGCTTTTTTGGGCATCCGGGCTTTACTGGTTGATGCGATTTTCTCACCGTCTACCGATACATCACCATGAGCAACCTGTCGCCCTTGTGTATTTCGATAGGCCGCCGAAGACTGTTCAATACTCACCCCGGATTTGGTGCCGGAACCATCGAGTCCAATCACATAACCTTCAATTTTTTCACCTTTCACCGGGACGAAGGTCAGCGATTTTAAGGTATCACCGCCAAACATTTTGGCCATGCCGACAGCATCGGTATATAGCTTTTTAAACGGCACTGAGATGGTGGCTGGTTTCGTTTCGGCCAATGCTGCGGTTAATGTGGCTAAATCCAATCCTTGTTGGAAATAGCTGCTGAACATCGCATCGATAGCCCCCATAATTCGGCGCACTTGCGGAAATTCCGATTGTTCCGCATTTTGTGAAATTCGAATTAACGTGCCGGCTTCTACCTGCTCAAGGTTTGCAGGTTTCATCTCTAGCCCTTGCGAGACCAGCTTGGCCAGATGGGCAACATTGATAATCCCAGAGCCGTCATTGGCTTCACCTTCCAATTTTTCCAGCTCTTTTTTGTAAGGTGCGGTTTCTTCGACGGTGTCTAAATATTTTTTTAAGGTTTCCTGAGTATCTTGATTACCGAACAACATCTCTCTTAATGGGTTGGTACTATCATCGACAAAAATTTTATTCACCGAGGCTTGTGAAGATGAGAAGTCACGGCGTTTATGTTTCGGCAGCAACTGATCACTTTGATCCGGGTCAGATAAGAGCGCATGGCGGCAAGTGTTGACCAGTATAAGGCCACCCAATGCGTTGGCATCATCCAGACTGATAATATCTTTCAGAGCAAGAGCGAACTGGCTGTCTTTGAGTTGTTCGAGAACTTTCTTTTGCAGTACTAATACATCTTCACGTATTTTCTCCCGCCAGTGGAAGCGTAAGGTGCGTTTAAAGGTACTATGGTCTTTCAAATCAACGTGTTTTTTAAATTTATAGGACGGGTTCTCTTGTTCTCCGAGTTTCGGGGTTAAGACGAACATCTGTAACAGTTCTGCGCTTTTGTAGAAAGGCTGACTCATCGCATCAAGCTGAATTTGTTGTAAAAAGCTATTCGCGTATTGCAAGATAGCAAGGTGATGGCGTAGGTTAAAAATCGGATCCATTAAATAAAGGACTTGCAGCTTTCTTGATTTTGCATCGGCAAGATAATCCGCTGTTGCTTCACCTTCCCATGAAGGAAATTTAGGCTCAGGGCCGAGGTTTTCTACCTTCGCATCTTTTTGGACTTGCCAAAGCGCTTTGCCTAAAACCGAAGAACGGGCGTCATATTCATAGTTCATCTCGGTATAGGTGGTAAAAGAATCATCTTTGCAGTATTCGTCACGCTCTTTTTGGGCTGATTCTAGGCGTGTTTGCAGTATTTTTCCGGACAGGTCTTTATTAAATGCACAAGGATCGGCTAACTGAAGCTCTGATACGTCATCTCTGACTCGCATTTCGACCATATCGGCTGCTCGGTTCAGGCCGATGATAGACTCCATTCGCTGATTCAACTCGGATGGATTCGCTTCCAGGCGGTTGATCCGCGCGCCACTCCATTGCACTTCGGAGAAGGCCATACGGATATTGGTTTTGCGGCCATTCTCTTTGGCCGGATACCAGATCTCTTTTAACGCTTCGCCCGTGACTTCACGTTTCGTCTCTGTTTTGACCGGCTTATCTCGGCCTTGCCGATAAGCAAATAGGTTAATGTCTTTGAAACAGGGCTTTCCGTCATCTGTCGCTGAAATTTCGATTTCCCGCCAGATCTTACCGTTGTAGGCTATATAGAGATAACCGTCGCGTAATGGGGCCACTCGTTCATTTTTAGTCGCATGTTCTTTGAGTGTCGGTAACACTGTCAACGGAATAAATGAATGAAGCTGATATTTCTGCGGGCCTTTGGCAATGCGTTGGGTATAGCTGACATTGTCGAACAACGGTAGCATGATCGGGCCGTCGCTGGCTTTCACAGAGAGCCAGACATTGCGGTTTTCTTTTTCCTGACACCAGTCCCAGCCGTAAATCGTTGTTTCAGCGAGGGCTTTGTCGGTATACTTTTTCCCCTCCAGCGCTGATTGTTGGGTCATATCGGTCAGGTCATAGAACGCAAAATCCTGATGGGGCTCATGTTGGGTTCCGGTGACTTCGATCAACAGCAGTTTGTTATGATCACATGTACAAGCCATAAGTTATAATCCTCTCGCCACGCGTTGTTCTAATTGTTCGATTTTTTGCTCCGGCAGGAGCGCCACGAATTGTTCTTCCGGTTGGAAGTCATCTAAATAAAAGGTGTTCTGCTGTGCCCACAGACGTAAATGGCTTTGCAGCGGCTCTGCCTGAATATCGTAGGTTTGACAGAAACGGGTGACTTGATATTGACACAGCCAGTCGATCTCATCGACATCGGCCTGCTGCGCCCATGCAGCAATGATTTTGTCTTCGTGTAAGCGTTCAAGTGCTTGTTCCTGACTTGGCTGCATCACCCAGACGTCCGGGTCCGCTTCACTATGCCCATCACCGACTTCAACCCAACTTGCCGATTCACTAAGCTGTTGGCGGTAGACCATGGCAGAGCAGCATAACCCCAGCCATCCACTGGTATCCTCACGGTCAGCCAGAGTGAACAAATAACTCGCAACTTGTGGATGATAATAGTGGAGCAGGCCGGTTGTATTGCCTTCAAAGTAAACCACCATCCGCGTGCGTAGTTGATGAAGCACATCGTCCATGGCCACATTCATCGGGGCTGAAAAGTAAATCGTCTGCTCCGGGGGCAGTTTATCCGTCAGCGGATCACCGCCACCATATTTCAAGGCAATAACCAGCGGACTTTCATCCTGCAAGCTATCTAAGACGGTCATCAGGTAAAGCGGCTCAATCTGGTGGCCGTCAATCCACTGATAAACTGCTGGCGCAAGCCCGGTATCACCGCGAACCACGGCATACCAGTTGACTGTCTCACCGTGGTATTCGTGTGTTAAATTAAGCATGTTTGTTCATATCTCATAATTTTGCTCTAGCCTGTTACCAACATGACAATACTGACATTATTCATCCCGATTTATTTCTTTTAGTTGCGGATTCTCTAAATGTTTTATCTTAATCGTCAGCCATGTATGCAAACGCAACCAGAATGAAGGCGGTAAAGAAAACTCAGGCTGATATCCGGCTCAGTAAGCCGTGCAGCCATTCTCTTTATCACAAGTCCAATTATCGTCGGAAAGACTCGCAACCCAGTCTTTTGGAAGTGGTGTCACTATCAGATTATTTTGGTCTTTTAAGTGTTGAAGAATCAGTACGGTTCGGCTGGTCGTAGGTACTATCAGCGCTTTATATTGACCATCTGGAGAATTGCTCACATAAGCGTCTTGTCCTTTATAATCAGGAGTGACCCAAATATCAAAACTGACCTTAAGTATTAATAAGACCAAAACAATAAGACAAAGACGTCGAACCCATCTCTTTAGCAACATATTTTCGACATCCCAGTGCCCAGAAACTTTTTACCGTAACTAATCATAAGTCCTCAACGAAATTGAAGCCCACCGTTTCGCCCCTTAACCACTTCGAATACCTTATTTTTTTCAATACAATTTGCATCCACTTTCATGTCTTCAAAACAAAGTAAATAAGAATCTTGATCAACCATTCGATCAACGCGATAACCAGAGCCAATATCCAAAAAAGAAACATTAAAATAACCATGACTATCTATTTTAGGTACATCATATTTTTCTTTTAAATTGGCTTTATTTTGCTCCCACCAATCTATTTTCCCCTTACGAGTGATAGGAAAATGCTTTACAACAACTCTGCTCCATCTTCCATCTTGATGAACATCAATGATTTCTACAGGCCTTAAAAGTAAAAATAAGCTATACCCCAAGACAAATATTAAAATCATCCATCCCAGTTTCTTTATGGTCATGATCGTATTCCTTTAAGTGTTGTCAATGCATTCATTCCAGTAATAAACAGCTTAAAGTCGAACTGTGCCAATGCCATATTACTTATATTGCAATCCCAAATTCTTCGACATAGATACACTAAAAACTCGGTCTTTCTCAATGCAGTTTGCTTTTACGTCCATATCTTTAAAACAGAGCAAATCAGAGTCTTGATCAACCATTCGATCAACGCGATAACCAGAACCAATATCCCAGAAAGTAATTTCGAAAGTCCCATCACTAAACGGCTTGGGGATACCATATTTTTCTTTTAAAAAATCCTGATTATCTTCCCACCACTGAACTTTCCCCCAACGGGTTACAGGAAAATTTTTAACAACAATATCAGTCCAGTGTTTATCCTGATGAACATCGACGATCTCTACTGGGCGAAGAGTTTGATAACTAAAATAAATCAATCCACAAAAAATAAATGCCAGAATTACCCATGATTTCTTACTCATATTCGAGTTCCTTTAATTGTTACAGTGGCATTCATTTCAGTAATAAATGGTTTAAAGTCAAATTGTTCCCAACGCTGCAAGACAAACCAAAGCCTGAAGATACGAGCCTGTCGATAAGCCCAATTAGAAATATCTGCATCATCTAACCCAAAGTGGTCTTGAACCCTATAATGAACAGTTGCTGTAAACTGATTTCCACTTACTTGTAGAGATTGAAGAGTGATTTGAGCAGACCAAATATCGTGAACACAGATTACTAATCCATTGGTATAGTCTTTAAAATCGTCAAATCTAGGTAAGATAGAACGCCCCACTTCACTAGTTAATAATTCTTCCTTCGCCTCGGGATATATTCCCTCAGACCATTCAATATTCTTTATTAAAGCGTCTTTAATATGTTGCAAAGAACTGTTTTCAGAATCATCTCCTTCAATCTGCTCTTTCAGTGCTTGATCCAGTAATGGAGAACTAAACGGCTCTCCGGTGTTCTTCTGCATATGCGTGATCATCTCATTGATCACATTTTTATAAGCACCGTGCCATGAGAACATTTTCGCCAGATCACGGAACTCATCAAACATAATCTCTGAACGTTCAGCCAGACTGAGATACTCTTCGGTCTGTCGGGAATAGCCGCCATAATAGCCAGGATAAACTTCTGGAAACTTCAGGCCTGTATAAGCATTGAGCTTGGCTGAAACATCTCTCAGATCAAACTGCTCTTTTAATGTCTGCTCATCATAATCGCCATGATGCATGTCTTTGGCATTCATGTCGTCCATCTGACGCTTGGTTTCAAAAATCATCACCGGTGTTGTCAGTGCTACTTCTTTGGATTCAGTTTCTGATTTCCCCTGAGCAGAATTAGATCCCGAGCTGGAAGGAGCAAACATCGCAACCATATTACTGGCATCAAAATCCCCAAACGGACACGGCCCACCAACCGGTACTTTACAAACCGGTGTGATTGGTGTGCCTGTCAGCATATCTGCTTCAACCTGCTGAATCAGGTTTGGTGAATAAGGAATGAGCTGTGGTGATGCTTGCACTTCGCTTGCCGCAAATGACGGTGCCTGCGCCTCTTCCGGTGGTGTCAGTGCTTTGAGGATATTCGGCATGGTGGCCGGCTGTCCGCCGTAACCTGAGCCGCTGCCGGCACTGCCGCCGGAGTTGAGGTTGATGGCACCGCTGACCACATGCACACCGCCGGCATCGACTTTGATAAAGCTGCCACCGACTTTGACGGTGATTTCATTACCGGCATCGAGGACGACGGCCTTACCGGCCTTGAGATGCACTTCGCTGCCTGAATCGACAATGGTTTTCTGGCCGACTTTCTGGTGCAGCGAGGCATCGGTTGCAAGGGTGAGGTTTTGCTTGATGGCGGTGCGCTGCTCACCGTCGATGCTCAGGTGGTCGTTGACCTGCACATGGCTGTAACGGTCGTTTTCTACCGTGAGATGGCGGTCATGTTTAATCTGGGTGGTGCTGTCGTTTTCAACCAGCGCTTCGTAGTCTTTCTGCGCGTGGAGGTAAATTTTCTCGCTGCCGGACTGGTCTTCAAAACTTAATTCGTTAAAACCGGTGCCCTGATGGGTTTGGGTGCGAATGACAGTTTTGGTTTTGTTATCCGGCAGAGAATAAGGCGGCGTGTTGGTCGCATGATAGGTGCGACCGGTCACCAGCGGCTGGTCCGGGTCACCATTGAGGAAAGTAACAATCACTTCATGGCCGACACGGGGGAGGGCGACCATCCCGTACTGGGCACCTGCCCAGCCTTGGGCGACGCGAACCCAACAAGAGCTGTGCTCATCTTCATTGCTGTAACGGTCCCACGGGAAGGAGAGCTTCACCCGACCGTGTTCATCACAGTAGATTTCTTCGCCTTGCGGCCCGACTACGGTGGCGACCATCGGGCCGTCCACTTGTGGTTTGGGGTGTGGCTGCATGCGCCACAGCGTTTCATTCGGAATGACAACAAACTGGTTGCTGTATGTGGTCGCACCGCTGCCACCGGATTCTTCCAGTGCTTGGGGCTGACTGCCCTGATGGTCAATCCCGACAATCAGCCAGGGGCGATTCATGGTGCTGTCAAGATGGTCGGCCAGAGTGAATACCACACCGGCCTGAAGCTTGGCTTGGTTACTTTTACCCGATGCGGTGTGGCTTGCCCGGCGCAGTGATTCGAGGCGAATCTGACTGAAGGCTTTGCCGCTGGCATCATCTTTATAGCGCCCCGGTGCATCGTAGTGTTGGTAGTCTGGCAGTTGGTAAGCCATGTCACTGCCAAGGGCGGACTGTTTAAAGTTGTAGTCGGGCTTTTTAAAGCTGTAATCCCGCATGGCAACTTCCGTCACCTCGGATTGTTTGGTCTCACTGATGGCAGAAACATAAGGAGTTTCCGCGACACCACCGGACAGTACGTTATAGGGGACGGTGCCGCCCAGTTGGGTAAATCCGGCACTGTTATCAGTGACGATTAAGGTATGTTTTTCGGACTCATGGCTGAAGGTGTACATCAACCCTTCTTCAGCCGCCAACCGATGGAAGAATGCTAAATCGGTCTCCCGATACTGAACGCAGAACTCCCGCGGTGCACATTCCCGTTTGACGGAAAAGGCGTAGTCGGTGATGTGCATTTCATCAAGGAGAATGGCCAGAATCTCTGGGACGGTTTTATGTTGGAAAATCCGGCTGTTGTGGCGCAGGGACAGTCGCTCAAGGGCGGGCACCAGTGTCAGGGAGTAATAGGTGTGATGATGGCCGGTATCCCCCCGGCTGAAGCTGCGCACAATACCATGGACTTGTTGTACGACTTCACCATCGCGGATGACTTCTAAGACAGCGGTCGTATCGACCAGTTGCTCGGCACTGATGCTTGAATCGCGGCTGGCCAGCTCGATGTGGTAGCGAAAGCCATAGACCGGGTTGCCCTGTGCATCGTGTGAATCAGAAACCGATTCATGTCCCTGATAGTCACGAACCACCAACGCTTCACCGACACCACTGACAAGACGGAAGTTCAAAGTCCCCATAGTTTTTACCTGACATTGTTGTTCATGAACAAATGACAACAGCCGACTGTGAGCGGCAACAAAACAAGCCGTTATTATAACGAAGCGTGAATATGAATCTTGATGAAAACCAAAATATGACTGACAAATGAGAAGGAAAACTCTTTTCCTGAATAGGGATCCCATTTTTATAGGGATAGCGAACACTGTGAAATGACTCGCAAAATTATGATGAACAGAGTGTGAAGAAAGTATGGGATTTTGCTCTATCACACGCGCTTTATTTTCTTGTACCTCGCCAACAAACCTGACACTGCTTACCCTGAATTCGCACCGATAAAAACGGTGTCGGGATTAGGAACCCTGCGTAAAAACTCAAGACATATAGACGTCGGTATATACAGACTTTACTATATGCAGTCTTGCACACCTAAATTATGGTGGACTGGACAGGCTGATTTCGGTCAGGCCGTTTCCTTGAGTGCGGTAGTTCCTAACCTCGTTCAGTTCACCACTCGAAGATTAGGAACCTTTGATTGGTGATATTCATTTACCTACTCAGGGAGTTACTTATGTCAAACTCACAACCTAATTATGATCTACACCTGACCGCTCGCGGTTATCTGATTGATTTTCTCGCCATGAATACCGCACCTTTCGTTAACCAAAATGAACTGCGTGAAGTGCTGTTATTTCTCAATAATCTGATTACCTTTGATGAGATGAATTTGATTAAAGAAGACGTCGAAGGGATTGAATTGAGATGAAAATAGGGGGGCAGTGCACTGCTCCCCCGTTTAGAAATCCATAAGGAGAGACGTTTGTCTCTCCTTATTCCGTTATGCTTTGGCAAAAATATCCAGTTCAGGGCCGGTTTCCGGCATCTGGCTCTGTTTGGCCTCAATTTGCGTGATCGCCTCTGCGTAATCGTCATCAGACATATCCCGCCAGTAGCGTGGGTCACGGCCGGTTTGTTGGTCGTAGGCAGCCGTGGTCGGGTCTTTGGGACGGGCTTCTTCCAGAAGCAGAATATCCGGTAGGGGTTGAGTAACATCCATATATTGCTGAATCATATTCCACAGGCGGTAATACTCGGCAACGGTTTCATGCGGCGTCACCAGCGTTCCGATGGGGACACCGTGCATCGAGCCACTATAGCGGTGTGCCAATAACAACGAGTAATTGACTAAACCCTGCTGGCTGGGCGTGGTAGCAAGAATGCAGTCAAACTCAATAAAGGGATACGAATAGCGGACTCTGCCGCCCCGTTTATACAACGTCACCATACCGGTGCGGCGGTTGAGTTCAAATATTTTCCGAGCATCAAGTAATTTACTGAGTAATTTGGGTTTCCAATAACCGCGGTTATAGAGTTCGAATTGGCCCCAGATAATTCCAGTCGGGAGGATTATATACAAGAAATAATCACTGAGTACCTCGACCCAATCGGAGATGCCAAATCCCCCTGCTGTAATTAAAGAAGTTATTAATAAGGTAAAAATAAATATTGGAGTGAAAAATAATATCATCACCTTCCCTAACCCAGAAAAAACCAAATATACCCGTACCCAAATATTACCGGTTATGCCTTCTAAAATATGTTCGTTCCAAAAACATTCCTTATTTGGGGCAGTCTCCTTCATCTTTTGCCACTGACTGGGCGAGACCTGTGCTGTACGGGTACTGACGGTTTGGGTTGGCCGAGTCCAGGGCAACATTCGCTGCCCGGCAGACAGTAAGCGCTGGGCGAGTGTTTTTTCGGGGCGAGCTGGCTGCGCTGGTACCTGATCACTGCGATAAGCATGTTGCTGGTAGACGGTTTCACTCATGGATGGTTACCCTTGCTGTCATCATATCTGAGAATCGGCTTAATATTCCAATTGCGAGTTATTGACTGAGCCGATATTGACTCAATATACATTTCATTTTAATTGTTTTTATAAACTCAATTGAGCCGAATAAATTATACCTTAATCCAGATATGAATCCTGATGAACGGCTTGTTCCTCGCCAACTCTGTGAAATTACTCGCAAAATAATGATGAACCGAGTGTGAACAAAGTATGGGATTTTGCTTTGTCACACGCGCTTTATTTTAGCGCGCCTCGCCAACAAACCAGACACTGCTTACCCTGAATTCGCACCGATAAAACCGGTGTCGGGATTCGAACCCCGTTTCAACCACAGATGCACAGACTGCCTTATCTTGTACAGATGAGCCTTTGTGTGTAGCCTCTACTCACTCCTATAATGGTGAGCTGGGTTGGGCTGACTCAGTCAGGCTGCAACCTGTGGTGCGGTAGTTCGAACCCTCCCAGTTCACCACCTCTGAGATTCGGACCTCCGGTGGTGATTTTCGACAAACTACAGGAGGCTACAATGCTGAACTCACAACCTAATTATGATCTACACCTGACCGCTCGCGGTTATCTGATTGATTTTCTCGTCACCAATACGGCACCTTCCGTTGACCAACACGAATTGCGTGAAGTGCTGTTATTTCTCAATAATCTGATTACCTTTGATGAAATGAATTTGATTAAAGAAGACGTAGAAGAGATTGAATTGCGATGAAAGTAGGGGAGCAGTGAACGGCTCCCCCGTTTAGAAATCCATAAGGAGAGACGTTCGTCTCTCCTTATTCCGTTATGCTTTGGCAAAAATATCCAGTTCAGGGCCGGTTTCCGGCATCTGGCTCTGTTTGGCCTCAATTTGTGTGATCGCCTCTGCGTAGGCGTCGTCAGACATATCCCGCCAGTAGCGTGGGTTCCGGCCGGTTTGTTGGTCGTAGGCAGCCGTGGTCGGGTCTTTGGGGCGCGCTTCTTCCAGAAGCAGAATATCCGGTAGGGGGTGAGTGACATCCATATATTGCTGAATCATATTCCACAGCCGGTAATATTCAGCGACGGTTTCATGCGGCGTCACCAGCGTTCCGATGGGAACACCGTGCATCGAGCCACTATAGCGGTGCGCCAGTAACAGTGAATAATTGACTAAACCCTGCTGGCTGGGCGTGGTAGCGAGAATGCAGTCAAACTCAATAAAGGGATACGAATAGCGGACTCTGCCGCCCCGTTTATACAGAGTCACCATACCGGTGCGGCGGTTGAGTTCAAATATTTTCCGGGCATCAAGTAATTTACTGAGTAATTTGGGTTTCCAATAACCGCGGTTATAGAGTTCGAATTGGCCCCAAATAATGGAACAAGGAATGATTACATATAAAAAATATCCTGTGAGAAACCTTATCATTCCATCGACTCCACCAGCAATAAACGATGTAAGAAACACACTGAAAATTGCTATAGGTGTAAGGTACAAGATAGTAACTTTAGCCAATCCTGAGAAAACTAAATATACCCGTACCCAAATATTACCGGTTATGCCTTCTAATGTATGTTCGTTCCAAAAACATTCCTTATTTGGGGCAGTCTCCTTCATCTTTTGCCACTGACTGGGCGAGACCTGTGCTGTACGGGTACTGACGGTTTGGGTTGGTCGAGTCCAAGGTAACATTCGCTGCCCGGCAGACAGTAAGCGCTGGGCGAGTGTTTTTTCGGGGCGAGCTGGCTGTGCTGGTACCTGATCACTGCGATAAGCATGTTGCTGGTAGACGGTTTCACTCATGGATGGTTACCCTTGCTGTAATTGTGCTTGAGAATCGGCGTGAGTCTCCGATTGTGATTCACTCTCTGTCTGTTTATCGGCTGCGGTAAACTGATATTCCCGCTCACGGGAGTCGGCCCAGTAATAGTTTACCGGGTGGCTTTTCGGGTTATTAAACAGATTTTCCCACAATCCAACCGGTTGCCCGTCATCAAAATCAGCAACCTCAACGCTAATTTTACCCTCTTTCAAATGTTGTTGGGTTTGCTTAAATTCATCCAGTGGTGGCTGGGGGAAGGGCATATCTTTGACTTTTACCTGAGCCAGTACCTGAATATTGCGTTGGTAACGTATCGTGGTCCGATAAGCAACTTCACTGGCTCTGTCTGCATAGGTGTTTTTCAACAGATAGATTCGCTCTTCTGGGGTCTTGATGGTTTTCGATGCCTGAATCGGTTGATGTTTGATCACCCGCCACATCGGTGCACGGTATTTCTCGGCTGTTTCAGCACCGAAGGTCCGTTTCATACGTTCTCTGGCTTCTATTTCATCGAGACTTTCACTGACTTGTTCTAACACCTGACGGAATTTTACCTTGAACTTGATATTCCCATCCTTAATATTGAATAGTTGAGCAACATTGGATTTCACTCGGACACAGTGGGTGACCCCCGCAGTTTTATAGGCGTGTCGCTCGGTGGCAGTAAATGGTGCTGCCTCAATCGGGTCAACCTGAATACGCAGAGAGACAAACAGGCTGAGTAACTGTTTATAAGCCTCTTCCGGCTGCTGGGTTAAAAAGGCATAGTCATCTTTTCCGGTTGCCGGGTCTTCACCGAAGGGGCCGTTTTTAATCCATGCTTCCAACGGCCCGTCGGTAAACAGATAGGTAATCAAAAATCCGGCCCCGATAACAAGCAGTGAGATCCAGCCGATCGGCCCCATGCCTAGAAAGCTCCAAGTGGAGGAAAAAAAGATACCTGCCACTGAGCCGAACACCACACCGACCGCCATTAAGGCGGTGCCCCAAGCGGCATCATTGTCGTTTTTACCAAACAGACGGATCATATCCCAGACCATTACTCCGGCTGTTAATAATCCGGCGGCACAGCCGACCAGCTCAAGGGCTGTCACTCTGCCAACTAATTCAACACCGAGTTTGCCTTTTGGCCAGGCTGAGCGGATCTCAGGCCCCAACTGAAGTGCGGTTTTATCTGAGAGGGCAAATAATCGACCCGTATTGGCTTTCATCAAGTTACGGCTATGTATACTGGCAATAGTAATATCAAATGCGGCACTCACAATATTAGTTTGAGAATACCAGAAGTCATCATTTGAGTGTGTATATGCATAGCTTATAGCATTCCAACAATTCTGTAATTCAATTGCCAAGACAAACAAAGGAATATGAAATTTTTCGTAGGCATTAGTTTTGGTGACATGCGTCTGAGACATATCAGCAGTTTTGAGTTCATCAATCAGCTTATGGTTATTTTTGATAAACTGGGCTGCATCTGAGTTAACATCTTTCAGCACAAGCAGTTGTAAATCTTGTTGAATTTCCAGCCCTGCTTTTTTGGGCATCCGGGCTTTACTGGTTGATGCGATTTTCTCACCGTCTACCGATACATCACCATGAGCAACCTGTCGCCCTTGTGTATTTCGATAGGCCGCCGAAGACTGTTCAATACTCACCCCGGATTTGGTGCCGGAACCATCGAGTCCAATCACATAACCTTCAATTTTTTCACCTTTCACCGGGACGAAGGTCAGCGATTTTAAGGTATCACCGCCAAACATTTTGGCCATGCCGACAGCATCGGTATATAGCTTTTTAAACGGCACTGAGATGGTGGCTGGTTTCGTTTCGGCCAATGCTGCGGTTAATGTGGCTAAATCCAATCCTTGTTGGAAATAGCTGCTGAACATCGCATCGATAGCCCCCATAATTCGGCGCACTTGCGGAAATTCCGATTGTTCCGCATTTTGTGAAATTCGAATTAACGTGCCGGCTTCTACCTGCTCAAGGTTTGCAGGTTTCATCTCTAGCCCTTGCGAGACCAGCTTGGCCAGATGGGCAACATTGATAATCCCAGAGCCGTCATTGGCTTCACCTTCCAATTTTTCCAGCTCTTTTTTGTAAGGTGCGGTTTCTTCGACGGTGTCTAAATATTTTTTTAAGGTTTCCTGAGTATCTTGATTACCGAACAACATCTCTCTTAATGGGTTGGTACTATCATCGACAAAAATTTTATTCACCGAGGCTTGTGAAGATGAGAAGTCACGGCGTTTATGTTTCGGCAGCAACTGATCACTTTGATCCGGGTCAGATAAGAGCGCATGGCGGCAAGTGTTGACCAGTATAAGGCCACCCAATGCGTTGGCATCATCCAGACTGATAATATCTTTCAGAGCAAGAGCGAACTGGCTGTCTTTGAGTTGTTCGAGAACTTTCTTTTGCAGTACTAATACATCTTCACGTATTTTCTCCCGCCAGTGGAAGCGTAAGGTGCGTTTAAAGGTACTATGGTCTTTCAAATCAACGTGTTTTTTAAATTTATAGGACGGGTTCTCTTGTTCTCCGAGTTTCGGGGTTAAGACGAACATCTGTAACAGTTCTGCGCTTTTGTAGAAAGGCTGACTCATCGCATCAAGCTGAATTTGTTGTAAAAAGCTATTCGCGTATTGCAAGATAGCAAGGTGATGGCGTAGGTTAAAAATCGGATCCATTAAATAAAGGACTTGCAGCTTTCTTGATTTTGCATCGGCAAGATAATCCGCTGTTGCTTCACCTTCCCATGAAGGAAATTTAGGCTCAGGGCCGAGGTTTTCTACCTTCGCATCTTTTTGGACTTGCCAAAGCGCTTTGCCTAAAACCGAAGAACGGGCGTCATATTCATAGTTCATCTCGGTATAGGTGGTAAAAGAATCATCTTTGCAGTATTCGTCACGCTCTTTTTGGGCTGATTCTAGGCGTGTTTGCAGTATTTTTCCGGACAGGTCTTTATTAAATGCACAAGGATCGGCTAACTGAAGCTCTGATACGTCATCTCTGACTCGCATTTCGACCATATCGGCTGCTCGGTTCAGGCCGATGATAGACTCCATTCGCTGATTCAACTCGGATGGATTCGCTTCCAGGCGGTTGATCCGCGCGCCACTCCATTGCACTTCGGAGAAGGCCATACGGATATTGGTTTTGCGGCCATTCTCTTTGGCCGGATACCAGATCTCTTTTAACGCTTCGCCCGTGACTTCACGTTTCGTCTCTGTTTTGACCGGCTTATCTCGGCCTTGCCGATAAGCAAATAGGTTAATGTCTTTGAAACAGGGCTTTCCGTCATCTGTCGCTGAAATTTCGATTTCCCGCCAGATCTTACCGTTGTAGGCTATATAGAGATAACCGTCGCGTAATGGGGCCACTCGTTCATTTTTAGTCGCATGTTCTTTGAGTGTCGGTAACACTGTCAACGGAATAAATGAATGAAGCTGATATTTCTGCGGGCCTTTGGCAATGCGTTGGGTATAGCTGACATTGTCGAACAACGGTAGCATGATCGGGCCGTCGCTGGCTTTCACAGAGAGCCAGACATTGCGGTTTTCTTTTTCCTGACACCAGTCCCAGCCGTAAATCGTTGTTTCAGCGAGGGCTTTGTCGGTATACTTTTTCCCCTCCAGCGCTGATTGTTGGGTCATATCGGTCAGGTCATAGAACGCAAAATCCTGATGGGGCTCATGTTGGGTTCCGGTGACTTCGATCAACAGCAGTTTGTTATGATCACATGTACAAGCCATAAGTTATAATCCTCTCGCCACGCGTTGTTCTAATTGTTCGATTTTTTGCTCCGGCAGGAGCGCCACGAATTGTTCTTCCGGTTGGAAGTCATCTAAATAAAAGGTGTTCTGCTGTGCCCACAGACGTAAATGGCTTTGCAGCGGCTCTGCCTGAATATCGTAGGTTTGACAGAAACGGGTGACTTGATATTGACACAGCCAGTCGATCTCATCGACATCGGCCTGCTGCGCCCATGCAGCAATGATTTTGTCTTCGTGTAAGCGTTCAAGTGCTTGTTCCTGACTTGGCTGCATCACCCAGACGTCCGGGTCCGCTTCACTATGCCCATCACCGACTTCAACCCAACTTGCCGATTCACTAAGCTGTTGGCGGTAGACCATGGCAGAGCAGCATAACCCCAGCCATCCACTGGTATCCTCACGGTCAGCCAGAGTGAACAAATAACTCGCAACTTGTGGATGATAATAGTGGAGCAGGCCGGTTGTATTGCCTTCAAAGTAAACCACCATCCGCGTGCGTAGTTGATGAAGCACATCGTCCATGGCCACATTCATCGGGGCTGAAAAGTAAATCGTCTGCTCCGGGGGCAGTTTATCCGTCAGCGGATCACCGCCACCATATTTCAAGGCAATAACCAGCGGACTTTCATCCTGCAAGCTATCTAAGACGGTCATCAGGTAAAGCGGCTCAATCTGGTGGCCGTCAATCCACTGATAAACTGCTGGCGCAAGCCCGGTATCACCGCGAACCACGGCATACCAGTTGACTGTCTCACCGTGGTATTCGTGTGTTAAATTAAGCATGTTTGTTCATATCTCATAATTTTGCTCTAGCCTGTTACCAACATGACAATACTGACATTATTCATCCCGATTTATTTCTTTTAGTTGCGGATTCTCTAAATGTTTTATCTTAATCGTCAGCCATGTATGCAAACGCAACCAGAATGAAGGCGGTAAAGAAAACTCAGGCTGATATCCGGCTCAGTAAGCCGTGCAGCCATTCTCTTTATCACAAGTCCAATTATCGTCGGAAAGACTCGCAACCCAGTCTTTTGGAAGTGGTGTCACTATCAGATTATTTTGGTCTTTTAAGTGTTGAAGAATCAGTACGGTTCGGCTGGTCGTAGGTACTATCAGCGCTTTATATTGACCATCTGGAGAATTGCTCACATAAGCGTCTTGTCCTTTATAATCAGGAGTGACCCAAATATCAAAACTGACCTTAAGTATTAATAAGACCAAAACAATAAGACAAAGACGTCGAACCCATCTCTTTAGCAACATATTTTCGACATCCCAGTGCCCAGAAACTTTTTACCGTAACTAATCATAAGTCCTCAACGAAATTGAAGCCCACCGTTTCGCCCCTTAACCACTTCGAATACCTTATTTTTTTCAATACAATTTGCATCCACTTTCATGTCTTCAAAACAAAGTAAATAAGAATCTTGATCAACCATTCGATCAACGCGATAACCAGAGCCAATATCCAAAAAAGAAACATTAAAATAACCATGACTATCTATTTTAGGTACATCATATTTTTCTTTTAAATTGGCTTTATTTTGCTCCCACCAATCTATTTTCCCCTTACGAGTGATAGGAAAATGCTTTACAACAACTCTGCTCCATCTTCCATCTTGATGAACATCAATGATTTCTACAGGCCTTAAAAGTAAAAATAAGCTATACCCCAAGACAAATATTAAAATCATCCATCCCAGTTTCTTTATGGTCATGATCGTATTCCTTTAAGTGTTGTCAATGCATTCATTCCAGTAATAAACAGCTTAAAGTCGAACTGTGCCAATGCCATATTACTTATATTGCAATCCCAAATTCTTCGACATAGATACACTAAAAACTCGGTCTTTCTCAATGCAGTTTGCTTTTACGTCCATATCTTTAAAACAGAGCAAATCAGAGTCTTGATCAACCATTCGATCAACGCGATAACCAGAACCAATATCCCAGAAAGTAATTTCGAAAGTCCCATCACTAAACGGCTTGGGGATACCATATTTTTCTTTTAAAAAATCCTGATTATCTTCCCACCACTGAACTTTCCCCCAACGGGTTACAGGAAAATTTTTAACAACAATATCAGTCCAGTGTTTATCCTGATGAACATCGACGATCTCTACTGGGCGAAGAGTTTGATAACTAAAATAAATCAATCCACAAAAAATAAATGCCAGAATTACCCATGATTTCTTACTCATATTCGAGTTCCTTTAATTGTTACAGTGGCATTCATTTCAGTAATAAATGGTTTAAAGTCAAATTGTTCCCAACGCTGCAAGACAAACCAAAGCCTGAAGATACGAGCCTGTCGATAAGCCCAATTAGAAATATCTGCATCATCTAACCCAAAGTGGTCTTGAACCCTATAATGAACAGTTGCTGTAAACTGATTTCCACTTACTTGTAGAGATTGAAGAGTGATTTGAGCAGACCAAATATCGTGAACACAGATTACTAATCCATTGGTATAGTCTTTAAAATCGTCAAATCTAGGTAAGATAGAACGCCCCACTTCACTAGTTAATAATTCTTCCTTCGCCTCGGGATATATTCCCTCAGACCATTCAATATTCTTTATTAAAGCGTCTTTAATATGTTGCAAAGAACTGTTTTCAGAATCATCTCCTTCAATCTGCTCTTTCAGTGCTTGATCCAGTAATGGAGAACTAAACGGCTCTCCGGTGTTCTTCTGCATATGCGTGATCATCTCATTGATCACATTTTTATAAGCACCGTGCCATGAGAACATTTTCGCCAGATCACGGAACTCATCAAACATAATCTCTGAACGTTCAGCCAGACTGAGATACTCTTCGGTCTGTCGGGAATAGCCGCCATAATAGCCAGGATAAACTTCTGGAAACTTCAGGCCTGTATAAGCATTGAGCTTGGCTGAAACATCTCTCAGATCAAACTGCTCTTTTAATGTCTGCTCATCATAATCGCCATGATGCATGTCTTTGGCATTCATGTCGTCCATCTGACGCTTGGTTTCAAAAATCATCACCGGTGTTGTCAGTGCTACTTCTTTGGATTCAGTTTCTGATTTCCCCTGAGCAGAATTAGATCCCGAGCTGGAAGGAGCAAACATCGCAACCATATTACTGGCATCAAAATCCCCAAACGGACACGGCCCACCAACCGGTACTTTACAAACCGGTGTGATTGGTGTGCCTGTCAGCATATCTGCTTCAACCTGCTGAATCAGGTTTGGTGAATAAGGAATGAGCTGTGGTGATGCTTGCACTTCGCTTGCCGCAAATGACGGTGCCTGCGCCTCTTCCGGTGGTGTCAGTGCTTTGAGGATATTCGGCATGGTGGCCGGCTGTCCGCCGTAACCTGAGCCGCTGCCGGCACTGCCGCCGGAGTTGAGGTTGATGGCACCGCTGACCACATGCACACCGCCGGCATCGACTTTGATAAAGCTGCCACCGACTTTGACGGTGATTTCATTACCGGCATCGAGGACGACGGCCTTACCGGCCTTGAGATGCACTTCGCTGCCTGAATCGACAATGGTTTTCTGGCCGACTTTCTGGTGCAGCGAGGCATCGGTTGCAAGGGTGAGGTTTTGCTTGATGGCGGTGCGCTGCTCACCGTCGATGCTCAGGTGGTCGTTGACCTGCACATGGCTGTAACGGTCGTTTTCTACCGTGAGATGGCGGTCATGTTTAATCTGGGTGGTGCTGTCGTTTTCAACCAGCGCTTCGTAGTCTTTCTGCGCGTGGAGGTAAATTTTCTCGCTGCCGGACTGGTCTTCAAAACTTAATTCGTTAAAACCGGTGCCCTGATGGGTTTGGGTGCGAATGACAGTTTTGGTTTTGTTATCCGGCAGAGAATAAGGCGGCGTGTTGGTCGCATGATAGGTGCGACCGGTCACCAGCGGCTGGTCCGGGTCACCATTGAGGAAAGTAACAATCACTTCATGGCCGACACGGGGGAGGGCGACCATCCCGTACTGGGCACCTGCCCAGCCTTGGGCGACGCGAACCCAACAAGAGCTGTGCTCATCTTCATTGCTGTAACGGTCCCACGGGAAGGAGAGCTTCACCCGACCGTGTTCATCACAGTAGATTTCTTCGCCTTGCGGCCCGACTACGGTGGCGACCATCGGGCCGTCCACTTGTGGTTTGGGGTGTGGCTGCATGCGCCACAGCGTTTCATTCGGAATGACAACAAACTGGTTGCTGTATGTGGTCGCACCGCTGCCACCGGATTCTTCCAGTGCTTGGGGCTGACTGCCCTGATGGTCAATCCCGACAATCAGCCAGGGGCGATTCATGGTGCTGTCAAGATGGTCGGCCAGAGTGAATACCACACCGGCCTGAAGCTTGGCTTGGTTACTTTTACCCGATGCGGTGTGGCTTGCCCGGCGCAGTGATTCGAGGCGAATCTGACTGAAGGCTTTGCCGCTGGCATCATCTTTATAGCGCCCCGGTGCATCGTAGTGTTGGTAGTCTGGCAGTTGGTAAGCCATGTCACTGCCAAGGGCGGACTGTTTAAAGTTGTAGTCGGGCTTTTTAAAGCTGTAATCCCGCATGGCAACTTCCGTCACCTCGGATTGTTTGGTCTCACTGATGGCAGAAACATAAGGAGTTTCCGCGACACCACCGGACAGTACGTTATAGGGGACGGTGCCGCCCAGTTGGGTAAATCCGGCACTGTTATCAGTGACGATTAAGGTATGTTTTTCGGACTCATGGCTGAAGGTGTACATCAACCCTTCTTCAGCCGCCAACCGATGGAAGAATGCTAAATCGGTCTCCCGATACTGAACGCAGAACTCCCGCGGTGCACATTCCCGTTTGACGGAAAAGGCGTAGTCGGTGATGTGCATTTCATCAAGGAGAATGGCCAGAATCTCTGGGACGGTTTTATGTTGGAAAATCCGGCTGTTGTGGCGCAGGGACAGTCGCTCAAGGGCGGGCACCAGTGTCAGGGAGTAATAGGTGTGATGATGGCCGGTATCCCCCCGGCTGAAGCTGCGCACAATACCATGGACTTGTTGTACGACTTCACCATCGCGGATGACTTCTAAGACAGCGGTCGTATCGACCAGTTGCTCGGCACTGATGCTTGAATCGCGGCTGGCCAGTTCGATGTGGTAGCGAAAGCCATAGACCGGGTTGCCCTGTGCATCGTGTGAATCAGAAACCGATTCATGTCCCTGATAGTCACGAACCACCAACGCTTCACCGACACCACTGACAAGACGGAAGTTCAAAGTCCCCATAGTTTTTACCTGACATTGTTGAGTTGACTGAGTTTTCACATACCCATTCATTTTGTCACCTGTGAAATCAGTGCGTCCTTAAGGATCTTCACCGTCGTGAATGACATGGGTTCGGCCCGATTTTCGATTATAACCGGATGAATATATGAGTCTTGATGAAAATGAAAAATTGGCGGGGAAATCAACGAGAAAGCAATTTTCCTGAAGGAATCTCTCAGTTTTAAACTGTCGCCCCAGCCATCTTGCCTAACAACACATATACCTGAACAACCTCTGAAGCGAGTCTCTTCTGATTAAAGTTGTTCAGGTATATTGTCTTATTGATTAGAAGTTCAATACGATGTATTGAACGAAAATAATGTTGCCCACCAAGGGTGAGCAACATGACCATCAAAGCATTGTCGGACTGGCACATCAGGTGCCTGCCCATCAGACAATTAAGCTTCGATTGGCTTACGCCAGTCGTCAGCACCTGAAGTACCCGCGTTAACGTGATCCCAAGTGATCTTACGGTAAGACATTGATACAGTCAGGTTTTGAGTGAAATCAGCGTCTGCTGGGTTTTGGCAATGTGGCATTGCACACTCGATGTTAACGATCGTTGCGTTTTCAAGTGTTGTGGTGAAGAAGTTTTCTTGTTTACCTTCGATTGAAGTGCGGTACCACTTCAAAGTAACAGAAGACATTTTTTCACCTGAAGCCAATGCGTTATACAGCAGAGGAACAGCTTTGTTCAGGTTCACAGTGAATTTGAAAGGCTTGTGAACACGTTGACCAGCAGGCTGACCAGACTGAGGATCAGTCGGAACAGTGACAACGTGGTCAAACTGTTGAACCATCATTTCATCTTCGTGACCTTCAACAAAAGAGTCACCGATAGAATCAGCTGTACAAGCGCCTGACGTGATTAGCCCCTGAGTTTCACCTTCGATAGAGATATAACATGGAGTTGGCATTCTGAAATTCCTTCAATTATCTATAATAAGTTCATGTTTTTAATGCACATAGAACCTTTAGGCTCTTGTACTGTAAGAGCAAGGGCTGTGCCAACTCATACATGTTAATAAAATCAATCGGTTATAAAGATATAAATATAGATACAAGCAAGATCTTGCCCAGAGGCGAGCAAGAAGTTGCCCGGTGAGCAAAAACTTGCCTGAAAGAAGTGGAATAAGCATCACGGAAGTGTCTTATTTTTGAGAACGTTTTATGTTGGGAAACATTTATTTTTTTGAGAATGTGTAAGCGTCGTCATCGCTGAAAGTGTTCAAGTTGATTGCCCGAGTGCTTTGCTAAAGGTCTCGGTTAATATGCTGACTAAAGATGAGCGATGGTCAATCTCTCCCCGTGCCAGTGCGTCATCCACTAATCCATGCATGGCATGAAACATCATTAGCGCCATCATGTTGGGCGCTGGCACTTGCCATACGTTCGCCTGATCACCTTGTTGTAGTAAAGCACATAACTGCTCAATAACCGGATTTTCACTCATCAGACTGCGTTCTTGGTTGGGATGTACGTCCTGAAAGAGCATGTCGTGAAGAATTATCTGATCGAGTAACCCGTCGACTGCGGTTGTGAACCAAGTGTGCAGTTGCGATTGCCAATCATCGGGTCGGCATTGGGCAAGCGCGCTATCAATCCGCACGCAAAAGCTGGTCATAAAACGCTGCTGTAAGGCGTGTAACAGGCTATCGCGGGAATGAAAGTAAATATAAAAGGTCCCTTTGGCGACGTGAGCCGCAGCGGTAATATCTTCGATCCGAGTCTCATGAATCCCTTTGGTTAAAAATAAATGTTCAGCAGCATCCATCAACGCTGTCCGTCTGGTGTGCGGTGATCGCGTTCGTCGGTGTAACTGCGTTGTTTTGATATCGGTATTTTTATCCATTGCCTCGCTCATGATTCGCTAAAAAACACAATGATTGCAGGCAGAACGCGAGTCTGTGCATCGCGCGCTACCGTTTTTTCATTATGATTCAAATGCTGACGATATTGAACCATGCGTTTTTATATCTGTGTCGGTTCAGTCAGTGTGATGATTTGTGTCGGCTGCCAAATCGTCGGGTCTCTGTGAGTGACGATAATTAGCGTCGCAGGTAGCGTGCCCACGTATGCTGCAATCTGTCGTTCGGTCTCTTCATCGAGCGCTGCGGTTGCTTCATCGAGAATAAGCACCGGTGCTGCTTTGAGGAGTGCGCGCGCGATGGCGATCCGTTGTCTTTCTCCGCCAGAAAGTGCACTGCCTTGATGACCAACTGGCTGATCAATCCCGTCGGGGGAGCGGTCGATGACATGCCCCAGCATGGCGTGTCGTGCTGCGGTTTCGACGTCAGCTCGACTTGTCCCGGCACGACCTAGACGGATATTTTCGGCCAAGGTGCCAGTGAACACGACCGGATCCTGTGCAACATAAGCGATATGTGAGGTCAGTTCGGCGTAGCGCATCTGATGCAAAGGCACACCACCAAAGGTGATCGCCCCGCTTTGGGGATCATCAAAGCGCATGAGTAGTTCAAGCAAGGTACTTTTCCCGCTACCACTTGGCCCGGAAATGATGACATGCGCACCCGGTTCAATCTCCGCGCTGATCTGATTGAGGGCGGGGGGTTGGCAGATGTTCTTCAGGGAGAGATGGTACCCATCCGGGACTAAAGCGTGCGCTGCTTCTGGTTCAGGTAAGGTCGGAACCAAGGTACTTTGGAGATAGTCGTCTACTGCTGCTCGTAACTGATTAATTCCCAAACCTGCCAATGCCAGTTCACCGAGCGGGGCGGCTGCACGGGTGACTAACACCAACAGCGCCAGAGTCATAATGGGTGTGCTGATAGTTGTGAAGGTGAGGTAAGCACTGATGCAGGCTAACGGCAAAGATTTGGCGACCGCTGAGAGTAATGTTGCTTTGGCAGCCGCGCGGTTGGTATTGGCCAGAACCTGTTCTTGTGTTTGCCATTGTTGTTCGATGCGCCCGATTGCCCTTGCTGGCCCCGCGGTGGTGCGCAACAGCTCCAAATGGTCAACGAATTCGATGGTCGCGTTTGCAGTTCCGATATTGGCAGCATGCCTTGTTTTATCACTCTCAATCAGTGCCATTTGGGCTTTAAATTGCAGGAATAGTGACAGAGCAAGCGTGCCAGCGGTGAGCAATGCAACTGCTGGTCCTGACAACCATGCAATGCCGCAGACCAGAAACAGGGGCAGCAATGGCGCATGCAGGAAAGTTTGTATCTGGTGGGCCGGCACACTCATGAATCCGGGAATACCTTGAGAAGCTAACATGGCGAGTTGGGCCCGGCGTGTATCGGTCAACCATGAAAGTTTGGCCCGGGCGAGCGCTTGCCCCAACGCTTCGTATAAATCACCGGACAGTCGAACACCACAGAAAAAACCTGCTCGTGTCGTGAAGACTGTCATGAGTATCGCAACGCAGGCGGTGAGTAAGACCCAAACCGGAGACTGTTGGTGTGTGATAGCTTGTGCCAGCACTGTATAGGCTATGGCTTCCAGGGCGGCGACCAAACACCAACTGAGACTAATCCAAATCAGTCGACGCTTGGCATGTAAGGGCCATCTTGACGGCGTGGCACCGGATGGGATGTGGCTCGCTAAAGTCATACCGTTCATTCCTTGTGTTGTGATGATGCTTTGAATTGTGGTGATGTTTTGAGATCAATGAGTTGGTCAGCCTGAGCGGCCAGAGCGGGATCATGAGTCACCATGATCAGCGTTTTATTTTGGCTATGCGTCAAATGTAACAATGCTGCCATGAGCTGATGCGCATTTGCGTGGTCCAAAGCACTGGTGGGTTCATCCAGCAGTAGGATCGTTGCCGGGCTCAAGAATAAGCGTGCCAGTCCGACTCTTTGCTGTTCTCCACCAGACAGTATTGTTGCATCGACATCTAAGTCGATCTCCAGTTGGGCATGCGTCAGCGCATCATGGAGTTGTTGATCACTGGCATCCGGTGCGGTCAGCCATAAATTCTCCCGGACCGTGGCATTGAGCACGGGGTTTGTTTGCGGTAGCAACTGGATCGTCTGATGACGGACTTGCTCATCGAGCGCCACAATACTTTGGTTCCCCAGACAAACCGCACCACTGTCTGACTGCTCAAACCCTGCAAGTATCCGGAGTAGGGTTGTTTTGCCACTGCCGCTTGGCCCCATGATGACTGTGAGTTTTCCGGGGGAAAATTGGTGAGAAAAATGCTCAATCAGCGCTCCGTTCTCGGTATGAATACGGATGGCTTGTGCGGTGAGTTTTGCGTCATCCCCCTGAAGAGAAGCATTGCCTTTGGGAAGTGTTGTTTCACGCAGCAATTCAGCGATGCGCTGGCCCGCAACGCGGCTGGAGGAAAGGTAGTCGAGACCATGTCCGAGGCGCAATGACGGGGTGACGATTGCCAGCCCGAAAAGCATCGTCGCTGCGAGCGCTACAGGGCTGAGTTCATAAGAGACCCAATACGCGATGGCAAATGTTGCCACCGCCTGTAATAACGCGGTGGCAATCGCGGCTGCGGTTGCGACATGACTTACCCACGTGACCATGCCCTGTGTGAATCGGTTGGTTGCGTCATGGTAATCCGCAAGCGCACCGGATTGTGCATTGAAAAGGCGATGAATGCGGATCCCACGGACATAGTTGTTAATCGCGGTGACGATGGTCTCCATGGCTGCCACCCGTTCAACATTAAAACGTATTGAATAACGCGGGACGAAGATCAGGTAATACATGGCAGCGATACATCCGGGGATTAAAGCGAGCAAAGAGATTGGTCCGGACATCATGAGCAGCATGATCACCGAAGCGGCAGGGACAATGATAAACGTCGCGATTTCTGCGGGTAAGTGAGCGACCACGTGGTGCAGGGCGGCAATATCTTCAGACACTAATCGCCGTAGTGCGTTGTCATCGTAGCGTGCTAACGTTCGGGTCGGGAGTTGCGTTAAGTGAGTGGCGACCTGACGGCGTAGTCTTGATGAAAAAACGGCTTCGGCCTGATGGGAAATCCATGATGCGCTTGATGAACAAATCGCTCCGATCCCCCAACAGGCACAGGCATAGAGTACCCAAATGAGAGAGAGATCCGCTATCAGGTGAATGAGGCACCAGAGTGCAGCGAGTGTCGCTAAACCAGCGATTCCCTCTGCGAGTATGCCTAAACCGAGTTGTGGTAATACAGGTTTGATAGCCGGTCTCAATAAAGGGTCGAATAGCTGTGCTTGGTGTTGTTCTTTGTTCATTGATGATTCCTTATGCCTGCGGATGCCGTACAACATGGCGTATCTGTCTCTCAGGTGACTTTATTTCTCATTCAATTTGAAATGATAATGATTATCAATTGCTAATGACTTTCGGTCATTATTGATCGAAAGTTCGACAAAACTCAATTGAAAAATAAGATCGATGTGCTGAAATTGTCTTGCTGACAGGGAGGAGGCTTTAAGGCGGTGCTAGAGGCTGTGATGAGTTGGAAGCAAAGAGCCTCTCTCTAAGCATGGTAAATCTATGCAGGTAAGAGGAGGCTCAGTGGTATTGATATTAACGATGACACTGCTTCAGGCTGTCGATCATCGCGACTAACAGCGCTCGGTAATGATCTTTGCCAACCGGAATGTTCGCACCAATGGGATCCATGGTGCCGATGGTTGTGACGGCTGAATTTTCAAAGACCGAGTGCACCAATTCAGGGTTGAATTGTGGTTCGGTAAACACACAGGTCACCCCCAGATCTTTGACTGTTTGGCGAATCTTGGCAATTCGGGCCGGGCTGGGTTTCGATGCGTCAGAAATGGAAATCGCCCCAGAAGCCAACAGATGGAAGCGGCGCTCAAAATATTGGTAAGCATCATGAAATACGATGAATTTAACGCCTTTGAGGGTTTGGGCCTGCTGCGCTATTTTATCGCTAAGCTGATGTAAACGAATGATCGTTGCTTTGGCATTTTGTTGATAAAGCTGCGTATGTTCACTGTCTGCATTCGACAATGTGTTAGCAATCGCTGTGACCCAAACTTCGGCATTTTGGGGATCCAGCCACATATGAGGGTCATGTCCTTCGTGATGATGTCCTTCATGATGGTGTTCTTCATGATGATCACCGTCATGGTCTCCATCATGATGTTCTCCGTGGTGTTCATGGGCTTCGAATGTTGCGCCTTGACGGAAGTCATACAGGGTTGTTCCCTTCACTTCTGCCATTTCAACCTTAACCGCTGAACTCGCTAAACTTGAAAGTGGTTTTTCAAGCCAAGGGGTTAATCCTTCACCAATCCAAAACACAATATCTGCTTGTGAGAGTGCCTTCGCCTCAGACGGGCGCAAATGATATTCATGAGGGGACGCTTCAGCGCGGATGAGTAGATCCGGTTGACCGACGCCATCCATCACCTGCGCGACCAGTGAATGTAATGGTGCGATGTCAACGGCGACATGAGGGGCTTGAGCGTAAGCCTGCGAAACGGTTGCCAAAGCGATAGCAATACCGGATATGGCTTTTTTGAGCATGATGTTCTCCTGATCGTATGCAATAAGAATTGTCAGAGTGGTAAATTGAATTGTTATGTTATAACATAACTTTTTGTTTGGGTATCTTATCTGTCGGTCTTTCTTAAAAAGTTTGTCCGATATCGTCACACCATTGAGAGAAGGTAGATGTTGATTTCTTCACAAGCGTTGTCCGTTAAGTTTGGTCATCACACGATCTTGGATCGCGTCAATATTTCGGTGAGTCGGGGTGAAATCGTTACGATTGTCGGCCCGAATGGTTCTGGTAAGTCAACGTTATTAAAAACCTTGATAGGCGCGGTGTCTCCGACGAGTGGGCAAGTGATTCGATCTGCCGATCTGAAGATCGGCTACGTGCCGCAACGGCTCCATATTGATGAGACGCTACCGATGACGGTCAATCGGTTTTTGACGCTGCCGCAGCGTCACTCAAAAGAAGCGATTAGGCAGGCTTTAGCGCGTGCTGGTGTTGCAGGCATGGAAAAACAGCAGGTGAGGTCCTTGTCCGGCGGACAACTGCAACGGGTTCTTTTGGCCCGGGCATTGTTGGAAGAACCCTCATTGCTTCTGTTGGATGAAGCCACACAAGGGCTCGACCAACGTGGCACGGTGGATTTTTATCAACAGATTGATGCGATCCGTCAGGAAAGCGGGTGTGCGGTGATGATGGTCAGTCACGATTTGCATGTGGTGATGAAACGAACGGATCGGGTTATCTGTTTAAACGGTCATATCTGCTGCGAAGGTGTTCCGGAAACGGTCAGTCAGTCACCGGAATATAAAACACTGTTTGGTCTTGATGACGATGATGTTTTAGGCGTGTATCGGCATCAAAATTCCTCTCATTACAGACACCGGGGAGCATTAAATGCTGGATGATTTTCTTTGGCGCGCCGCTTTCGCTGGCATTGGTGTGACTTTAGCCGCAGCGCCCCTGGGGTGCTTTATTGTATGGCGTCGTATGGCTTATTTTGGCGATGCCACGGCGCATGCCTCCATGTTGGGCGTCGCATTATCGCTCTCTTTTTCACTGCCAATTTTCCCTGGCGTATTGTTTATTGCGTTGCTCATGGCTATCACGGTGTCTTCGTTTTCCGGGCGAGGGTATGCCATGGATACGCTGTTGGGCGTGATGGCGCATTCTGCTCTGGCGGTTGGGCTTGTGGCGGTGTCATTTCTCTCCGGTATTCGATTGGATCTCATGGCGTACTTATTTGGCGACATTCTGGCCGTCAGCAAAATGGATCTGCTGGTTATTTGGGTGGGAACTTTGTTTGTGATCGGGCTGATTCGTTTGCGTTGGTCTGGGTTGCTGTTATCGACACTGAATAAAGATTTAGCACTGGCCAGTGGCTTTTCGCCTAAACGGGAACAACTCATTCTCACTATTGCACTTGCTGTCGTGGTCGCTGTTGCCATTAAAGTGGTTGGTGTACTGCTGATTGTGGCGATGCTGATTATTCCTGCGGCGACAGCCCGGCCGTTTAGTCAGACACCGGAAATGATGGTGATGCTTGCCGCAGTGATTGGCTGTAGTGCCAGTGTGATTGGTTTACGCACTTCCTACCTTTTGGATACGCCGACTGGCCCCACAATGGTTTGTATTGCCGCCGGGTTATTTATCGCGTCGAGTGTGATTTGGAAAGTTCGGCTGAAGATACAAGCCGACTCGCAGAGTTAACTGGAAATATATACCCAAGTAACCTCAAGATGCAGGATTGAAGCACTCCCGAAGGGCGAGTTCACTGAAACTGCATCTTGAGGTCATTTGGGTATACATAAAAGAGTATTGGAGTGAGGACAATGAGTCAGAAAAAAATTGTGGTTACGGTGTTATCAGGGTTTTTGGGCGCTGGTAAAACCACGGTTCTTAGCCACATTCTCAATAATCGTGAAGGCAAGCGAGTCGCGGTTATCGTGAACGATATGAGTGAAATCAATATCGATTCAGCGACCGTTAAAAACGAAGTTTCCCTGAATCACAAAGAAGAAAAACTGGTGGAAATGAGTAACGGCTGTATTTGTTGTACATTGCGCGAAGACCTGCTGGTGGAAGTGGCCCAATTGGCGAAAGAGGGGCGTTTTGACAACTTAGTGATCGAATCGACCGGTATTGCAGAACCCCTTCCGGTTGCAGAGACATTTACGTTCGCGGATGACGATGGCGTATCGCTCTCCGATGTGGCGACGTTAGACACCATGGTCACGGTTGTTGATGCGGTGAATTTTCTACGTGATTACGAAGCGGCTCAGTCTCTTCAGGAAACCGGGGAGCATTTGGGGGAAGAAGACGAGCGCAGTGTTTCTGATCTATTGATTGAGCAAGTGGAGTTTGCGGATGTCATTTTGATCAGTAAGACCGATATTGCCAGCGCAGACGACGTCGAGCGATTAAAAGCGATTCTCAAGACCTTAAATACACATGCGCGCATTATTGCGATTCAAAATGGGCAAGTGAATGTCTCTGAGGTACTGGACACGGGTCTGTTCGATTTTGAGCGGGCGCAACAGGCTCCGGGATGGTTAAAAGAGCTGCGAGGTGAGCATATTCCGGAAACCGAAGAGTATGGTATTAGCAGCTTCTGTTATCAGGCGCGTCGTCCGTTCCATCCGGAAAAATTTTATCAGTTCTTACACAATACGACATGTTACGGGAAGTTGATTCGCTCGAAAGGGTATTTCTGGCTCGCGTCTCGTCCAGATTTTGCCGGGCAGTGGAACCAAGCCGGTGGCATGGCTTACTATGGTTTTGCCGGTATGTTTTGGAAAGCGGTCCCGAAAGCGCAATGGCCGACGGAGCCAGAATACTTAACAGAGATTGAAAATAATTGGGTTGAGCCGTTTGGTGATATGCGTCAGGAACTGGTGTTCATTGGGCAACGGTTAGATAAAGCGGCAATGATACGTGCGCTTGATGAATGCTTACTCACCGAAGAGGAAATGTTGGCGGGTGAGCCCTTGTGGCAAGCATTACCGGATCCATTTCCAGCCTGGGAGGAAGAGTCATGAGCGTTGACATGGCGATGCCAGCAGAGATGGTGCGAGCGACATCGGTCGCTCCGAGATCGACGATGCCGAGTATCCTGAGCGATATTTATCAACCGGAAAACAACATTGCGATATGGCAGCGAACATTATCTTCCGAGATGACCGCACATATTAAAAATATGCTGCAAGAGGGGCAGCCTTTAGCGTTGGTACAAAGCGTGACGCCCGCAAACGCAGCTGAGTGGATTCGCAATCGGTTATCGGATTACGAATGTGCAGAGGCGCTGGGTGAAGATATTGGTTTGATTGTTGATATGTTCTGCTGTCTTTTCGATTTACAGCAAGTGGGTCTGCGCTTGACTGCTTTGGATAAACCAATGTGTCCTAAATTTCATGTGGATCAAATACCTTGTCGCCTTGTGACGACTTATGTTGGTTCTGCGACGGAGTGGTTAAGGAACGACGATGTTGATCGCCGGAAACTGGGAGCGGGTGCTCAGGGCATGGCCGATCATTTGTCTGGTTTATTTGATAATGAGCAGCGTATCAATCAGATGCAATCCGGTGATGTCGCCTTATTGAAGGGCGGTGGCTGGGAAGGGAACGAACAGATGGGCTTGGTACATCGTTCTCCTGAATTGATATCGAATGAAAGGCGCTTATTACTCACACTTGATTTCATATAACCTCAAATGCGAAATACCGATGCCATCATGGCACAGGCAGAAAAAATTTGCCTGACCCGGGGTAAACACCTTACCGCAAAGAGAAAGTTGGTATTGCATGCTTTGCTGCATGCCAATAAGCCTCTTTCTGCCTATGAAATTGTCGATTACTGCCATCAATATTTTGCGCAGAACATTCAGGCGATGTCGGTTTATCGTATTTTAGATTTTCTTGAGGGAGAGCATTTCGCCCATAAGCTGAATATGTCGAATAAGTACATCGTCTGTTCCCATATTCGTTGTAATCAAGACCACGGGTGTCCTCAATTTTTGATTTGTTCTGAGTGCGGAAAGGTCAGTGAGCTGACGATTGAACCGAAGGTGATTTCCAGCATCCGTACAGATGCTAGGCAAGCCGGTTTTACCGTGATGAGTCCTCAGTTCGAAATCAGTTGTGTGTGCGATGAATGTGCTGAGAAATTATTGTTAAACACTAAACACTAAACACTAAACACTAAACACTAAACACTAAACACTAAACACTAAACACTAAACACTAAACACTAAACACTAAATCCTTGAGCGTTTATGTCATGAGGTTTTCGTAACCGTTCATATATTGCTATTTATCTGTCGGAGTCAGTGGTTGTTGTGCCCCCCCGAATTTGTACAAAACAACAAGAGAATTGCCAATGAGATCTGAACAACCAATGTTAGGGGTTCCGACCCATATGATTACCGGGTTTTTAGGCGTAGGAAAAACCTCGGCGATTTTGAATTTAATCGCTGCCAAACCGAGTGATGAACGCTGGGCGATTTTGGTTAATGAGTTCGGTGAAATAGGCATTGATGGGAGCTTATTGCAGGGACAACAGCAAAAAGGCAACATTTTCATTCGAGAAGTGCCTGGTGGTTGTATGTGTTGTGCGGCAGGTCTGCCTATGCAAATCGCACTCAACCAACTGTTGTCGGAAGCAAAACCAGATCGTTTACTGATAGAACCCACCGGACTTGGGCACCCCAAGGAAGTCTTGCAGGTGTTATCGACAGCGTATTACCGTCAGCTCTTGTCGTTGCAAAAGAACATCACTTTAGTTGATGCACGCAAGCTATCGGATTCTCGTTACACCGACCATGAAACGTTTAATCAGCAGATTGAAATTGCAGATACCGTGGTGGGGAACAAACGCGATCTCTATCAAGATGGTGATGTACAAGCGTTACAAGACTATGTTGCCAAAGTGGGCAGACCGGATACGAAGTTAATTTTTGCCGAGTATGGTGTTATCCCTTTCTCCGAGTTCGAGGGAAATACGTCGGTACATGCGTATTTGGCGCCCCCCCACCATCATCATCGTCACAATAAGCCTTTGGTTTCTGAGTTACCTATACCGGAAAGCGGTATGCTGAAAGCAGTCAATGCAGGGGAAGGTTTTCACAGTGCGGGCTGGCGCTTTTCTCCAGAGAAGATTTTTGAACACTCGAAGCTACGGCAATTATTGGTTGAGTTGCAACTAGAGCGGATGAAAGCGGTGTTCATTACGGACAGCGGGATCTTCGGTTATAACCTGACAGAAGACGGATTGACCGAAGTTGAACTGGACGAATGTGTCGAAAGCCGCATCGAACTGATTGCGGAGACAATCGATGAGGCGTTTGAAGCGCATCTGCTCCGTTGTATTCATGATTAACCATTCGATTCGGTGGGATTAACCATGAATACAACGCAGATTCAATTCGCGGGTTATGGCGTGCCGTAAACACGAAGAAGCACGCCCGATTCCAAAGCTTCCTGTACTCCGCGCCATTTCCTATAATTTACAACCTTTATTGAATACGCTCCAGCATCACACCCGCTTCCATGTGGTGGGTGTAGGGGAATTGGTCGAACAGCGCGAAGCGAGTAACGCGGTGTGTTTCACTCAGAACGGCCAGATTTTCCTTGAGGGTTTCCGGGTTACAAGAAATATAAAGAATCCGAGGATATTTCTGCACCATCTTACAAGTATCGATATCCATACCTGAGCGCGGTGGATCGACAAAAATCGTGTTGCATTGGTAGCTACTGAGATCAACGCCAGCATCTTTCAGGCGGCGGAACTCACGTTTTCCTTCCATGGCTTGAGTAAATTCTTCCGCGGACATCCGGATAATTTGTACATTATCGATATGGTTGGCAGCAATATTGTATTGCGCAGAGTCAACCGAAGGTTTCGCCAGTTCTGTTGCCAGCACACGGTTGAAATTTTGCGCCAGAGCGAGAGAGAAATTGCCATTCCCGCAGTAGAGTTCTAACAGATCGCCCTGACTGTCACGGGTGCAGTCAACTGCCCACGCCAGCATTTTTTCCGCAATACGTCCGTTGGGCTGAGTGAAACTGTTTTCAACTTGCTGGTAAGTGTAGGTTTGACCATGGACGCACAGTTTCTCAACCACGTAATCGCGATCTAAGACCATCTTTATTTTTCGCGCCCGGCCAATTAAATTCAGGTTGAACCCTTGTTGACGTAATGTCTCTTTCAAGGTTTGTGCGGCTTGCTGCCACTGTTCGTCAATCTGACGATGGTAGAGTAGTGAGACAAGAATTTCGCCGCTGAGTGATGATAAAAAATCAACCTGAAATAGCTTATGGCGCAGGATATCGTTATCACGAATCTGTTCGAGCAAGGCTGGCATCAGTTGATTGATCAGTTGGCTTGCTGCCGGAAACTGATCGACCCGATATTTCTGGCGAGTTTCCTGATCGAACATGATGTAGTAGAGGTCATCCCCTTCATGCCAGACACGAAACTCCGCACGCATCCGATAGTGTTGTTCTGGTGATTCAAACACGGCTAGTTCTGGCATTTGAAATTCAGAGAACATCTCAGTAAGCCGAGTGACTTTCTCTTTTAGTTGATTCTGGTAGCGTTCGGGATTTACATCAAGAGTAGCCATGGTATTACCTTACAGAGCGAACAGTTAAAGAGCGCAGATTTTATTCGATTCCATCATGATGTCCAGTTTGTTCGCCGATCCGCAAGAATTTTCTTCATACATACCGTGAATATCATCTGGACAAGGGTTATGTAGGCCAATACTATCGTGCCAGTTGGTACCCCCAGTGACAACGAGTATGCATTTGCTGGGGTGTTGAAAAGGGAATCTGGTGAAAATCCAGAACTGACGCGCAGCGGTAAATAGAAGACAAGATCTCAAAAGACACTGCACCAGATGTGTGGGAAGTCGAGATTTTGGCGGTTATCTCAGGGGTAATCATATTCTTAAGTCCGAAGACCTGCCAGCAACTGGGAGAAGACAGGCATCTCAGTCAGATTAACGCGAATTCAGGATATAAAAATGAAAAAAACAGTTTTAGCGATAGCAGTGGTATCGCAGCTCCCTTGTGCTTTCTATTCTTATGCAGACAGTTCAAATGCTGACACGGTGGTGGTGACAGCGAATCGGTTTGAGCAACCGGCTAAATCGGTTCTTGCTTCCACGATTACAGTCACAAAACAAGATATCGCAGCACTTCAGGCTCATAGTGCATTAGAAGTGTTGAGAACTTTATCTGGTGTTGAAGTAGTTTCTTCTGGAGGGAAGGCACAAGCAACGTCTATTTTTCTCCGAGGGACAGGATCTAAGCATACATTGATGCTTCTGGATGGTGTACGAATCAATTCATCAACAACTGGTGGGTCTTCAATTGGTCTGATCCCTGCTTTTGCGATTGAGAAGATTGAAATTATCAAGGGACCTCGAGCAGCTGCTTATGGTTCTGATGCTATTGGCGGAATCATTAGCATTACGACAAGTAAGGATTTTACTTCCGAGCACCAGGGGCGTGTAGGATATGGTTCACATGACCATAGTTTATTGGGATGGAAGAGTGTTGGTCAGTTGAACGACACCACTCATGGTGAAGTCATCGTATCGCAAGAGAAGAGTGATGGTTACAAAGTGTTGGCTGCATCTCCTGATAGTGAAGAAGATGGATATAAAGCACAGACTTTTGTTGGTCATCTTCAGCATCAATTTAATGCCGAGTGGCAGGGCAAATTGACGCTTCATAAAGTAGATTCTTATGCTAAATATGCGACTAGCAATATGATCGAGCTGAAGCAGAAAAAAACTGATACTGAATCTGAACTTTTGGCTGGTTTACTTCGTTATGCTCAGGGTGACTTTTTCTCAGAGTTGCAAATTTCAACTCGATACAACGAAGCGACTGATGGATTAGCTGATGATTCTGATGCAAAGCAAATCATTCGAACGCGTCAAAACGTATTGAGTTGGCTCAATAATAGTGTTCTTGCAGATGCAGTACATTTGCAGGTAGGACTGGAATACTCACAAGATAAGGCCGATTTACTCGGTAGCTATTCGAGTAGTTACGACGAAACGGAAAAGCACATGCAATCGGTGTTTTTTACGTCGTCTACTGATATCAATGATGTAACGTTTGAAGTTAGTGGTCGTTATGATGATTCCAGTACTTTTGGTAATCACACCACATGGAACGGTGGTGTTGGTTATTGGATTACTGATGAACTCCAAATATTGGGGAACTTTGGCACCGCATATAAAGAGCCAAGTTTTAATGATCTATATTGGCCGAATAGTGGTAATCCAAATTTAAAACCAGAAGATTCGAAGTCAAGAGAGTTGGTAGTCAAAGGTTTTCACGAGCTTCTTTCTTGGGAGCTGTCGGTATACCGAACAGATCTTCAAGATATGATCGATTGGAAAAATGTGGGAGGTAGTGTATGGAAACCGTCAAATGTTGCGCGAGCACGAATTGAGGGAATAGAGCTAAGCGCTACTATAGAGACTGGCCCAATTGAACATAAATTAAGTGCTACATGGAAAAAAGCAGAAGATGCGTCAGATGGTTCATTGCTTGATAAAAGAGCTCAGAACAACTATAGCTGGGCGATGCTGTACTCACAGGATCAGTGGCGCGGGACAATTACAACAAACTACGTTGGTAACCGTGCAGACTCAAGTAAATGGTTAGGATCTTATATTACAGTGGATACTGGCGTTTCTTATTTGTGGAATCATCAGACGTCCATAGGTATAAAAGTCGAAAATCTGTTCGATGAAGATTATGAGACCGGTTATTACGGTTCTGCCAACACCTATTACAAAGGAAATGAAAGAACGCTTTTTGCTGAAGTCGGTTATCAGTTCTAAGTTTCATCTTTCGACAAAACCGCCTTCGGGCGGTTTCTTTTCTTTAGAAAATCATGATTGTCAAAATCGATTGGAAGCGTATCATGCGTTTTCATCTTTAGTTTTTCGATGTAGTCAAAAGTGTCCTCACAAGTTTCTAATATCCTAATCTTTGACTCCGGTGTCGGTGGCCTCTCGGTTTATCGGGAAATTCATCAGCGACTACCCGATCATAACTACTTCTATCTGTTCGATAATGAAGGCTATCCATATGGAGAGCTACCACAACAGGAATTACTCCACCGGGTTGAAGCCTTCGTTACATCTATCGTTAAGAAAATGGCGATTGATATTGTTGTGATTGCTTGTAATACCGCGAGCACGATTGTTTTGCCTTCCTTACGAAAGCGCTTGGATATCCCTGTCGTCGGAGTGGTGCCTGCGATTAAGCCTGCGTGTAATTTGGCTCAGCAATGTGTCGGCCTTATTGCGACTCCAGCGACCATCAAGCGGCCTTATACGCATGAGCTGATTCGGGACTTCTCATCTGATAAAGATATCTGTCTGCTTGGGTCAACAGCGTTGGTCGATATGGCTGAGCGTAAATTACGTGGCGTTACAGTGAACATGTTTGAACTGGCAAGCATTCTTCAACCGATTCAGGGGAAAATCGATGTTGCGGTACTCGGCTGCACACATTTCCCGCTATTGAGAGATGAGATTCAGCAGGTATTAGGAAGCAAGGTCATTCTGGTGGATTCTGGCAATGCGATTGCCCGAAGGGTGGAGAGCTTGATTTCTGAAACAATGTGTAGACATACCCCAAAAACACCTCGGGTTTTTGCCAGCACTTCGCCATATGATAGCGAAGCACTGACACAAGTTTTATCCGATTGGGGATTTAATCAAATTGAGAACTATCCGATTCAGGGTTTTTCGGATCATTCGCAACCCGAACTTTAAGAGTCCGATCCATATAACTAGACTCATTGAGCTTCGTAATTGCTTTTTGTGCTTCGGACTCTGGCATCACCACAAAGCCAAATCCACGTCGCTTGCCAGTCCGTTTGTCTTTCATTAAACGTACAGCGAAGACTTCACCATAATCTGCAAATAGGCTTTTTACATTCGATTCATTGGCTTTGTAAGGGAGGTTGCCGACATATAATGTTGTTGTCGCCATCTGTGATTGCTGTTGAGAAGACGAATTTTGTGAAGTGAGAATAAAAACAAGTGTTGCTCCTGCCAATCCGACCAGGAAAGCAACCACCGAGGGAATTGCGAGCTGAGAAAGTGCAATGACACCTAATACAGCAAACGTGGCAAGCCACAAAAAATATTTAGTTAAATTCATATTGGAATACTACTTATCAATTAATAAGAAAGATGAATACATAAATAAAATAGAACAGATAAATGAATCTTACGTTTATGTCCGAGGTTTTTCCAACCTATTGCTGTGATAATCTTCAAAGGTTGTAACATTATTTATAACGTTTCTGATTTCTTTTTGAGCAAACGGAAAAAAAAGTAAAAAAATCACTTGCTACAAGTTATTTGTTCCCTATAATGCCGCCTCACCGACAGAGAGTGTCTGAAACGACAAACTCAAGGTGAAAGAAAATCCTTAAAATTGTTAGCAAATATCTGTTGACTTGATTTTCGAAAAGCGTAAGATACGCACCCCTAGCCAAGGCGACAAGCCAGACACTAGGCGCTCTTTAACAATATAGACCAATCAATCTGTGTGGGCACTCGTCGATAAATATCCAATAAGATTTTATCAATGAATCGAGTGACCAATATCAAGTTGGAAAGCAGTTTACTGTAATCTGACAAGAGCACAGTCAATTCAACATTACTTATGTAATGTCACTTTTTGCTTTTGCTTTTTTAAAAAGCGGAGACGAAAGCAGTATTCATTGAGCCGACACTTTGGTGTCACAAAAACTTTAATTGAAGAGTTTGATCATGGCTCAGATTGAACGCTGGCGGCAGGCCTAACACATGCAAGTCGAGCGGTAACAGAAAGAAGCTTGCTTCTTTGCTGACGAGCGGCGGACGGGTGAGTAAAGCCTGGGAAATTGCCCTGATGTGGGGGATAACCATTGGAAACGATGGCTAATACCGCATAACGTCTACGGACCAAAGAGGGGGACCTTCGGGCCTCTCGCGTCGGGATATGCCCAGGTGGGATTAGCTAGTTGGTGAGGTAAGGGCTCACCAAGGCGACGATCTCTAGCTGGTCTGAGAGGATGATCAGCCACACTGGAACTGAGACACGGTCCAGACTCCTACGGGAGGCAGCAGTGGGGAATATTGCACAATGGGCGCAAGCCTGATGCAGCCATGCCGCGTGTATGAAGAAGGCCTTCGGGTTGTAAAGTACTTTCAGCAGTGAGGAAGGGTGTAGCTTTAATAGAGTTACATTTTGACGTTAGCTGCAGAAGAAGCACCGGCTAACTCCGTGCCAGCAGCCGCGGTAATACGGAGGGTGCGAGCGTTAATCGGAATTACTGGGCGTAAAGCGCATGCAGGTGGTTTTTTAAGTCAGATGTGAAAGCCCGGGGCTTAACCCCGGAGTTGCATTTGAAACTGGGAGGCTAGAGTACTGTAGAGGGGGGTAGAATTTCAGGTGTAGCGGTGAAATGCGTAGAGATCTGAAGGAATACCGGTGGCGAAGGCGGCCCCCTGGACAGATACTGACACTCAGATGCGAAAGCGTGGGGAGCAAACAGGATTAGATACCCTGGTAGTCCACGCCGTAAACGATGTCTACTTGGAGGTTGTGGCCTTGAGCCGTGGCTTTCGGAGCTAACGCGTTAAGTAGACCGCCTGGGGAGTACGGTCGCAAGATTAAAACTCAAATGAATTGACGGGGGCCCGCACAAGCGGTGGAGCATGTGGTTTAATTCGATGCAACGCGAAGAACCTTACCTACTCTTGACATCCAGAGAAGCCGGAAGAGATTCTGGTGTGCCTTCGGGAGCTCTGAGACAGGTGCTGCATGGCTGTCGTCAGCTCGTGTTGTGAAATGTTGGGTTAAGTCCCGCAACGAGCGCAACCCTTATCCTTGATTGCCAGCACTTCGGGTGGGAACTTCAGGGAGACTGCCGGTGATAAACCGGAGGAAGGTGGGGACGACGTCAAGTCATCATGGCCCTTACGAGTAGGGCTACACACGTGCTACAATGGCGTATACAGAGGGTTGCCAACTTGCGAAAGTGAGCGAATCCCAAAAAGTACGTCGTAGTCCGGATTGGAGTCTGCAACTCGACTCCATGAAGTCGGAATCGCTAGTAATCGTGGATCAGAATGCCACGGTGAATACGTTCCCGGGCCTTGTACACACCGCCCGTCACACCATGGGAGTGGGCTGCAAAAGAAGCAGGTAGTTTAACCTTCGGGAGGACGCTTGCCACTTTGTGGTTCATGACTGGGGTGAAGTCGTAACAAGGTAGCGCTAGGGGAACCTGGCGCTGGATCACCTCCTTACGAAAAGATATTTGAGATGAGTGTCCACACAGATTGACTTGGTTTATAAGCAAAGAGAGTTTGGGTCTGTAGCTCAGGTGGTTAGAGCGTTCGCCTGATAAGCGAGAGGTCGGTGGTTCAAGTCCACTCAGACCCACCAAAATCTTCGAATAGCGGTGTTAGTTTCCTCGTCGTGTATAAATGATACACGTCCTCGAAAACTGCCTTGCTCTTCAATGATTTTATCTATAGATGGGGCTATAGCTCAGCTGGGAGAGCGCCTGCCTTGCACGCAGGAGGTCTGCGGTTCGATCCCGCATAGCTCCACCATCTTTAAAGGTTTTTAAGACAGAATCTTTAAAAATGGTTTTGTAATATACAAAATCTTTGCTCTTTAACAATTTGGAAAGCTGACAAAATAATGTGTGTTTCTTTGGAAACAGACGATTATTTGTAAAAGTTCTCAATCCTTTCTCGAAAGAGAAAGACCAACACAATCAAGTGTTCTTGGAATGACACGATTTAGTGTCTATTCAATTGAGTCCGGCAAAACCAGTCTCTCACTCATGTAAAATAATGAGAGACACCTAGGTTGCTGATAATGCAGCTCGAAACTTCTTCGGGTTGTATGGTTAAGTGACTAAGCGTACACGGTGGATGCCTTGGCAGTCAGAGGCGATGAAGGACGTACTAACTTGCGATAAGCGTAGATGAGGCAGTAAGAGCCACTTGAGTCTACGATTTCCGAATGGGGAAACCCACATGCAGCAGCATGTATCATCAGGTGAATACATAGCCTGATGAGGCGAACCGGGAGAACTGAAACATCTAAGTACCCCGAGGAAAAGAAATCAACCGAGATTCCGAAAGTAGCGGCGAGCGAAATCGGAGTAGCCCTTAAGCTTTTACAGCGTTAGGTGAAGTGTCTGGAAAGGCACGCGATAGAGGGTGATAGCCCCGTAACCGAAGGCGTTGTTTAAGTGAAAACGAGTAAGGCGGGACACGTGATATCCTGTCTGAAGATGGGGGGACCATCCTCCAAGGCTAAATACTCCTGACTGACCGATAGTGAACCAGTACCGTGAGGGAAAGGCGAAAAGAACCCCTGTGAGGGGAGTGAAATAGAACCTGAAACCGTGTACGTACAAGCAGTAGGAGCACCTTCGTGGTGTGACTGCGTACCTTTTGTATAATGGGTCAGCGACTTATATTCAGTGGCAAGGTTAACCGATTAGGGGAGCCGTAGCGAAAGCGAGTGTTAACTGCGCGTTTAGTCTCTGGATATAGACCCGAAACCGAGTGATCTAGCCATGGGCAGGTTGAAGGTTGAGTAACATCAACTGGAGGACCGAACCGACTAATGTTGAAAAATTAGCGGATGACTTGTGGCTAGGGGTGAAAGGCCAATCAAACTCGGAGATAGCTGGTTCTCCCCGAAAGCTATTTAGGTAGCGCCTCGGACGAATACTACTGGGGGTAGAGCACTGTTAAGGCTAGGGGGTCATCCCGACTTACCAACCCTTTGCAAACTCCGAATACCAGTAAGTACTATCCGGGAGACACACGGCGGGTGCTAACGTCCGTCGTGGAGAGGGAAACAACCCAGACCGCCAGCTAAGGTCCCAAATTACAGCTAAGTGGGAAACGATGTGGGAAGGCTCAGACAGCTAGGATGTTGGCTTAGAAGCAGCCATCATTTAAAGAAAGCGTAATAGCTCACTAGTCGAGTCGGCCTGCGCGGAAGATGTAACGGGGCTAAGCTGTAAACCGAAGCTGCGGCAATGCGATTTATCGCATTGGGTAGGGGAGCGTTCTGTAAGCCGTTGAAGGTGTGTTGTAAAGCATGCTGGAGGTATCAGAAGTGCGAATGCTGACATGAGTAACGACAAGGGGGGTGAAAAACCTCCCCGCCGGAAGACCAAGGGTTCCTGTCCAACGTTAATCGGGGCAGGGTAAGTCGACCCCTAAGGCGAGGCTGAAAAGCGTAGTCGATGGGAAACGGGTTAATATTCCCGTACTTGTTGTGAATGCGATGGGGGGACGGAGAAGGCTAGGTGGGCCTGGCGACGGTCGTCCAGGTTCAAGTGCGTAGGCTGTGGGATTAGGCAAATCCGGTCCCACAATAGGCTGAGACACGATGTCGAGCATCTACGGATGTGAAGTCATTGATGCCATGCTTCCGGGAAAAGCCTCTAAGCTTCAGTTCACAAGAAATCGTACCCCAAACCGACACAGGTGGTCGGGTAGAGAATACCAAGGCGCTTGAGAGAACTCGGGTGAAGGAACTAGGCAAAATGGTACCGTAACTTCGGGAGAAGGTACGCTCTTGACGGTGAAGTCCCTCGCGGATGGAGCTATTGAGAGTCGCAGATACCAGGTGGCTGCAACTGTTTATTAAAAACACAGCACTGTGCAAAATCGTAAGATGACGTATACGGTGTGACGCCTGCCCGGTGCCGGAAGGTTAATTGATGGGGTTAGACTTAGGTCGAAGCTCTTGATCGAAGCCCCGGTAAACGGCGGCCGTAACTATAACGGTCCTAAGGTAGCGAAATTCCTTGTCGGGTAAGTTCCGACCTGCACGAATGGCGTAATGATGGCCACGCTGTCTCCACCCGAGACTCAGTGAAATTGAAATCGCTGTGAAGATGCAGTGTACCCGCGGCTAGACGGAAAGACCCCGTGAACCTTTACTACAGCTTGGCACTGAACATTGAGCCTACATGTGTAGGATAGGTGGGAGGCTTTGAAGCAGTCACGCTAGTGATTGTGGAGCCGACCTTGAAATACCACCCTTGTATGTTTGATGTTCTAACTTGGCCCCGTTATCCGGGGTGAGGACAGTGCCTGGTGGGTAGTTTGACTGGGGCGGTCTCCTCCCAAAGAGTAACGGAGGAGCACGAAGGTGGGCTAATCACGGTTGGACATCGTGAGGTTAGTGCAATGGCATAAGCCCGCTTAACTGCGAGAGTGACGGCTCGAGCAGGTGCGAAAGCAGGTCATAGTGATCCGGTGGTTCTGAATGGAAGGGCCATCGCTCAACGGATAAAAGGTACTCCGGGGATAACAGGCTGATACCGCCCAAGAGTTCATATCGACGGCGGTGTTTGGCACCTCGATGTCGGCTCATCACATCCTGGGGCTGAAGTCGGTCCCAAGGGTATGGCTGTTCGCCATTTAAAGTGGTACGCGAGCTGGGTTTAGAACGTCGTGAGACAGTTCGGTCCCTATCTGCCGTGGGCGTTGGAGAATTGAAAGGGGCTGCTCCTAGTACGAGAGGACCGGAGTGGACGAACCTCTGGTGTTCGGGTTGTGATGCCAATCGCATTGCCCGGTAGCTAAGTTCGGAATCGATAACCGCTGAAAGCATCTAAGCGGGAAGCGAGCCTTGAGATGAGTTCTCCCTGGCGCTTAAAGCGTCCTGAAGGGTTGTTCGAGACTAGAACGTTGATAGGCAGGGTGTGTAAGCGCTGTGAGGCGTTGAGCTAACCTGTACTAATTGCCCGTGAGACTTAACCATACAACACCGAAGGGGTTTTAGGGCTCATAAGAGACTTGATTGTGTAGAGAGAATCAGCTTTTCGAATTGAAAGAATTTGCTTGGCGACGATAGCGTTTTGGACCCACCTGATTCCATGCCGAACTCAGACGTGAAACGAAACAGCGCCGATGGTAGTGTGGGGTCTCCCCATGTGAGAGTAGGACATCGCCAGGCTTTAATTTTGTTACTTGCTTCAACAGAAGCAAGTCACCATAAAGCTTTTCAGAAGATGAAAGTTTTATGTTGACTTTCAAAGTAGGTGGCGTATTATACGCGTCCTGCCTAAGTGCTAAAGCACTGAAAGCAAAGCTCTTTAACAATATAGACCAATCAATCTGTGTGGGCGCTCGTCGATAAATATCCAATAAGATTTTATCAATGAACCGAGTGACCAATATCAAGTTGGAAAGCAGTTTACTGTTATCTGACAAGAGCACAGTCAATTCAACATTACTTATGTAATGTCACTTTTTGCTTCTGCTTTTTTTAAAGCGGAGACGAAAAGCAGTATTCATTGAGCCGACACTTCGGTGTCACAAAAACTTTAATTGAAGAGTTTGATCATGGCTCAGATTGAACGCTGGCGGCAGGCCTAACACATGCAAGTCGAGCGGTAACAGAAAGAAGCTTGCTTCTTTGCTGACGAGCGGCGGACGGGTGAGTAAAGCCTGGGAAATTGCCCTGATGTGGGGGATAACCATTGGAAACGATGGCTAATACCGCATAATGTCTACGGACCAAAGAGGGGGACCTTCGGGCCTCTCGCGTCGGGATATGCCCAGGTGGGATTAGCTAGTTGGTGAGGTAAGGGCTCACCAAGGCGACGATCTCTAGCTGGTCTGAGAGGATGATCAGCCACACTGGAACTGAGACACGGTCCAGACTCCTACGGGAGGCAGCAGTGGGGAATATTGCACAATGGGCGCAAGCCTGATGCAGCCATGCCGCGTGTATGAAGAAGGCCTTCGGGTTGTAAAGTACTTTCAGCAGTGAGGAAGGATGTAGCTTTAATAGAGTTACATTTTGACGTTAGCTGCAGAAGAAGCACCGGCTAACTCCGTGCCAGCAGCCGCGGTAATACGGAGGGTGCGAGCGTTAATCGGAATTACTGGGCGTAAAGCGCATGCAGGTGGTTTTTTAAGTCAGATGTGAAAGCCCGGGGCTTAACCCCGGAGTTGCATTTGAAACTGGGAGGCTAGAGTACTGTAGAGGGGGGTAGAATTTCAGGTGTAGCGGTGAAATGCGTAGAGATCTGAAGGAATACCGGTGGCGAAGGCGGCCCCCTGGACAGATACTGACACTCAGATGCGAAAGCGTGGGGAGCAAACAGGATTAGATACCCTGGTAGTCCACGCCGTAAACGATGTCTACTTGGAGGTTGTGGCCTTGAGCCGTGGCTTTCGGAGCTAACGCGTTAAGTAGACCGCCTGGGGAGTACGGTCGCAAGATTAAAACTCAAATGAATTGACGGGGGCCCGCACAAGCGGTGGAGCATGTGGTTTAATTCGATGCAACGCGAAGAACCTTACCTACTCTTGACATCCAGAGAAGCCGGAAGAGATTCTGGTGTGCCTTCGGGAGCTCTGAGACAGGTGCTGCATGGCTGTCGTCAGCTCGTGTTGTGAAATGTTGGGTTAAGTCCCGCAACGAGCGCAACCCTTATCCTTGATTGCCAGCACTTCGGGTGGGAACTTCAGGGAGACTGCCGGTGATAAACCGGAGGAAGGTGGGGACGACGTCAAGTCATCATGGCCCTTACGAGTAGGGCTACACACGTGCTACAATGGCGTATACAGAGGGCAGCCAACTTGCGAAAGTGAGCGAATCCCAAAAAGTACGTCGTAGTCCGGATTGGAGTCTGCAACTCGACTCCATGAAGTCGGAATCGCTAGTAATCGTGGATCAGAATGCCACGGTGAATACGTTCCCGGGCCTTGTACACACCGCCCGTCACACCATGGGAGTGGGCTGCAAAAGAAGCAGGTAGTTTAACCTTCGGGAGGACGCTTGCCACTTTGTGGTTCATGACTGGGGTGAAGTCGTAACAAGGTAGCGCTAGGGGAACCTGGCGCTGGATCACCTCCTTACGAAAAGATATTTGAGATGAGTGTCCACACAGATTGACTTGGTTTATAAGCAAAGAGAGTTATGGGGCTATAGCTCAGCTGGGAGAGCGCTTGCATGGCATGCAAGAGGTCTGCGGTTCGATCCCGCATAGCTCCACCATCTTTAAGGGTTTTTAAGACAGAATCTTTAAAAATGGTTTTGTAATATACAAAATCTTTGCTCTTTAACAATTTGGAAAGCTGACAAAATAATGTGTGTTTCTTTGGAAACAGACGATTATTTGTAAAAGTTCTCAATCCTTTCTCGAAAGAGAAAGACCAACACAATCAAGTGTTCTTGGAATGACACGATTTAGTGTCTATTCAATTGAGTCCGGCAAAACCAGTCTCTCACTCATGTAAAATAATGAGAGACACCTAGGTTGCTGATAATGCAGCTCGAAACTTCTTCGGGTTGTATGGTTAAGTGACTAAGCGTACACGGTGGATGCCTTGGCAGTCAGAGGCGATGAAGGACGTACTAACTTGCGATAAGCGTAGATGAGGCAGTAAGAGCCACTTGAGTCTACGATTTCCGAATGGGGAAACCCACATGCAGCAGCATGTATCATCAGGTGAATACATAGCCTGATGAGGCGAACCGGGAGAACTGAAACATCTAAGTACCCCGAGGAAAAGAAATCAACCGAGATTCCGAAAGTAGCGGCGAGCGAAATCGGAGTAGCCCTTAAGCTTTTACAGCGTTAGGTGAAGTGTCTGGAAAGGCACGCGATAGAGGGTGATAGCCCCGTAACCGAAGGCGTTGTTTAAGTGAAAACGAGTAAGGCGGGACACGTGATATCCTGTCTGAAGATGGGGGGACCATCCTCCAAGGCTAAATACTCCTGACTGACCGATAGTGAACCAGTACCGTGAGGGAAAGGCGAAAAGAACCCCTGTGAGGGGAGTGAAATAGAACCTGAAACCGTGTACGTACAAGCAGTAGGAGCACCTTCGTGGTGTGACTGCGTACCTTTTGTATAATGGGTCAGCGACTTATATTCAGTGGCAAGGTTAACCGATTAGGGGAGCCGTAGCGAAAGCGAGTGTTAACTGCGCGTTTAGTCTCTGGATATAGACCCGAAACCGAGTGATCTAGCCATGGGCAGGTTGAAGGTTGAGTAACATCAACTGGAGGACCGAACCGACTAATGTTGAAAAATTAGCGGATGACTTGTGGCTAGGGGTGAAAGGCCAATCAAACTCGGAGATAGCTGGTTCTCCCCGAAAGCTATTTAGGTAGCGCCTCGGACGAATACTACTGGGGGTAGAGCACTGTTAAGGCTAGGGGGTCATCCCGACTTACCAACCCTTTGCAAACTCCGAATACCAGTAAGTACTATCCGGGAGACACACGGCGGGTGCTAACGTCCGTCGTGGAGAGGGAAACAACCCAGACCGCCAGCTAAGGTCCCAAATTACAGCTAAGTGGGAAACGATGTGGGAAGGCTCAGACAGCTAGGATGTTGGCTTAGAAGCAGCCATCATTTAAAGAAAGCGTAATAGCTCACTAGTCGAGTCGGCCTGCGCGGAAGATGTAACGGGGCTAAGCTGTAAACCGAAGCTGCGGCAATGCGATTTATCGCATTGGGTAGGGGAGCGTTCTGTAAGCCGTTGAAGGTGTGTTGTAAAGCATGCTGGAGGTATCAGAAGTGCGAATGCTGACATGAGTAACGACAAGGGGGGTGAAAAACCTCCCCGCCGGAAGACCAAGGGTTCCTGTCCAACGTTAATCGGGGCAGGGTAAGTCGACCCCTAAGGCGAGGCTGAAAAGCGTAGTCGATGGGAAACGGGTTAATATTCCCGTACTTGTTGTGAATGCGATGGGGGGACGGAGAAGGCTAGGTGGGCCTGGCGACGGTCGTCCAGGTTCAAGTGCGTAGGCTGTGGGATTAGGCAAATCCGGTCCCACAATAGGCTGAGACACGATGTCGAGCATCTACGGATGTGAAGTCATTGATGCCATGCTTCCGGGAAAAGCCTCTAAGCTTCAGTTCACAAGAAATCGTACCCCAAACCGACACAGGTGGTCGGGTAGAGAATACCAAGGCGCTTGAGAGAACTCGGGTGAAGGAACTAGGCAAAATGGTACCGTAACTTCGGGAGAAGGTACGCTCTTGACGGTGAAGTCCCTCGCGGATGGAGCTATTGAGAGTCGCAGATACCAGGTGGCTGCAACTGTTTATTAAAAACACAGCACTGTGCAAAATCGTAAGATGACGTATACGGTGTGACGCCTGCCCGGTGCCGGAAGGTTAATTGATGGGGTTAGACTTAGGTCGAAGCTCTTGATCGAAGCCCCGGTAAACGGCGGCCGTAACTATAACGGTCCTAAGGTAGCGAAATTCCTTGTCGGGTAAGTTCCGACCTGCACGAATGGCGTAATGATGGCCACGCTGTCTCCACCCGAGACTCAGTGAAATTGAAATCGCTGTGAAGATGCAGTGTACCCGCGGCTAGACGGAAAGACCCCGTGAACCTTTACTACAGCTTGGCACTGAACATTGAGCCTACATGTGTAGGATAGGTGGGAGGCTTTGAAGCAGTCACGCTAGTGATTGTGGAGCCGACCTTGAAATACCACCCTTGTATGTTTGATGTTCTAACTTGGCCCCGTTATCCGGGGTGAGGACAGTGCCTGGTGGGTAGTTTGACTGGGGCGGTCTCCTCCCAAAGAGTAACGGAGGAGCACGAAGGTGGGCTAATCACGGTTGGACATCGTGAGGTTAGTGCAATGGCATAAGCCCGCTTAACTGCGAGAGTGACGGCTCGAGCAGGTGCGAAAGCAGGTCATAGTGATCCGGTGGTTCTGAATGGAAGGGCCATCGCTCAACGGATAAAAGGTACTCCGGGGATAACAGGCTGATACCGCCCAAGAGTTCATATCGACGGCGGTGTTTGGCACCTCGATGTCGGCTCATCACATCCTGGGGCTGAAGTCGGTCCCAAGGGTATGGCTGTTCGCCATTTAAAGTGGTACGCGAGCTGGGTTTAGAACGTCGTGAGACAGTTCGGTCCCTATCTGCCGTGGGCGTTGGAGAATTGAAAGGGGCTGCTCCTAGTACGAGAGGACCGGAGTGGACGAACCTCTGGTGTTCGGGTTGTGATGCCAATCGCATTGCCCGGTAGCTAAGTTCGGAATCGATAACCGCTGAAAGCATCTAAGCGGGAAGCGAGCCTTGAGATGAGTTCTCCCTGGCGCTTAAAGCGTCCTGAAGGGTTGTTCGAGACTAGAACGTTGATAGGCAGGGTGTGTAAGCGCTGTGAGGCGTTGAGCTAACCTGTACTAATTGCCCGTGAGACTTAACCATACAACACCGAAGGGGTTTTAGGGCTCATAAGAGACTTGATTGTGTAGAGAGAATCAGCTTTTCGAATTGAAAGAATTTGCTTGGCGACGATAGCGTTTTGGACCCACCTGATTCCATGCCGAACTCAGACGTGAAACGAAACAGCGCCGATGGTAGTGTGGGGTCTCCCCATGTGAGAGTAGGACATCGCCAGGCTTACTTCCTTGTTTTCAGATTTTGAAAAATCTGAAGGCAAAACTAAATAAAGCATCTAATCAATAAGACTTTATTTGGTAAAAAATTGAGTGGAGCGGTAGTTCAGTTGGTTAGAATACCGGCCTGTCACGCCGGGGGTCGCGGGTTCGAGTCCCGTCCGCTCCGCCACTTATTTTGAAACCTTGGTCGTTGATACCAAGGTTTTTTTGTATCTGGCGAATAGAGCCCCATTCTTACGTCTCATCAACAGTCCGAGTGGCACGGTCGTTCAGTGGGTTAGCCTTCTTTTTAAAAACAGCGACCTGTCACGCTGGCGTGAGGCAATCGCGGGTTCGAGTCCCGTCCGCTTATCCGTAAAGGGAAGGCCACTTATTTGAAACCTTGGTCGTGATACCAAGGTTTTTTGTATCTGGCGTAAAGACCGATTCCTATTGTTTCATCAACAGTCCAAGTGGCGCGGTCGTTCAGTGGGTTAGCCTTCTTTTTAAAAACGGCGGCCTGTCACGCTGCCGTGAGGCAATCGCGGGTTCGAATCCCTGTAAAGAGATGGCTTCTTCGCCAACTCCCCTTTTCGTTATAGCCCTTACAAAATGGAATGAATCATTTGCCTTCGTTTACGCACTAAGCAGCATTTGGCAATATATGACTCATCGAGTTGAGGTAACTGCGAGCGAGCTATATTGCTATTGGGAAAGCAATAGCAATATAGTCACTGAAGCCGATTTTTTGTTCTCACAAAAAATGAGTGATGTTTAGTAAAGTTCCTTTAATTTTCGAGTCAATGTATTTCGCCCCCACCCCAGTACTTTTGCTGCATCTTGTTTATGTCCATTGGTATGATTTAACGCAGCTTCTAAAAGGATTCGCTCAAATTCTGGTAAAGCATAGGATAAAAGATCAGTTTCACCTGCTGACAATGCTGTTCTTGCCCACGCGTCCAATTGTTTCTGCCAACTGGAATCATGGTCGAATTCAACATTTTTCTTTTCTGACAACAGTTCTGAGGGTAAGTCATTGGGAAGAACTTCTGTACCACTTGCCATGACTGTTAGCCAACGGCACATATTTTCTAACTGGCGAACATTACCCGCCCAATCGAGACGATTCAGGATCTCCAATGATTTGGGATGCAGTGTTTTCATTTCCACACCGAGCTCCTTGGCCGCAAGTGCTAGAAAATGTTTAGTTAGCTTTTCGATGTCTTGCCGACGCTCTCTGAGTGCAGGAATTTGAATTCTAATGACGTTTAAGCGATGAAATAGATCTTCCCGAAACTTACCCTGATGAACCAGTTTCTCGAGGTTCTGATGCGTTGCAGCAACAATTCGAACATCTACTTTGATGGCTGAATGCCCACCAACACGATAAAATTGCCCATCAGCCAGCACACGTAGCAATCTCGTTTGAATATCGAGTGGCATGTCACCTATTTCATCCAGAAATAATGTTCCGCCATTCGCTTGTTCAAAGCGACCTTGTCTGACATTGTTTGCACCGGTAAATGCTCCTTTTTCATGGCCGAACAACTCTGATTCAATCAAGTCTTTCGGAATTGCGGCCATATTTAAGGCAATAAACGGCTTCTGCGCCCGTGGACTATGTCGATGTAAAGCATGAGCGACTAGTTCTTTCCCTGTTCCTGATTCACCATTGATTAATACAGAAATTGAAGAACGTGAAAGACGTCCGATGGCCCTGAATACTTCTTGCATGGCCGGAGCTTCACCAATAATCTCAGGAGTATCATCTGTATGTGTCAGGCGTCCCGACTGATCTTTTCGCTGCTCTTGACCATGAGCAATGGCGCGTTCAACCAACGTGAGTGTTTCATCGACATCAAAAGGCTTGGGGAGGTATTCAAAAGCGCCTTTTTGATAGGCGTTTACTGCGGCATCTAGATCAGAATGAGCCGTCATAATGATGACAGGAAGCTCGGGTGAGCGGGAGTGGACTTGATGTAATAGCTCGATACCATCGATACCGGGCATACGTATGTCGGATACTAATACGTCAGGAGATTCTCTTTCCAGAGCCATCAGAACACTTTCTGCATCAGAGAAAGTTTCACATTTAATGTTGGCTGAAGACAGGGTTTTTTCCATCACCCATCGAATAGAGCTATCGTCATCGACAACCCATACGTATCCTTTACTCATAATCAGTATTCCTTAAACAGCATCTGTCACTAACGTTCGCTAAGTGTTAAAAATTTTGTTCCATAAATGGTTCGTTCATTGGTTCTATCATTGAACGGAGCATCATGATTAATTTATCGGTAGATAGATGGTGAAAACGGTCCGTCCCGGCCAGCTTTCAACCTCGATCTTGCCATTATGTTGATCGATTAAATTTTGAGAAATCGATAATCCTAGTCCGCTACCACCTTCTCTTCCGCTGACCATTGGATAGAAGAGCGTATCTTGCAACTCGTTGGGAATTCCCGGTCCGTTATCAATGATTTCAATTCGGGCCACAAGCTTGTGCCGCTGTCCATGAATATTGGCTTGATGCACTGTTCTGGTGCGGAGTGTAATTTTACCATGTTGTTGTGAGGACAAAATTTGTGCAGCATTACTAACAATATTCAGTAGTGCCTGTTCAATTTGATCCATATCCATCATGAGATTGGGTAAACTTGGGTCATAATCGCGTTCAATCACAAGGTGAGAACGAGCATCGAGTTCGACCAATTGACGGACCTTCTCGAGAATTAAGTGTAAGTTTTCAGATCTTTTCTTCCCGGGTTTCTGGGGCCCAAGGAGTCTATCAACCAAAGATCGAAGTCGGTCAGCCTGTTCAATAATAATTTGGGTGTATTCCGTCAGACTCTGATCTGGGAGCATTCTCTCTAATAATTGTGCTGCGCCTCGTAGCCCTCCCAGTGGATTCTTAATCTCATGGGCCAATCCTCGCACGAGTAACTTCGCAGCCTGTTGTTGGGCATGTTGGTTTAATTCCTGGCTCAAACGGCGCTGTTGACCGATTTTCCTCATCTCAACTAATAGCATTAATTTCTTTTGCCAAGTTAACGGGCTAACCGTGACTTCTAGCATTAGGGGTTTACCATCGACGACAAATGTTACGTCACTATCGGTAATACTTTGGCCGCTCTGTAATGGTTGTGAGAGGAGCGCGAGGTCAAGAGATGCATGTTGAATTAAATTGGATAGAGGTTGATTGATAATCCGCTTGGCACTTTGTGAGAATAGCTGCTCTGCTGAAGGGTTCGCATAGCGGACGCATAAAGACTCATCCAGTATCAATGTGGATGTCACAATATTGTTCAATATTGTTGTACTAAGTTCACTACTCATGAGTGGTCACCATGTTCCAAAATGACGCATTGCACAAAAATGGTGCGTTAATAGAATGAGTATGGCTAACTAAGGGATAAATACAAGTCTCTCTTCTTTGAAATCAGTCAGATCAACAGCGTTTTGAGTCCAATTTCACGACAGCTGTAGCCATGGTTTATTACATTAAATATGAATGCAATTATCTTGCCCGATATGCGCTTTGTTTGTGCGGTTTACGAAAGGATTTATAATGATATTTCAATAAGTAATCGTCAGTTGGTGTAAAAAAGCCCGCCAAAGGGCGGGCCTGATCATTTTGGTATGAAATATGGACTTATACAGAGTAGTACATGTCGAATTCAAGTGGGTGAGTCGTCATATTGATGCGAGTTACATCATCTGATTTCAGAGCAATATAAGAATCGATGAAATCATCAGAGAATACGCCACCCGCAGTCAAGAATTCACGATCTGCATCCAAAGCTTCCAATGCTTGTTGGAAAGACTCTGCAACCGTTGGAATTTGTGCTGCTTCTTCTGCTGGCAGGTCATACAGGTCTTTATCTGCTGAATCTCCAGGGTGAATCTTGTTCTTAATTCCGTCTAGACCAGCCATCAGCATCGCAGCGAAAGCCAAATATGGGTTGGCTGTTGGGTCAGGGAATCGAACTTCGATACGACGTCCTTTAGGACTTGGCACGACAGGAATACGGATTGATGCACTGCGGTTACGAGCAGAGTAAGCAAGCATAACTGGTGCTTCGAATCCTGGAACCAAACGCTTGTATGAGTTTGTTGAAGCATTCGCGAATGCGTTGATTGCACGAGCATGTTTGATGATACCACCAATGTAGAACAATGCTGTTTCAGACAAACCGCCGTACTTATCACCAGCAAATAGGTTAACACCATCTTTTGCCAGAGATTGGTGACAATGCATACCAGAACCGTTGTCGCCGACAAGTGGTTTCGGCATGAAAGTCGCAGTTTTACCAAATGCATGAGCAACGTTATGAACAACGTACTTATAGATTTGGATCTCATCTGCTTTCAGTGTCATGGTGTTGAAACGGCAAGCAATTTCGTTCTGACCTGCGGTTGCGACTTCGTGGTGGTGTGCTTCAACAACCAGTCCCATCTCTTCCATAATCAGACACATCGCACTACGGATGTCCTGAGATGAGTCAACAGGAGCAACAGGGAAGTAACCCCCTTTAACGCCTGGACGGTGACCTTTGTTTCCGCCCTCGATCTCTGATCCTGTGTTCCATGCAGCTTCTATGTCATCGATTTTGTAGAAAGAACCGGACATGTTAGTTGAGTATTTTACATCGTCAAACAGGAAGAATTCTGGTTCAGGACCGAATAACACAGTGTCCGCGATACCTGTAGAACGCATATATTCTTCAGCGCGTTGTGCAATCGAACGTGGGTCACGATCGTAGCCTTGCATAGTTGCCGGCTCTAAAATGTCACAACGGATATTTAATGTGGAGTCTTCTGTAAATGGGTCTAAAACAGCAGTTGAGGCATCTGGCATCAGGACCATGTCAGATTCGTTAATTCCTTTCCAGCCGGCAATAGATGAACCATCAAACATTTTACCTTCTTCGAAGAAGTCAGCATCGATTTGGTGAGCAGGAATAGAAACGTGTTGCTCTTTACCCTTTGTATCTGTAAAGCGTAAATCAACAAACTTAACTTCGTTTTCTTGGATCAGCGATAGAACATTTTCTACTGACATCTTGGACAACCTCCAGTGTTAAAAAATCGGTAAAAGCTCGACTTGGTTTAAGCATCAATTAACTTTGTGTTTATCACGTTAACTAAAGCTAAAACTTTACTAGCCAAAATCGTGCCATGATTAAAAATCCTTTTAATTCAATGTCTTAATAAGATAACGAGCTTTCAATTATCAATCATTGCACTAAAATGATTTGCGCATTGCACTAATATGGTGCGTTTAAATTTCAGTTGCACCAATAGTTGTCAACCGCTTCTCTATTCAGCCCTATGAGTAGGCAATTTGTCAAATAGCATTTGATTGTTTTTTCTGCTTTCTGCTCGTGAAAAGTTGTGATCTCAACTATTTCTGAACGTGATGGATTCCAAAGACTAAACTCTAGAAGAGTGACTTAATGTACGAATAGAAGAAATAAGCCTGTTTTAGATCACATATTTCTGGGCATTTCTTCAAAATCTGGTACATTATTGAGCGTTTTTTTTATCCCGAAATCCAGTTACATCAAAGAACGGGAATTGAACTTTTACAATGATGATGAATCCATGACAACACCACAGATTGATAAACTAAGAAATATTGCGATCATTGCGCACGTTGACCACGGTAAAACGACCTTGGTTGATAAGCTATTACAACAATCCGGAACTTTACAGTCTCGCGGTGAAGTTGAAGAACGAGTCATGGACTCGAATGATATTGAGAAAGAGCGTGGAATTACAATCCTAGCGAAGAATACAGCGATTAACTGGCACGATTACCATATCAATATCGTTGACACCCCTGGACACGCGGACTTCGGTGGTGAAGTTGAGCGTATTATGTCTATGGTTGACTCTGTTCTGCTTATTGTTGATGCCGTTGATGGCCCAATGCCACAAACTCGTTTCGTTACTCAAAAAGCCTTTGCACATGGTTTGAAACCGATTGTGGTTATCAACAAGATTGACCGGCCAGGCGCTCGCCCTGATTGGGTCATGGATCAAGTATTTGACCTGTTTGATAATCTCGGTGCGTCGGATGAGCAGTTAGACTTCCAGGTGGTTTACGCATCGGCACTAAATGGTTGGGCTTCGCTAGAAGAAGGCGAAACGGGCGAGAATATGGAACCCCTTTTCCAAACCATTGTTGATAATGTCGATTCTCCTAATGTTGATCTTGATGGGGCGTTGCAAATGCAAATCTCCCAGCTGGATTATAGCTCTTATGTTGGTGTTATCGGTGTTGGCCGAGTCACTCGCGGAACCGTCAAAGCAAACCAGCAAGTGAGCGTTATTGGTGCAGACGGTAAGAAGAGAAACGGTAAGGTCGGGACGGTTCTGGGGTATCTGGGGCTTGAGCGACACGAAGTTGAGCGGGCGACTGCTGGTGACATCGTTGCGATTACCGGTCTGGGTGAACTGAAAATTTCAGACACGATTTGTGATGTAAACAACGTCGAAGCATTGCCGGCACTTTCGGTTGATGAGCCGACGGTCACGATGACTTTCCAAGTGAATACTTCACCGTTTGCCGGTAAAGAAGGGAAGTTTGTTACATCTCGTAATATTCTGGAGCGTTTGGAAAAAGAGTTGGTTCATAATGTGGCACTACGCGTTGAGCAAACTGACGATCCAGACAAATTCAGAGTGTCCGGTCGTGGTGAATTGCATTTATCGATTTTGATCGAGAATATGCGTCGTGAAGGCTTTGAACTCGCGGTTTCTCGTCCTGAAGTTATTCTGAAAGAAGAGAATGGCCAACTGCTTGAACCTTTTGAAGTGGTGACTATTGATGTGATGGAAGAGCATCAAGGTGGCATCATGGAAAATATTGGTGTACGTAAAGGTGAATTGAAAGATATGTCACCGGATGGCAAAGGTCGGGTTCGGATGGACTTTGCGATGCCTTCTCGTGGCTTAATCGGTTTCCAAACAGAGTTTATGACGCTGACTTCTGGTTCAGGCCTGCTTTACCATACTTTTGATCATTATGGTCCACATAAAGGTGGTTCTATTGGTCAACGCAATAATGGTGTGTTGATTTCTAATGCAACGGGTAAAGCACTGACTTACGCATTGTTTAACTTACAAGAACGTGGACGTTTATTTGCTGAACACGCTGATGAAGTTTATGAAGGGCAAGTTATTGGTATTCATAACCGTTCAAATGATTTAACTGTAAACTGTTTGAAAGGTAAGCAACTGACCAACGTTCGCGCTTCTGGTACTGATGAAGCACAGGTTCTGTCCCCTGCGATTAAATTCACACTAGAGCAAGCGATAGAATTTATCGATGATGATGAGCTGGTTGAAGTGACGCCTGCGAGCATCCGAATTCGTAAGAGACATCTTACTGAAAATGATCGTAAAAGAGCGTATCGCGGTGGAAAGTAAGTCTTTATAGACTGATGATGTAATGAAGGCGGAACATTGTTTCCGCCTTTTTTTATCAGCGGGATGAGATATAGTCACTCGGTGAATATCCTGCTAATCTAAATGCATATTCTTGCGCAATTGATATAAGAAAAGGGATAAAATTATTCCTTTTCTTATATCATCTTTAAAACAACAATGTTGTTATCTATAAAACCACCGTGTGCTGATGAGGTCTCTGTGTTGAATACAAAACAAATCATCGATACTGGCGTTGTTTTTTCCCGATATTTATGGCGTCGGGTGACTCATGATCGAATTCAGGTCAATGCGGGATATCTGGCATATATCTCGTTGTTGTCATTCGTTCCGATGGTGGCGGTTTTACTCTCAGTCTTATCTGCGTTCTCTGCTTTTAATGATGCCGGGGAAATCATTCAAACATTTGTTATTACCCATTTCTTGCCGGCTGCTGGTGAAGCGGTTAATCAGGCGCTGCATGACTTTGTATCAAATACGAGCAAAATGACAGCGTTAGGGGGATTATTTCTATTTGTCGTTGCACTGACGCTGATTTCTAATATTGATAAAATGTTGAATTACATCTGGCGGGTTGATCAGAAGCGTCGCTGGGTTTTCTCCTTTTCAATGTATTGGATGGTTTTAACGTTAGGCCCGCTTCTGGTTGGGGCGAGTCTTGCTGTAACATCCTACATGACGTCACTGAACTTGGTTTCCAATGAAACCTTTCATGGATTTTCTCAGTGGGTACTCAGAAGGCTGCCATTCTTACTCTCGTTTGCTGCATTTACCGGGTTGTATGTCCTTGTTCCGAATAAAAAAGTGAAGTTGGGTCATGCTCTGTCAGGGGCGCTGGTTGCCGCGTTACTGTTTGAAATCAGTAAAGCGGGGTTTGCTGCCTATATTACACACTTTCCATCTTATCAGCTTATATACGGGGCATTAGCCGCGATTCCGATTCTCTTTATCTGGGTATATTTTTCTTGGTTGATTGTCCTATTGGGCGCTGAAGTAACTGCCGCTCTGGGTGAATATGAATCTTGGCAAGCAGACATGCTAACATCTGAGCAATTGGCTGATAATAATGGAGAAAAAGGAAGACATTGTGATCGCACTGATTCAGAGAGTAAGTGAAGCATCCGTCACTGTGGATGGCTCGGTTGTAGGAAATATTGGACAAGGATTGCTGGTATTGTTAGGGGTAGAAAAAGATGATGATGAGGCTAAGGCTAAACGTCTGGTTGAACGGGTGACGACCTACCGGGTATTTGAAGATGAACAGGGGAAGATGAATCTCAATGTTCAACAAATCGGAGGCAAAGTTTTAGTGGTTTCACAGTTTACATTACCGGCAGATACGAAAAAGGGAACACGCGCTGGATTTTCTCGTGGTGCGGCACCAGCAGATGCTGAGCGTTTGTACGATTATTTCGCTGAGCAATGTGCAAGCATTCTTCCTACGGAGAGAGGACGCTTTGCTGCGGATATGAAAGTGGCGTTGGTCAATGATGGACCCGTGACCTTCTGGTTACAGGTTTAATCAATAAGATAGGGACAGTTCATGTTTAAGATTGTTAGCCCTCAGACGGAGAACCAGCTGAGTAAATACTATTTATTTCGCTGGCAAATGCTACGTGAACCATGGCATTTGCCGTTGGGATCAGAACGGGATGAATATGATCCAATGAGTCATCATCGGATGATTGTTGATAGTCGGGGACGTCCTATGGCGGTCGGCCGATTGTACATTACCCCAGACTGTGAAGGACAGATTCGTTATATGGCGGTGAAAGCGAATCGCCGGAGCCGTGGCATGGGGTCACTACTCTTGGTGACATTAGAATCACTTGCCCGTCAGGAAGGTGCGAAACGTCTGGTATGTAATGCCAGAGAAGATGCCATTGCTTTTTATGAGAAAAATGGATTTGAGCGTCGTGGTGAACTGAGTGATGAACGCGGGCCTGTCCGGCATCAGCAGATGGTGAAAACTCTTGATCCGATGGCAAATGTTCAGCGTAAACCACAGTGGTGTTCCGAGTTGCAGGAACGTTGGGAAAACCAGATCCCGATTAGTGAAAAAATGGGGATTAAGATTAATCAGTACACTGGTTATCAGTTCGAGTGTTACGCGCCGATGAATCCCAACATCAATCCGCATAACACGATGTTTGCTGGTTCCGCTTTCACCTTGGCGACATTGACTGGGTGGGGGATGGCATGGTTACTCATGCGAGAACGCAGCCTTTATGGGGACATCGTGATGGTCGATAGTCGTATTCGGTATCGGCTACCCATTTGTGATAACCCGATCGCAGTGACCTCATTAGATGATATTAGTGGTGATCTGGATCGTCTTGAGTCTGGACGTAAAGCTCGGATCATCGTCAATGTGACTGTCAGAAGTGGGGATAAACCTGCAGTTCAGTTTGTCGGAACATACATGTTGATCCCGAATTATAAGTCTTTAATTGGCCGATGAATCCGATGTGACTTGTATGGTGCCCGCTTCGGTCTGAGAGGCTGGTGGCTCAGTTTGTGATGGTTTCAGTAAATTGTAATGGATTTGTTTTTCCCCTGTTGTTACCGAGAGAGTTAACGAGCCTTTATCTGACTGAGTCAGATCCCAGCGACCACTGATGGTCGCGTTGAGATCGTTGGATTTGAGATGAATTTCAGGGACAGTGATTTTTCCCCGATCTCCGGTGATTTCCATGGTGTTCAGCATGAAGTCTTTTGGCTGAGTATGGTTATCTGGGAGCTGGAGTTGGCCATTTCTGACATCCAGATTCAATAAGCCACTTAACGTGTGATTGATAATTACAGAATCTCCGGAAAGTCCCTGAGCTGAACCGGACAGGTCAACCAGTCCTTTCATCTGGAGTGGCAGGTGCTTGAACAGATTCAGGGGAAGGCTATCCGCATCAATTGAAAACTGCCATGGAGCGCCTTTCAATCCATATTGCCACTGTCCTTTGGCGGCCAGATACCCTTTGGAGAATGGAAGAAATAGTCGATCCAGTATCCAGCGATTCTCTTGACTGTGCATTTCGACGACGCCCTGAGATACCACGAACTGCCCATAACTAAGGTTATTGACGGACATTCTTGCCGTACCCTGCCATAACCCCCACCGTTGAGCATCGAGCAGTTGTGCCTGATCGATATCTGTATTGATCCCAGATAATTGCCAATAAGGTCGATGGGCGAGTTGAATAATCTGGCTATTCCGAATTTTTAGCTGTTCCACGTTCACTTGTTTGAGTGATGGCATGAGTGACGCAAGCCAAGTGAAGTCAGGCTCAGTGTCTGACTCGATAAACATTTTCATGCTTTGTAGCTGTAAATCCCGGATGGTTACCGTCTCCGGTGTGATAGCGCCGGAGACATGGATTTGACCGTCCATGAGGGTAGAGCTAAAGTCATCGATATCTAACTGACCGGGCGTCAGGATGAGGTTGATACTGGGCTCTACCCACATCATTTCATCAAGGACAAGACTTTCTGCATCTAATGACAGTACTGCATGAGTCTGTTTCCAAAGTGCTTCAGATGCGGTCGGATGAAAATCAGTGAGTGATAAATCGAAATGATTAAGTTGAATATGTGGCATATTGAACTGGCTGTTTAACAGATCAAGTCGATCAATCTGCACGATGTGTTGTTCTATCAGATCTCTGAATTTATAAGACAATTGCTGAAACTGAGACAGAGACAAATTTAATTTGTCTGTAGTTAGGTTTTCTATTGACCAGCCTTGTCCGTTGGTTTTTCCTTGCAAGGAAAGTGAAGCGCCACGCCACGTTGCGGTCAGACTATCAATCTGACTATATTGTGCTTGATGGCGACCAGTGATGAGCAGATCAGTGAGAGTTTCTCCTTGCCACGTGACCTGAGATGCGTAGAGTTGAATGTTACCATAAGGCAGATAAGTGTTCGTTCCATGCCAAGTCGGGTTTTGAATTTGTATATTGAGCCCGTGAACCATTAGATCGTCTGTGGTTGTCATAGAAAGGTTGCGAATAGCAAGTTGGTTGATTTTGACCGTTTCTAATGGTGCTGGAAGAGATGCTTGCTCATTATCGAAGGTGATCCCATCAATGAGCACACTATCGAATGCAAGCTGCTTGAGAGTGCTTTGATGAGGATTAAGCCAAATATTCACGGTCTGGATCGGTGTCAGTTGTTGAGACAGAGTGACGTGTTCAAATTTTAGATGGAATGGATATTGGTAGCTGATTTTCTGGGCATGGAACTCAGGGAAGCCTATTTTTTGAATCGTCCATTGGGCAACAGGTGTGATATAGCGAGACTGGACAATGACGATGCCAGCGGTGATCCCTATCAGGGTGAGCAGAAGAAATATAAGGAATACCCGGATAATACCTGTTTTCATTTTTTAGGACCATTGGTTCATTCGGTCTAACAGATTGGAACAAAAATCGCTTTGCTTCAACAAAATTCGTACGATCAAAAAAAAGCCCCTGAAGTAGGGGCTTACTGATGTTTTAAACGACTTATGCGTCGATTTGTGGTCCGGCAGAAATAAGCGCTTTACCTTCATCGTTATCGGTGTACTTATCAAAGTTTTTCACGAAACGAGAGGCAAGGTCTTTCGCTTTGCTTTCCCATTGCAGCGCATCGACATATGTATCCCGAGGATCGAGAATTTCAGCATTCACGTTCGGTAATGACGTTGGCACTTCAAGGTTAAAGATTGGGACAGTTTTGGTCGGTGCATTCTCAATCGAACCATCAAGGATAGCATCAATAATTGCCCGAGTATCTTGGATTGAAATCCGTTTTCCTGTGCCATTCCAGCCAGTATTGACAAGGTATGCTTCAGCACCAGCTGCTTCCATACGCTTGACGAGCACTTCCGCATACTTGGTCGGATGCAATGTCAGGAATGCCGCACCGAAACAAGCGGAGAATGTCGGTGTTGGTTCCGTGATACCTCGTTCTGTGCCGGCTAATTTTGCGGTAAAACCAGAGAGGAAATGATACTTGGTCTGCTCAGGGGTTAGTTTAGAAACCGGAGGCAGAACACCGAATGCATCAGCAGAGAGGAAGATCACTTTGCTTGCATGACCGCCTTTTGAGACAGGTTTAACGATATTATCAATGTGATAAATCGGATATGAAACACGGGTGTTTTCGGTTTTGGAGCCATCATCGAAATCAACCGTACCATCATCACGGACGGTAACATTTTCAAGCAATGCATCTCTGCGGATTGCATGGTAAATGTCAGGTTCTGCTTCTTTGGAGAGTTTGATAGTTTTGGCATAGCATCCGCCTTCAAAGTTGAAGACACCATCATCATCCCAACCATGTTCGTCATCACCGATGAGCGCTCGTTTAGGATCCGTCGATAATGTTGTTTTCCCTGTACCGGATAGACCGAAGAAAACGGCGACATCACCATCTTTACCCATATTGGCAGAGCAATGCATTGCTGCAATGCCTTTGAGCGGTAAGAAGTAATTCATCATGGCGAAAATACCTTTCTTCATTTCGCCACCGTACCAGGTTCCGCCAATCAGCTGCATTTTTTCTGTCAGATTAAAGACAGTAAAGTTTTCTGAGTTCAGGCCATGCGCTTGCCAGTCTGGATTGGTACATTTAGCGCCATTCATCACCACAAAACTGGGTTCGAATGTGGCCAGCTCTTCATCACTGGGACGGATGAACATGTTTTTCACAAAGTGCGCCTGCCAAGCAACTTCCGTGATAAAACGGACACAAAGACGAGTGTCTGGGTTGGCTCCACAGTAACCATCGACCACAAACAATCGTTTCCCTGAAAGCTGTTTGGTGACGAGTTGTTTCAGATCGTCCCATACTGCCTGAGTGATGGGTTTGTTATCATTTTTTACTGTGTCAGATGTCCACCAAAAATTATCTTTAGTGGTGTCATCTTTGACAATGTACTTATCTTTCGGAGAACGACCGGTAAAAATACCGGTGTCAACAGCAACGGCGCCTAGTTCGGTTACGATGCCTTTCTCATAACCCTCTAAGTGAGGTGCTGTTTCTTCGTCGAATAACTGCTCATAACTTGGGTTATGAATCACTTCGGTGACATCGGTGATGCCATAAGAGGTTAGATCCATGTTTGCAGCCTTTATTTGTTCCATTACGGTCATAGGTGCTCCTTCGTAGGAATTGTAGAGATTTTGTAAGAATTTTTTATGTAATCTGTACGCCATGCTAGCAACGAGGACCATCGAAAACAGGGAGATGGTTCAAAAAATACCCACATTTGTTATGAGTATTTAGGTGTCTCGTCACATATTAGGGTAAGTTATTCTAACGTATAGAGACTAGTTTAGACTAGGTAATAGAAATTATTAATTTATGCAAATTAAGTGTTGATAATATGTTGGTTTTTATGAGTTTTGTGGGTTTTTATATTGAATAATTAACAATTAAGCCAGTTTTTCAACTGGCTTAAAGTATTAAAAAAAAGCTTAATAAGTGATGAGAATTAATGAATGGTTTTATTTTGTGCCAATGAGCTGTAGCGTAACTCTTTGATATCATTTTCATCGAATTGATAGTCGGTGCCACAGTATTCACAATGAAGAGAAATCGTTGGGTTTTCAGCGAGCATTTCCTGTACTTCATCCTCAGGAAGGGTAATGATTGCTGCACCACAGCGTTGGCGAGAGCAACCGCAGTGAAAAGTAATTGGCTGTGGTTCAAATAGCCGCACGGTTTCCTGATTGTATAGGCGGTAGAGCAACTCATTTGCTTCCAAAGAGAACAATTCTTCATCCGTAACCGTGTTTGTTAACTGTTCAAGATGTTCAAAATCGTCTGGAGAGCCGGTACCGTCCGGCATAATTTGTAGGAGCATGCCTGCTGCACAGAGCTTCTCTTCTGATTGCCCTGTTTTAATCCATAACCGGGTTTTCAACTGCTCCGACTGTTCGAAATAAGTCTCTAGAACACTTGCCAAACAATCACCGTCTAAAGCAACAATTCCTTGATACCGTTCACCCTTTTCTGGGTCGATGGTAATCACTAAGTGTCCATCTCCCATTAATTGATGTAGGGTCGCATCCTCAGGGATGTCGCCTTTCCAACGAGCTACGCCACGGACATTCTGCTCATGATCACCATTGAGGACTACCAGAGATACAGGCCCATTTCCCTGAATCTGCAAAGTAATTGAGCCCTCAAACTTGAGGGTCGCGGTTAAAAGAGAGGCTGCAACGAGTAACTCTCCCAGCAGCGCTTGGATTGGTGCCGGATATTCCTGACTGGACACGACTTGTTGATAGACGTCATCCAGTTGTACCAGTTCGCCACGTACTGATAACTCGTCAAACAGGTAGCGATTTAACATATTGCTTGCCATGAAGGAAACTCCAGCTTTGTTCTTTATTGATGTTTAAATTTGATGATATCGCGTCGTTGCTTTTTATCGGGACGCTTATCCGGACTCGGGTTATGCGCATTCAATTTGCGTTGCATTGCATTTGCTTCACGTTTTTGAATGCTTGCCGCTGTCTCTGTATACAAGGTTTGAGCTTCGGGAGCACCTCTGCGTTGTCCCGATATTTTGTCAATAATGACAACTTTTTCTTCTTGCCCTTGTCTAAGCGTGACAGTTGCTCCGACTTCTACGATTTTACTTGGTTTAGATCGTTGCCCATTATAGTGGACTTTGCCACCGTCAACCATATTTCTGGCAATCGAACGGGTTTTATAAAATCGCGCAGCCCAGAGCCATTTATCTAGCCGTATCGGTTCTTCACTAGAACTCATCGCAAAATCGTCCTCTGAATATGTTGGTTTACTCAATAATAAAAGGATAAATGGTGGTTTATACCTAGGTTTTCAAGAAAATGATGAAATTTGAGTATAAAACAGTGGATAGTAAAATGGGTGTGTTATATTAGTCAGCATCTTAATATGGTGTAATAAAACTGATTACACCGATTAATCAGGGATAAATTCAAAGGGTTAGAGATTGCCACACGTTGACACACTAAAGAACTCAGTACCTGCGTTATTCATGTCTTTATTGCGTTCTTTCATTCACTATCAATCACTGTTCAGCACCATTATTTCAGCAGGAATATGGTTGGTTGCTGTTTGGATATTCGGTCAGCTGATCTGGGCACCATTTGAGACGATGCAGGTTCCGTCATGGACACCCCCTTCTTCAAATGAAGCGCGAGGTTCAACCAATAGCTTTGACAGCGCATTTGTAAAAGAAAAGCAACTTTTTGGCCAATTCCAACAGCAGAACGATAAGTCAGTTGTTCAAGAGCATGTCGTTAATGCTCCGAAAACCAAATTAAATCTGAAGCTTGTTGGTGTTGTTGTGAGTGATAACAACACAGAAGACCTTGCCATTATTGATTATCAAGGTGTTCAGGCAACTTATGGACTGAATGAACGCATTGAAGGCACGCGAGTGACACTGGAGTCTGTGCTGAATGATCGAGTGATCATCCGTAATGCAGGAAGAAGCGAAACGCTCATGTTGAAAGATGTCGAATACAGTCGTTTGGGGAGGGTGAATTCCCAGCCTCATTCCATGCTGAACGCCCCATCTCCAGATGACTTTGTCAATTATGATACCGGGGAAGTCAGTACCCAGAAGGAGCGACTGACTGAAATCAAACATGAAATTGCGGAGAATCCGCAGACTCTGTTTCAGTATGTTCGTTTATCTCAAATGAAACGTGATAATGATATTCTCGGTTATCGTTTGAGTCCCGGACGTTCACCGGAGTTATTTCAATCTGTCGGATTACAGAATGGTGATATTGCCGTTGCATTGAACGATGTCGATTTAAGAAAGGAAAGTGCAATGTCAGATATTGCCTCCGTTTTATCAGATCTTTCGAATGTAAAAATTACAGTAGAGAGAGATGGACAGACTCATGATATATATATTCAATTTTAATGCAGCGTCGCTAGGCATTGAGGGAGTAAAGACGTGAAGTATTGGCTAAAAAAGAGCGCGTGGTTGTTATTAGGAAGTATGATGCTTTCTCCGGCAGCTTTGGCGAACGAGTATAGTGTTAATTTTAAAGGCACTGATATTCAGGAATTTATTAACATTGTCGGTCGTAACTTACATAAAACAATTATTGTTGATCCTTCTGTGCGAGGGAAAATTGATGTACGGAGTTATGACACGCTCAGTGATGACCAATACTACGGTTTCTTTCTGAATGTTTTGGAAGTCTATGGGTTTGCCGTGGTTGAAATGGACAACGGTGTTCTGAAAGTTATTAAATCCAAAGATGCAAAAACCTCAGCAATTCCTGTATTGGACTCTTCCGGCAACACAAATGCTGACAGTGTTATTACCCGGGTTGTCTCTGTTCACAATGTTTCCGTTAAAGAATTATCTCCATTGTTGCGTCAGTTAGTGAACAATGCGGGCTCCGGTAATGTGGTTCATTATGAACCTGCGAATATTATTTTATTGACCGGACGTGCCGCAGTCGTTGACCGTTTGGCTCAGATTATTGATCGCGTTGACCAAGCAGGAAACACGGATATTGATGTCGTGACACTGAATAATGCTTCGGCACCGGAAATTGTACGGATTGTCAGTGCTCTTGATACCAGTAAAGAGACGAGAAGCCTGCCGCAAATTCTCCAGCCACAAGTCGTTGCAGATGATCGGACGAATTCCATTTTGATCTCGGGTGATCCGAAAGTCAGAAAACGGATCGTTCGCTTAATTAAACGACTTGATATTGAAATGGCGACCAAAAGTAACCACCGGGTTGTTTATCTGAAGTATGCCAAAGCTGAAGATTTAGTCGATGTGTTGAAAGGCGTCTCTGATAATATTCAGTCGGAAAAGCAAGGTGAGCAAAAGTCTGCGCCTTCGAGTCGGGCTGATGTCACGATTGCCGCACACAAGGATACCAACTCTCTGATTCTCAGTGCCCCACAAGATATTATGAAACCGCTACTGGATGTGATTAGCCAGTTGGATATTCGTCGGGCTCAGGTTCTGATTGAAGCCCTGATTGTCGAAATGTCTGAAGGTGAAGGGATTAACCTCGGGGTGCAATGGGGCTCGATTGAAAGTGGCTCGGAAATCCAGTTTGGGAATAGTGGTGCTTCTATCGGTAAGGTTATGGTTGGTCTGGAAGAAGCGAAAGATCAGGTCAGTACTGAATACTACACCGATAATAATGGTAACCGACGGCCTTATACTACGACAGAATCAGGCGACTATAAGTCGTTGTCTGATGCACTGAGTGGTGTCGAAGGTGCTGCGGTTAGTATCGTGATGGGTGATTGGACATCGCTGATCAGTGCGGTTTCCAAAGACTCCAGTTCAAATATTCTGTCATCACCGAGTATTACCGTCATGGACAATGGTGAAGCCTCATTTGTGGTCGGTGAAGAAGTCCCGGTTCTGACTGGTGCGACGTCAAGTTCAGGGAATGATAATCCTTTCCAAACCGTGGATCGTAAAGAAGTTGGGATCAAATTAAAGGTCGTTCCACAAATCAATGAAGGGGATTCGGTGCTGCTCAATATCGAGCAGGAAGTCTCGAATGTTCTGGCCGCTGACGGGGCTGTCGATGTCCGTTTTGCCAAACGACAATTGAATACCTCAGTCATGGTTAAAGATGGGCAGATGCTGGTCTTGGGAGGCATGATCGACGAACGTACTCAGGAAAGCGACTCCAAAGTTCCGATTCTCGGAGACATCCCTCTGCTGGGTTACTTGTTCCGTTCAACCAGTACCAAAGTTGAGAAACGAAATCTAATGGTCTTTATCAAGCCGACGATTATTCGTGATGGCATGACCGCTGATGGCGTGACTCAGCGAAAGTATAACTTTATCCGTGCTGAGCAGCTTGTGAAAGCCGAGAAAGGTCTGAAATTGATGCGTGACAAGAAAACGCCAGTGATACCCGCATTTAATTTACAGAATCATTATCCGGAAGAATTACAGGCATTTATCGAGCAGATTCCGAAGGATCAAGATCAGGAGTAGCGTTGTGCAGCGTTTACCTTTTAGTTTCGCAAACCGGTATAAGCTCGTATTTGACGCCTCACATGAAGATGAGACACCCTATCTCTATTATGTGGAGCCGGTATCTATTACGGCTTTGGTTGAGGCCAGACGGGTGTTGCAAAAATCTTTTGAGCTGGTGGCAATTCCTGAAGCCGAGTTCGATGCACGGCTGACGAAAGTCTATCAACGTGATACATCCGAAACTCGCCAGTTGATGGAAGATCTCGGTGCTGATAACGATGACTTCTTTGCCCTCGCAGAGGAACTGCCGAATAATCAGGATTTGTTGGACTCCGATGATGATGCACCGATTATCAAGCTGATTAATGCCATGTTGAGTGAAGCTATCAAAGAAGAAGCTTCCGATATCCATATTGAAACCTTTGAAACATCTTTATCGATCCGTTTTCGGGTCGATGGCATGCTTCGTGAAGTTTTATCACCCAGCCGTAAACTCGCACCTTTATTGGTCTCGCGCGTGAAGGTCATGGCAAAGCTGGATATTGCTGAAAAACGGGTACCTCAAGATGGACGTATTTCGCTGAGAATCGGTGGACGGGCCGTTGATGTGCGTGTTTCTACCATGCCCTCTTCTCATGGCGAGCGGGTCGTTATGCGTATTTTGGATAAAAATGCGACTCAAATGGATCTCTACAGTCTGGGTATGACTGAAGCCATTTTCGTTCGGTTCAGAGAACTGCTGCAGCGACCACATGGCATTTTACTGGTGACAGGACCAACCGGTTCGGGTAAATCGACGACGCTTTATGCCGGCTTACAAGAATTGGATCGGAATGAGAAGAATATTCTGACGGTTGAAGACCCGATTGAATTTGATATTGACGGTATCGGTCAAACACAGGTGAATCCAAAAGTCGATATGACTTTTGCCCGAGGGTTGAGAGCGATTCTGCGTCAGGATCCCGATGTCGTGATGGTCGGCGAAATCCGGGATTTGGAAACGGCACAAATTGCGGTACAAGCCTCCCTTACCGGGCACTTGGTTCTTTCGACATTGCATACGAATACCGCGATTGGCGCGGTTACCCGTTTGAGAGATATGGGGATTGAATCTTTTCTGGTGTCATCATCTCTTGTTGGCGTTCTGGCTCAACGCTTGGTTCGGACGTTATGTCCTGATTGTAAGCAGCCATTTGAAGCCGATAAAGAACAGCGCGAACTATTCGACATGCCAGAGGATGAACCTCTGACACTTTATGCACCCAAAGGGTGTGAGAAATGTCATTACAAAGGTTACCGGGGACGAACAGGGATTCATGAGTTATTAGTGATTGATGAGAAAGTCAAATCACTGATCCATACCGAAGCGGGTGAGCAGGCCGTTGAACAGCAAGTTCGCGAGTCATGCCCGAGCATTCGTATGGATGGACTGAGTAAGGTCCAAGCGGGGATCACGACACTTGAAGAAGTGTTGCGGGTCACTGAGGAGGTCTGATGGCGGCATTTGAATATCAGGCGCTTGATCTCAAAGGAAAACGCAAGAAAGGTGTGATCGAGGGGGATAGTGCCCGCCACGTTCGTCAACGCTTGAAAGAGCAAGGGCTGACTCCGATTACAGTTCAGGCGACGCAAGTCCAGAAAAATAATCAAACACAAGGCGGCACCACTTCGTGGAAAAGAGGGATTGGGGCGACAGACCTTGCTCTGCTAACTCGACAAATGTCGACATTACTCCAGTCAGGAATGCCGCTGGAGGCGTGTCTGCAAGCGGTGATCGAACAGACAGAAAAACCACGGATTCGTAGTGTTCTCACTCGTGTCCGGTCAAAAGTGACGGAAGGCTTTTCTCTCGCTGATAGTATGGCCGATTACCCACATATTTTTGATGGGTTGTTTCGTTCTATGATTTCGGCCGGTGAGAAGTCCGGACATTTGGATATGATCCTCAATCGCTTGGCGAGTTATACCGAAAATCGACAAAAGATGCGCTCAAAGCTCTTGCAAGCGTTGATTTATCCCATTGTTCTGGTTGTTTTCGCGGTCACGATTGTCGCTTTTCTTTTAGCAGCTGTGGTGCCCAAAATTGTGGGGCAATTTATCCAAATGGGGCAGACTCTGCCGACATCGACTCAGCTTTTGTTAAATATGAGCCATTTTGTGCAGGAATGGGGTTGGTTGGTTTTGTTGCTGGCGTTAGGTGGATGGGTATTCATTCAGTCAGCTTTAAAGCGACCACATATTCGTTTTGCATTTCATCGTAAGCTGATGAGCGTCCCCATGATTGGTAAAATTGTTCGAGGCCTGAATACCTCTCGTTTTGCACGAACACTGGCGATATGTTCTTCGAGTAGTATTCCAATTCTCGATGCAATGCTTGTTGCCAAAGATGTTGTGGAAAACACATACATGAAACAGAAAGTGCAGGAAGCGGCAGAATCCGTTCGAGAAGGGGCGAGCATTCGTAAGTCTTTGCAACAAACGAAGCTTTTCCCTCCGATGATGCTTCATATGATTGCCAGTGGTGAACAGAGCGGTGAATTAGAGAACATGCTCATTAGTGCGGCAGACAACCAGGATGAGCAGTTTGAAGCAACGGTGAACATTGCTTTGGGCCTGTTCACCCCCATGCTGATTGCATTGATGGCAGGGTTGGTTTTATTTATTGTGATGGCAACCCTGATGCCGATTTTAGAAATGAACAACTTAATGACGCGCTAGTCTTAGCTGTTCATTGGTTAGGAAACGTGAATGTTGGAGTAGGAATGAAAATAAAAAATCAAGTAAGCAAACAAGGTGGTTTTACGCTGTTAGAAGTGATGGTCGTGATTGTTATCCTTGGGCTTTTGGCGAGCTTTGTTGTCCCGAACCTATTGGGAAACAAAGAAAAAGCGGATCAGAAAAAAGCGATTGCCGATATTGTCTCTCTGGAAAATGCATTGGATATGTACCGATTAGATAACAATGCTTATCCGACCACAGATCAAGGCTTGGAAGCATTGGTCACCAAACCATCCAATCCTGAACCTCGTAACTATCGCGAAGGCGGTTACATCAAGCGGTTGCCACAGGACCCTTGGGGCAATGATTATCAATATCTGAGCCCTGGCGATAAAGGTAAAATTGATGTCTTTAGTTATGGTGCTGATGGTCAGGAAGGCGGTGAAGGGAATAATAGCGACATCGGTAACTGGAACTTGCTTGACTTCCAGTAATTGTGGAATGGATGAATACTGCTCATGAAATACCACCGTGGTTTTACACTGCTGGAAATTATGTTGGTTCTGGTGGTGATTTCGCTGGGCAGTATGGTCGTTGTGATGTCTCTGCCCGACAGGTCTCAGGATGAGGTGCAACAAACGGCTGAACGGCTTTATCAGCGTTTACAGCTTTTGAGTGAAGATGCGATTTTTAGTGGGCGGACCTATGGTCTTTATGTCGATGAAAAAAAGCATGAGTTTCGTTTTTTGAGGCTATCGGATGAGGGCTGGAAAGACCTGGAATCTTTGTCATCCATCAAAGGCGATCTGACGGCTGAAGAGGGAACCACTTTCCGTTTTGAACTCGGTGGCGGGGTCTGGAATAATCCGGAGCGTTTGTTCAGTCAGGAATCTTTGTTTGAAGACATGGACTTTCCTGACCAAAACGACGATGAGAAGCCCATCCCAACACCGCAGGTATTTATTCTCTCTAGTGGTGATGTCACACCATTTTCTATCCAATTTTGGGCGGACTCTACACCCGATTCATTGTGGTTAGTGGAAACCGCTGAAGACGGTATTCTGCATATTCGGACGCCCTCGGATCAAGACGATGAAGCAAATTAAGGGAATGACACTACTGGAGGTGCTGATTGCATTAGCTATATTTGCAACGGCGTCGATCAGTGTAATTAAGGCGGTCAGCCAACATGTCAATACAGTGCACACACTCGAAGAGAAGATGTTTGCTGCGATGGTGGTTGATAATCAAATGGCTCGAATCATGCTCGCGCCGGAGACTTTGTCGAACCAAGAAGGAACGGAAGACATGGCTGGAACGACTTGGTATTGGAAAGTGTCTTTGGTTGAAACAAGTAATGATGTGTTGAAAGCTTTTGATGTGAGCGTTTCCCAAAGTAAATCGGGTCCGTCAGTGGTGATCGTGAGAAGTTATGTTGCAAATGAAACGTCATAGTCGCGGATTCACGCTCATTGAGGTGTTGGTTGCGCTGGCGATTTTGGCGAGTCTGACGATTGCTGCGTATCAGGTCCTGAACCAAGTTCAGCGCAGTAACGTCGTCAGTCAGGAGAGTGAAAAACGGCTGGGTGAAATTCAGAAGGCGTTAGCGATTATGGATAGTGATTTTCGCCAGATGGCATCCCGTCAGTTTCGTAATCAGGGAGAAGAGCCCGGCTCTCAGCTGTTATGGATGCAGGACGGGTTATTATCGTCAGATAGTGTCGGCATTCTTTTTACACGACACGGTTGGATCAACCCGCAAATGCAGTTTCCCCGAGGGGATATCATTAAAGTCGGATACCGTTTAACGGGAGAGCGTCTGGAAAGAGTATGGTGGCGTTATCCAGATACGGTTGCCGGTGATAATGGCATCGTTCGGCCATTATTGACACAAGTTGAGTCAATCGCTTTTCGTCTATATTTTCATCATCAATGGGTTGACCGATGGGAAGATAAAGGCGTTCTGCCAGAAGCTATTAGTGTGAAGCTCACCTTGAAAGATTATGGAGAGATTGAACGGATTTATCTGATTTCTGGCAGTGAGTTGAGTGTATCCAATGTATCCAAGTAGATCGTTGCAAAGACAGCGTGGCGTTGCCCTGATTCTGGTGCTGCTGATATTGGCAATGATGGTTTCCATCGCAGCGACAATGTCAGAGCGTTTGTTTACCCAGTATCACCGATCAGGAAACCAACTCAGATATCAACAGGCATATTGGTATAGCCTCGGCGTTGAAGCGCTGGCTAAATCGGCCATAAAACAGAGTTATGAAGATAACGATGAGGCTGTCAATCTGAGTCAGCCTTGGGCGGTAAAAGATAAACAATACCCACTGGATTACGGCACGGTGGAAGGGAATATTCAAGACATGCAGTCTTGCATGAATATCAATGCATTGGCGGGAATTAACTGGAATCCGGCAGACACCGGGACACCTTATTTGGTACAGGTATTACAGCACCTGTTTGAAGCAGAAGACATTGATAATTATCAGGCAGAAGTTGCTGCCAATTCGATTTGGGAATTTATTGATTCTAATCGTTCCATCAATTCGGTCAGTGGGGTCGAAGACAGTTTCTACGAGTCGATGTCACCCGCTTATGATGCGCCCGATAGCTTATTGGCCGATGCCACAGAGATTCGAGCGGTACAGGGTGTCAGTGGTGAGATCATGATGAAAAGTATGCCGAGTTTATGTGCTCTGCCGACTAAAGAATGGCGCTTAAACATCAATACTGTTTCAGTCAAGCAGGCCAATATTTTAGCTGCGATGTTCTATCCCTATCTCAGTTCGTCTGCAGCGGTGCAGTTGATTGAGGACCGGCCTTACTCCGGTTGGGATAGTCTTGATGATTTTTGGGCACAAGGTGAGTTGAGTGGGATTGATGAGACCATCAAATCAGACGCTACCGGCTTTCTTGGGATTGACAGCAATTATTTTGAATTGGATGCTCAGGTCATGGTCGATGATGCCCGGGTGAGGGTTCGGAGTCTAATGTTTAGTAAAGATAGAAAAACTGTGACGGTCATTCGCCGTCGCTATGGAGGAGAGCGTGAGCGAATATCTGCTCGTCCGGCTGAGTAAGCAACCCCAAGCTCAAGGGCATTGGTGGATCGGTGCTGAGCATGCGACAACGATTGAAAAATCAGGAGAGATAGCATCCTGGACCAATATAGATGAGTTAGTGCCTCATGCTGAGGGGCGACCTGTGATCGTCTTACTCTCTGGTGCTGATGTGGTGATGAAGACGGTTTCATTGCCGGCTGGTGGTGCTCGTCAGTATGAAAAAATGCTGCCGTACTTAGTGGAAGATGAACTTGCACAGGATGTGGATGGATTACATTTTTCCGTATTGGCGAAGCAAGAAGACCAAGTTTACACCGTCGCGGTTGATCGGAATTGGCTGAGTTGTATTCTGGAGCAGTTTGAAGCCTGTGGACTCCAAGTCGACAATGTTTTGCCGGATGTGCTGGCATTACCGACAGAAGAAGAGCATGCGACGGCGGTTCAATTGGGCCATGAATGGCTCATTCGTCAGGGACCATTCAGTGGTGTTTGTATTGAACACTCGTGGTTGCCTATCCTGAGCCAGATGCATGAAGATGACGAACAAAGCCCGGCACTTGAGATTATATCTTACAGTCAGGCACCGGAATTGAATGATTCGAGTTCACAAGTCTGGACCGAAAAGCTGGTTGATTCTATCGACCTATTACTGTACCGCGGCGCATTAAGTAGCCCGATCTCGTTATTGACCGGTCCATTTAAGAAGTCTTCTTCGGTGATGAAATACTGGCAAGTCTGGCGAGGGAGTCTCATCGCTCTGGCTGCTTTGGTTACCTTATTGTTGATTCATCATGCGGTTGATATTCGTCGAATGTCTCAAGAAGCTACAGCCCTGAGAACCGAAAGTGAACATATTTTCAGAACGATATTTCCAGAGCGGCACAAAATCCCGACAGTCAGTTATCTGAAAGGTCAGTTTACCAGTGCAATTCAGAAGTTGTCTGGTGGTGAAGGGCAAGATTCTGCATTGTCATTATTCACATCGTTGGCGGAGACGATTGGCAGTACGTCCGGCGTACAATTGCAGCGTATTCACTATGATAGGGCACGGGGTGATATTCGGATTGATGTGCGAGGTGCTGATTTTCAGGCATTTGAAGCAACGCGTAAGAAATTGTCTCAGAAGTTTGATGTACAGCAAGGACCTCTCAACCGAGATAATAATCAGGTCTCAGGGTCTTTCGTCTTAAAGAATCAGTAGGTGAACGATATGAATCAATGGATGAGTCGTGGTTATACTTGGTGGAAGACGTTGTCCTCCAGAGAGCAACGATTGCTTCTGGTGACTGTCGGTTTTAGTGTTTTGGCTCTGCTTTATGGTGGGATTGTTCGTCCCATGCAGGAACAGCGTGTTCTGACGCAAAATAAATTGACCGCAGAGAAGAATCTGTATGCATGGGTCATAGAAAAAGCCGATACGTTAACTCAGCTTAGACAGCATGGGGATGGTCCCGTTTCAAATGAGCCGATGAACCAAGCGGTTGCAGGTTCTACTGGTAAATTTGGTGTTCGGTTAATTCGAATGCAACCCAAAGGTGAAGGCTTACAAATTTGGGTGGAACCAGTCGCGTTTAATCAGTTTATCGACTGGTTGGCTTTTTTGCGGCAGCAATATGGTATTCAGGTGATGATGATGGATATCGATAGGGCTGAAAAAAATGGCATGATTGATATAAAACGCCTGGAATTAATTCGAGGTTAAATAAAGTGAAGAAAAAAATTATGTACGTCGTTGGTTTATTTTTTGTGTTTGTGGTCAGTGTGCTAGTCCACTTACCTGCAAATATGGCTTTGAAATTTATTCCTCAGCCCCGAGAGCTATTGTTGAGCGGGGTTGGCGGAACGATATGGCATGGTGAAGTTCAGTCGGCTAAATGGATGAACTATGATTTGGGCTCACTGGTTTGGAATTTGCGTCCTTTTTCTCTATTTAAGGGACAGCTTGCCGCCGGTATCGCTTTAGGCAAGCGTCATGAGGTCGCGCTTCGGGGAACGGGTGAGGTCGGCGTCGATTTTTCTGGTGTTTATGTGCGAAATTTGTCACTGACGGCACCGGCTCGGTTTGTTGCTGAAAATATGCATTTACCACTTCCGGTGAGTGCTGATGGCGCATTTAAACTTGTTATTGATAATTATCGATACCAGCCTCCGTTTTGTGCCGAGGGTGAAGGAGAAATTACTTGGACCAATGCACAAATTTCAATGCTCTCTCAATCCGTTCCATTAGAAAAGGTTTCCGCCCGACTCACTTGTGAAAATGGGCAGATTAGCCTGAAAGGCCAGCAGGTATCGGATGCATTACAAAGTGAGTATTCGATGGTGTTGACACCACAGGATCAGTATCAATTTCAAGGTTGGGTAAAACCGGGTGAACGTTTACCTAAAATGTTTAACCAGTGGATACAGACCTATGCATCGACCGATGCTCAGGGACGGTACTCATTTCAGTCGAACGGTACACTGACTCTCCCCAACTGATCGTTGCACATACATCAGTAAATGTATTGACAGATAGCGCGCCTAACCGATGATGTTAGGCGCGTTAGCCTTTATGGGAGAGAATTTCTTGCCAAGGCAGTGTTGGATCTCCGATAACGATGAAATTCGGGTTTTCCAATGTTTCTCTGAGATTATAAGAGAGCGGTGAAAGTTTCGTACTGAGGAGTTTGCCGCCAGCTTCTTCCACAATACATTGCGTTGCAGCAGTATCCCATTCTCCGGTTGGCCCCAGCCGCAAATAACAGTCAACGGCACCCTCGGCAACCAGGCAAGCTTTCAATGCTGCAGAGCCGAGTGGTACTAAATCATAATTCCATTCCGTACTTAGCCGATCGGTGATCCGGTTGATATTTTGGCGGCGACTGATCGCAATCGAAATCGACTGACTGGGAAATTCATGCTGGTGGGTATGAATTCGTAAGCTGTCCGATAAATCAGGGATCTTCCAAGCACCTTTCCCATGACAGGCATAGTAGGTAACCCCTGATACCGGGCCGTAAACTACCCCGATCACAGGCTGATTATCTTCTACCAGGGCGATAATTGTCGCAAAGTCTCCACTGCGTGCGATGAACTCCTGCGTACCATCAAGGGGATCGACCAACCAGTAGCGAGACCATTCTGAACGTTTTTCCAGACTGATGTCCGCATCTTCTTCTGATAGGACAGGAATATCGGGCGTCAGCGCGGTGAGTTTCTCGGTAATGAGTTTATGGGCTGCCAAATCAGCGCTCGTGACTGGGGTTTGGTCTGATTTGGTGAATGCTTCGTAGGATTTGGTCTGGTAATAGTCCAAAATCAGTTGTCCGGCTGAACGGGCAATGCCAATCAGTTGGGGTAACAGGTGTGAGTGATCCTGTTTCATAATGTATTCACCTCTGGTAGCAGCGGGTGCTGCTTCATATAATTTAAGGTGAGAAGAAGCGCTGCCACACTACGGGCTTCACCAAAATCAAGATGAGTTAACAGTTCTTCTGCCTGATTTAACGGCCAACGAATGATTTCAAGGGGTTCTGGCTCATCGCCAACAAGTTGCTCCGGGTATAAATCCTGAGCGATAAACAGAGACATTTGTCCTGAAAAATAAGAGGGGGCAAGAATCAGATCTTTGAGATGAGTGAGTTGCTTTGCACCAAATCCCACTTCTTCTTTGAGCTCGCGTACAGCAGCTTCTTCAGGACTTTCTCCTGGGTCAATCAGTCCTTTCGGAAATCCCAACTCGTAGCGCTGTGTGCCTGCTGCAAATTCACGAACCAGCAGAATATCTCCCTGAGCCGTCACAGGAACCATCATCACTGCATGGCGTCCACTCGGGCGCATCCGTTCATACGTGCGCTGTTCGCCGTTGGAAAAACGCAAATCCAGAGCTTCCACTGTAAAAAGACGTGATCGGGCAACCGTCGTGATATTCAGGATCTCTGGGTTTTGTTTAGACGTCATGCTGAACTCCTCCGTGATATCTATAGCTTAACTATATGAAAAAACTGATGGGGATGAAAACACTTGTCTAACGATATTCACAATAGTTTTACCAACAAGAGTCACATAATAGAAAGTCGATGCAGGAACATCGACTTCTGTTGGCAGACTTGGGGTGACTCATTTAGTAGTATGAGTGCTCTCCGCGGTCATGCTCTGTCAGGTCTTTGACCGCATTTAGCTCCCCGGAAAATTGCTCGAGCAGCTCTTTTTCGATGCCGTCTTTCAGTGTGACATCGACCATCGAGCAACCATTACACCCACCACCAAACTGGATAATGGCAACACCGTCATCTGTAATTTCCAGCAGTTGAATATGGCCGCCATGACTAGCTAACTGAGGGTTGACTTGCGTCTGGATGGCATACTCGACACGTTCGAGCAGCGGCGCATCATCCGCAACTTTACGCATTTTTGCGTTGGGTGCTTTGAGTGTAAGCTGTGCGCCCATTTTATCAGTTACATAGTCGATGACAGCGTCTTCGAGAAAGGGAAGGCTCAACTCATCAACATAAGCAGAGAACGCTTGAAACGGGATTTTAGTATCAGCACTTTCTACTGCTTCAGGTGGACAGTAAGAGACGCCACACTCAGCGTTCTGAGTGCCGGGATTGACAACAAAGACCCGAATGTTAGTCCCTTCCGGCTGTTGATCGAGAAGTTTTGCGAAATGTTCCTGAGCGGATTCAGTAATAGTAATAGAATTTGACACGACGAATACCTGAGTAATTTTGTAGGCTATTAATTCACCATTTTACTCCTGAGAAATCAGAGATCCAATCCTTTTTACGGTAATTATTGGTTGTGATATTCAGGAGTTCTGCATAAGCAATAAATATCAATGTATTCGACGCCAACTTCAAGCAATAATTGGCATAATTGATTGATGGTACTGCCTGTTGTTACGACATCATCAACGATCGCAACATGATTGGTCGGGGGGCGGCTGCGTAACATAAACGCTTTTCTCAGATTTTGTTCCCTTTCATTTTTATGCAGACCTTCTTGTGGTGGTGTTGAACGGATCCGTTGCAGCAGTCTGGTTTGATAGGAGACTGCCAGCGCCTGACTGAGATGGTGTGCCAGTAAATCACTCTGATTGAACCCGCGGTAAAGATAACGTCGCCAGTGTAGGGGAACCGGAAGTAACAGTGGTGCAGGGGAAGGGATGTGCTGCGCCAAAAGTGCGGCAAGAGGCGGTATGTGCCAGAACTGACGTCCGTATTTGATTTGGTGAATCATGGGTGCCAGCGGATAGGCATAATCACCAAGGCAATAGAGGGCGTTCCACAATGGCGGTGACTGAAGGCAAGTTCCGCATCGGCCGGTTGGGAATGGCATCGATAAGCCACATCGTGTACAACGGGGTGTTGATTGAAAATAGGTCAGGCAACTGGTACACCAGTGGTATTCCTGATTAGCTAACGGCAGCTCACAGAGTGCACATAATCGGGGGATACACTGACGGAAAGAGTGTTGGATGCGTTGCAATAACATGTGGTGCTTCTCCGGTCATCAAGGAAGGCGTTATATTGTATTGGTGATCAAGGCGGCGAAAGTATGAGTTTTGTAGGAGATAACGTGAACATGGTGGCATCTTTGTATTGGCAAGTTGAAGGTCGCGGAAAAGATCTCGTATTGGTTCATGGTTGGGGGATGAATGGGGGCGTTTGGCATAATACCGTTGAAATACTTAAACAGAGCTTCCGGGTGCATGTTGTTGATTTACCCGGATATGGGCACAGTGCTGACATGCATGCGGAGACTTTGGAAGAGATCGCTCAACTCTTGATTCAGCAAGCACCGAAAAATGCCGTTTGGGTCGGTTGGTCACTCGGAGGATTGGTCGCGACGCATATGGCGTTGCATCATGCTGATTATGTCAGTCAGTTGATCACGGTAGCCAGCTCTCCTAAGTTTGCTGCCGAAAAAGGGTGGAAGGGGATTCAGCCGCAGGTTTTGTCTGCGTTTACGGCGCAACTGGTCGATGATTTTCAACTGACCATTGAGCGTTTTATGGCACTTCAAGCAATGGGTAGTCCGACAGCCCGACAAGATGTGAAACAATTAAAACAAATGGTGTTCTCTCGTCCGGCACCACAGCCGCAAGCTTTGATGGCGGGATTAAACATGCTCGCGAATGTTGATTTCCGTGAGCATATCGCTCAGATTTCGGTTCCAATGTTGCGCCTTTATGGTCGGCTTGATGGTTTAGTGCCCGTAAAGATTGCTGCGCAATTGGACAAGATGGCACCGGATAGCCATTGTTATATTTTTACGCAGTCATCTCATGCGCCATTTATGACTGAAACTGAACTGTTTTGTCAGCAAATCCACGGGTTTGCACAGTAGCTGATGTTTGACGATTGTCATTTTTTTGTCGTATTGTTTAAAATATCAGCTTTTTTTGTTAAATATTTGAACGGTTGGGTCGATATAGGTTCTAACTCATCAGTGTTTGAACATTGAATGGGCTGGGCGATGCTGAAGGAGGTTTCGGCAATGATTGTGTCACCAAATAATATCAGTGTGCCACTTATCGCCCCATCGGTGAATGTGCCGACGGAACAGGCAGAGCATGATAATCGTGTCAGAGCGCCTGTCGTACCAACCGTACAACTGGAAAAAACCAACGCAGAGCGGCGGTTGAAATCCGATGATAAGCAGCGTAAGCGAGCGTCTTGGGATGCAGCAGATCATCCTCAGTATGAGATTGATTCTGAGCAGGAACAGGAAATTGTTTCTTCCTATGAGGAAGAAACACCAAGCGAACTTGAGCGACTTTTCAAATTGTTAGCCTTATCGACCTACAGTCAGGATCAGGGCAAAGGTTATACAATACGGTTCCGGTTACCAAAACACATCATTGATGCAGCGATAACCGAAGGAAAAATGGCGCGCAGGCGGACGGTCATAAAATATCATTATGGGCATGCCATCGCACCAAATACACCTTCGGAGGTCATCGCAATATTGTAAACCTCATCGTTACCGAGGAAAGCATATTGCAGCTATGGAATTCCCTCACTTCAGCTGAAGTGAGGGTTTTTTTTATGGCTGGATTAAGTCGAGCGTCTGTCAACTCGCATTGCCGTTGGGGAACACATGAATTATTTTTTCGCTTTCGCAAAGGCCGCGGCAAATGCACCACCCATAGCATTATTTGTGGCAGCAGCATCTCGTTGCGGTTTCTTTTGAGCCGGACGTGATGTCTGGTTACGTGCTGTGGGACGATTGGCTTGACCCGGTTCATCAGACAAGCGCATTGAGAGGCCGATTCTCTTCCTTGCTGCATCAACTTCCATGACTTTGACTTTGACAATATCACCGGCTTTGACCACTTCTCGCGGATCCGACACAAAGCGATCAGTCAGCGCGGAAATATGAACCAATCCGTCTTGATGAACACCGATATCGACAAACGCACCAAAATTGGCAACATTGGAGACCACGCCTTCGAGTATCATTCCGGGTTCCAGATCTGAGATTTCGTGGATACCGTCGGCAAACGTGGCCGTTTTAAATTCAGGACGAGGATCGCGCCCCGGCTTATCGAGTTCTTTGATAATATCGGTAACCGTTGGCAAGCCAAAGTGATCGTCAGTGTAATCTCTGGCATTCAGGCCTTTAAGAAATTCACTATTACCAATCAGTGATTTCATATCTTGCTGATTGTTTTTTGCGATCGCAGAAACCACCGGATAAGCTTCCGGGTGGACAGCCGAAGCATCCAGCGGGTTTTTGCCGTCCATGACTCTTAAAAAGCCGGCACTCTGCTCAAAAGCTTTTGGCCCGAGGCGAGGGACTTTCTTCAAGGTGGTGCGGCTTTCAAAGCGGCCATGTTCATTACGGAAAGCCACAATATTATCTGCCAGCGTGGTCGAGAGTCCGGCAACGCGGGTAAGTAGTGCCGGAGAGGCGGTATTCACATCCACACCGACTGCGTTCACACAGTCTTCTACGACAGCGTCCAGACGTTTGGCAAGGAGTGACTGATTGACATCATGCTGGTACTGACCAACACCGATCGATTTCGGATCAATTTTAACCAGCTCTGCCAGTGGATCCTGTAAACGCCGGGCAATCGAAACCGCCCCCCGTAGTGATACATCCATATCCGGAAATTCTTTTGCCGCCAGCTCGGATGCTGAATAGACCGATGCTCCTGCTTCACTGACAACAATTTTTTGCGTTTTCAGATTACCCCGTTTGATCAAATCTGCGGCAAACAGATCGGTCTCACGTGAAGCCGTGCCGTTGCCGATCGCGATCAAATCCACATTGAATTTGCGCACTAGCCCGCCAATGATCTCAATGGATTTTTCATACTGTTTTTGCGGTTGGTGTGGGTAAATAACCGCGGTTGCCAGTACCTTACCCGTGGCATCGACGACTGCGACTTTACAACCGGTACGCAAGCCGGGGTCCAGCCCTAGTGTGGCTCGTGGTCCGGCGGGCGCTGCCATCAGCAGATCTTTCAAATTGGTGGCGAAGACATCAATAGCTTCAATCTCTGCCCGTTCTTTCATCGCGGACATCAGTTCGGTCTCCATATGCATCGAGACTTTAATTCGCCACGCCCAACTGATGACCTGCTGACGCCATGCATCAGCCGGTGCATCACTCAGATGAAGTCCGTAGTGTTGTGCGATCAACGTTTCGCAATAAGACCCCCGACTGCCGACGTCTTGTTCCGGATCAGCGTTGAGTGCCAGTGACAAAATACCTTCGTTACGGCCACGTAACATCGCCAGTGCACGGTGAGAAGGGACTTTACTGATCGGCTCTTGGTGCTCGAAGTAATCTTTGAATTTTTCACCTTCTTGCGCTTTTCCATCGATGACTGTCGAGACAAGAACGGCATGTTTGAGCAGATAATGGCGCAGCTTTTCCAGTAGGTTGGCATCTTCAGCAATTCGCTCCATGATAATGGCACGGGCACCATCTAAAGCGGCTTTGGTGTCAGCAATCCCCAGCTCAGGATTGAGATACGCTTGTGCTGCCTGTTCTGGCTCGGTTTGCGGTTGCTCCCACAATTGATCAGCGAGTGGTGCCAATCCGGCTTCAATGGCAATCTGTCCTTTGGTGCGACGTTTGGGTTTGTAAGGCAGATAGAGATCTTCCAGGCGGGTTTTACTGTCCGCCTGAAGAATCTCCTGTTCCAGTTCGGCTGTCAGTTTTCCCTGATCTTGAATCGATTTCAAAATCGTCTGACGACGGCCATCCATCTCTCGTAAATAGGAAAGCCGTGAGTCCAGCGTCCGTAATTGGGTGTCGTCCAGCCCGCCCGTAACTTCTTTGCGGTAACGGGCAATAAAGGGAACGGTGCTGCCGTCGTCAATCAGGTTTACCGCGGCAATAACTTGTTCAGGGCGAACATTCAACTCTGAAGCAATCGTATGACAGATAGCTTGGCTCATCCGTATTTTTCTCTCTCGATGTCGTTAGTCTGGTCTATATTCGATTCGGTTAATGAACCACGTTTTTGGCCCTTGAGGCGTTTCAACGGTGAATTCATCATCGGGTTCTTTTTTGAGCAGCGCGCGGGCCATGGGTGAGTCGATAGAAATGTAGTTTTTCGCATCTCCATAGATCTCATCCGGGCCGACGATACGAAAATATCTTGTCTCACCTTCGTCATTTTCAATTTCGACCCACGCACCGAAGAAGACTTTTCCGTCTTGCTGAGGTGAGTAATCAATGATCTTGACTTGTTCCATACGTTTACGCAGGTAACGGACGCGGCGGTCAATTTCCCGCAGGCGCTTTTTGTTGTATTGATAATCCGCATTTTCACTCCGATCACCCAGGCTCGCTGCCCAAGTCACTTTTTTAGTGACTTCGGGGCGTTCTTGTTGCCAGAGAAAGTCGAGTTCTTGTTTGAGGCGATTATAGCCTTCCCGGGTAATCAGGTTGGTTTTCATCAGTGGTTATTCATCGCAGATAATGTCATTTATGGGCTATACCTTAGCGAAAAATAGCCGAAAGGTTAATGGTTGTTTCTCTGAGATGACGAAAGCTTTACACGCTTGGCGTTTTTCCCTGCTAAAGAGATGCATTGCTATTCTGGTGATGTGTTTTGTTACGCGTTGTTTCCCCATGCATGAAAGGCGGTGTTAGTGAAGAAATATTCATACATGGCATAAATATAGTGTAGTATTATTTGAATATAAAATAATATCCCAACGTCATCGGCTTTTGTCAGCGATACCTCTGAGGAAAGCATTATGTCCAAATTGACCATCAAATCACGTGTTTATGCACTGTCTATACTCCCCTTGTTACTGATTAGTTTTGGGATGATTTTTATCTCATATACGCAAATGTCTGACTTGAATCACACCCAGCAACAGTTGATTCACCAACACCTTTCTGAGCAAAAACGCTCCGAATTGAAATCGTATATTGATATTATTGATTCTTCTTTAACCGATTTGAAAGTGCACAATGCTGACCGACAAGAGGTGATTGAAAAACTTTCCCAGATTCATTTTGGTGACAGTGGTTATGTCTTTGGTTATGACAGTAAAGGCAACCGCCTTTTCCTGGGAGATACCGGGAAGGGGATTGGTAAAAATTTCTGGGATATGAAAGATAGTAAAGGTAACTTTCTGATTCAGAACTTAATTAAACAGGGCAAGGATGGTGGTGGATTCTCGAGCTATTTTTTCCCGAAACCCGGAGAGAAAGTCGCTTCTGAAAAGCTCAGCTATTCAATCTATGAATCTCAGTGGGACATGATCATCGGTATTGGTTTTTATATTGACGATATTGAAGCGATTACATCGCAGATGGCAACGAAGTCCGAGCATGAAATGAAGCAAAGTTTTGTGTGGATGATGTCGATTGGAGCCGGCATGTTGTGCCTAGTGTCGGTGTTCACGATCTTGTTTAGTCGTGGCATCTTAGGGCCATTGCAACGATTCGATCAATCGATTGCCCGGTTTGCCACTGGGGATGCTGATTTGACTGCCCGCATGGAAGCTTATCATATTCCTGAATATGCCTCTCTGAGCCGAAATTTTAATAATTTTGTCGAAAATCTGCAGAATATTATTCGCCAGTTGAGAGCAAACAGTGATGTGATTAGTGATGAAACCGGACATATGCTGGAGCGTTCTAATCAAGTCGATCAGTTATCGAACACACAACGAGAAGAAACGGAACAAGTGGCGACAGCGGTGACAGAAATGACCGCGACTGCACATGATATTTCTCAGAATGCTTCGAGCGCTGCCGTCGCTGCTCAGTCTGCCGATGAGAAAGCAAAAGAGGCGATGTCAACAGTTGGTTCTGCGGTTGACTCTGTTGCTGTCTTAGCCAAGAAAATTGAATCTGCCAATATGTTGATGGGTAAGCTCGAAAGCAATGTCAGCAACATCTCTTCTTCATTGGATGTGATTCAGGATATTGCCGAACAGACCAACTTACTGGCACTGAATGCTGCAATTGAAGCCGCTCGGGCCGGTGAGCAGGGACGCGGATTTGCGGTTGTTGCTGATGAAGTCAGGAAACTTGCCAGCCGAACTCAACAAAGTACCGGAGATATTCAGCACATCATTGAACAATTGAAAGGGGCAACTCAAGATGCGGTTCAGTCGATGCTGGATAGTCGTTCTCAAAGTGAAGAGACCGTGGCAAAAGCACATCAGGCAAGTGACGCATTGGTAGAGATCCTCGATTCTGTCAGCATGATTATGGATATGAACACATTGATTGCGACCGCCACGGAAGAACAAAGTCAGGTGGGGCAAAATATTTCTGAACGCGTTGTGATTATTTCCGAGCAAAGTTTACAAGTGGCCGATGTTACGGATGAAAACCGTAAAGGCAGTCGGGATTTACAAAAGCAAACGCAAGAACTGAAAGCGCTGGTGGACCGGTTCACAGTTTAGTGTATCGGTAGATGACGTTCTCAATCGGTCTGCTAAACAGGCCGATTTTTTTATGCCTGAACAAAACCACCGCCTTAGAGGCGGTGGTTGTCATACTGCATGAATCAATTGATGGTCGCTGCTATGGATAGGGAGACTGATGCAGCCAGATTGATATTCTCGATGCGAACGTGACTATTTCTGCTCTCGGGCAATCTTCTGCTCTCGGTCAATCGCGCGATAGCCGATGTCACTGCGGCAGAAAACGCCATCCCATTGAATCTGCTTGGCCAATGCATAAGCGCGTTGCTGAGCTTCGGAAACCGTGTTGCCTAAGGCCGTGGCGCAAAGGACGCGTCCGCCACTGGTCACGACGTGGCCGTCTTTTTCGCTGGTACCGGCATGGAAGACTTTCTCACCTTCCGTATCTGCTTGCGGTAAGCCTGAAATGACATCCCCTTTGTTGTAATCACCGGGGTAGCCACCGGCGGCTAAAACAATTCCAATCGATGCACGTGGATCCCATTTGGATTCGGCTTGGTCTAGCTTGCCAGCAATTGCAGTTTGGCACAGTTCAACTAAATCCGACTGAAGGCGCATCATGATTGGTTGTGTTTCTGGATCACCAAAGCGACAGTTGTACTCAATGACTTTCGGATTGCCCTGACTGTCGATCATCAGACCGGCATACAGAAAACCAGTGTATGGGTGGCCTTCTGCCGCCATTCCCTCTACAGTCGGATAAATCACCTGCTCCATGATGCGGTTATGGATCTCTTGGGTGACAACTGGGGCCGGAGAGTATGCTCCCATGCCACCGGTATTTGGCCCGGTATCTTTGTCGCCCACACGTTTATGATCCTGACTGGTTGCCATTGGCAAGACGTTTTTACCGTCAACCATCACGATGAAACTGGCTTCTTCACCGTCAAGAAACTCTTCGATCACAACTCGGCTGCCTGCATGACCAAATGCATTGCCAGCCAGCATATCTTGAATTGCATCTTCTGCTTCTTGCAGAGTCATTGCAACGATGACGCCTTTTCCGGCGGCGAGACCATCCGCTTTAACCACGATGGGTGCCCCTTTTTGCCGAACATAGGCCAGTGCCGGCTCGATGTCGGTAAAGTTGGCATAATCAGCCGTCGGAATGTGGTGACGCGCCAGAAAGTCTTTGGTAAACGCTTTTGAGCCTTCGAGCTGTGCTGCGCCTTTTGTTGGGCCAAAAATCGGCAGGTCGGCTGCACGGAATGCATCAACGACACCAATGACTAGCGGTGCTTCGGGACCGACAATCGTTAAGTCGATAGCATTTTGCTGTGCGAAAGCGACCAAACCATCGATATCTTCAACGTCGATACTGACATTTTTGACTTTGTGTTCCAGCGCCGTTCCGGCATTACCGGGAGCGACAAAGACTGTTTCGACTTGTGAGTTTTGCGCGATTTTCCAGGAGAGTGCATGTTCACGTCCACCAGAACCGATAACAAGTACGTTCATAAAAATGAATTCCTGTATTCAAGTTGTTTGTCTCCATCAGAGACAGCACGTTGAGAAGATGTGATTGAGTGCCCTAATATCGGGCACTTACTCAGATTAGTGTCTGAAATGACGCATCCCTGTGAAAATCATGGTCATGCCATGTTCATCAGCGGCAGCAATGACTTCATCATCACGCATCGAGCCGCCCGGTTGAATCACACAAGTAACACCGGCTTCAGCCGCTGCATCGATACCATCACGGAATGGGAAAAATGCGTCGGAAGCCATCACGGTCCCTTCGACTTTCAGATTTTCGTCCGCGGCTTTAATACCTGCAATTTTGGCTGAGTAAACGCGGCTCATTTGACCGGCTCCGACACCAATTGTCATGTCGCTTTTCGCGTAGACAATCGCATTTGATTTCACGTACTTCGCGACTTTCCAGCAGAACAGAGCATCTTTCAGCTCAGCTTCAGAAGGTTGGCGTTTTGAAACGACCGTCAGGTCATCGACACTGACCATGCCCTGATCTCGATCTTGGACCAGCAGACCACCATTGACGCGTTTGAAATCATAACCGGTAGTTTTATCTTGCCATTGACCACAAACCAACAAGCGGACATTTTTCTTCGCGGCGACGACTTCAATCGCGTCATCGGCTACGGTCGGGGCAATAATCACTTCAACAAACTGACGTTCGACAATTGCTTGTGCCGTGGCTGCATCCAGTTCACGGTTGAATGCGATAATCCCGCCAAAAGCAGAGGTTGGGTCAGTCTGATAAGCGCGGTTATAAGCTTCGAGGATCGAATCGCCTAAAGCGACACCACATGGGTTAGCGTGTTTGACGATGACACAAGCAGGCTCGGAAAATTCTTTTACACACTCTAAAGCAGCGTCTGTATCTGCAATATTATTGTAAGAGAGCGCTTTGCCCTGAATCTGGCGCGCGGTCGCGACAGATGCTTCTTCAGGATGGCTTTCCACATAAAAAGCCGCAGACTGGTGACTGTTCTCACCGTAGCGCATGTCTTGTTTTTTCTCGAACTGCATATTGAATGTCCGCGGGAACTTCGAATCGGCATCGCCTTCTTTGTTTTCACCATAAGAAGGAACCATTTTGCCAAAGTAGTTGGCAATCATACCGTCGTAAGCGGCGGTATGCTCGAAAGCTGCAATTGCGAGATCAAAGCGCGTTTCCAGCGTGAGTGAACCACTGTTGGTATCCATCTCTGTGAGCACGCGTTGATAATCGGAGGCATTGACGATAATGCTGACATCTTTATGGTTTTTCGCTGCGGAACGCACCATTGTCGGGCCACCGATATCAATATTTTCAACTGCGTCAGCCAGTGAACAGTCTGCTTTGGCAACCGTGGCAGCAAACGGATACAGGTTGACCACCACCATATCGATTGGCTGGATACCATGTTGAGCCATGATCTCGTCATCTTGTCCTCGACGCCCTAAAACCCCGCCATGAACTTTGGGGTGAAGGGTTTTGACACGACCATCCATCATTTCAGGAAATCCGGTGTAGTCGGAAACTTCAGTCACAGAGATACCTTGTTCGGCTAAAAGGCGGGCAGTGCCACCGGTTGACAGAATGTCAACGCCACGGTCAGCCAATGCTTTGGCAAACTCTACAATACCAGTTTTGTCTGATACGCTGATAAGCGCACGGCGAATAGGGCGAGCGTTATTCATTGCTTCCTTCTTCCTCAAATTCACAGAGTTAATTGAACGAAATAGATGTTAAATTTTGTGGCGCACATTCTAGCGAATTAATCACTAAAAAGCTCGCGCAATCGTTTGGCATAAGCAAATTAATTATCAATTCGTTCTTTTTTCTGGAAATGAACCGGAACAATGACATCGAATTTTAGCTAAGCGGCATGCCCCGTGCCGCGATCAATACCCGTTCAGATTGAACAAGATTTAACCACGAAAGGTCCACAGCCCCTAGTTATACACTCGCGCAACTCGACCGGATGAATGGAGCTGATAGACATTGGCAGCGGCAGGAATAAATGCAGACTGACCCTTGTGTAAAGTGAGCGTCAGACCACTTTTATGTTGCAGATGGACATCAGCGTCGATCGCAAAAACGATTTCAGCACTGGTGATTGTAAGGGTGACATCGTCCGGCGCCGGATAAATTGAGAATTTAAAGTCATTGACCGGGACTGGATAATGATAAGCAACCTGAGTTTCTTCTGGTGCAATCAACAGTGTCTCTGATGGTTTCGGCGCGAATGATGTACATTTTGCCAATTCCTCAACGTCAATATGTTTCGGTGTCAGTCCCGCTCTGAGAACATTATCTGAGCTAGCCATCACTTCTAAACCGGTACCTTTCAGATAAGCGTGAGGGGTTTTGGCATCCAGATACATCGCTTCACCCGGTTGTAAAACCACATAATGCAGCAGAGTCGCAGAAAATAGCCCGATGTCTTCGGGATAGTCTTGTGCCAAATCGAGGATCAATCGAGCAAGCGGCTCGTCATGCTGCGCTTGTTGTGCATAAGCCAGTAACGCCTGAATTGCAAGTGATTTCTGTTCTCCGGATAGAGACAATAAACGGATAAAGAATAACTGGAATCCGGTGGCAGTTTTGTCCGCACGAAGCTGATTGACCAGTGATTCAATCGGTTGAAGATTCATTTTCGTCAACGTCTGGATGATGTCATCTAACGGACGGAACCCATTCAATGCATGATAAGGCGTTAAAGCATATACCAGCTCGGGTTTGTGGTTTGGATCTTTGTAATTACGCTCGGGTGCATTGAGTGGGATGTGCAGTTGATTTTCGCGGACATAGCCTGTTTCGGCATCGGCTTTACATGGATGAACCTGAATCGACAGCGCTTTGTCTGCCGCAAGCACTTTAAACAAAAATGGCAACTCACCATACATCTGATGGGTTTGGGCTGATAAGCATGAAGAAGGATGACGCTGAATGAACTCAGCAAGAGAATCATGTTGATGACCAGTCATTAGCTGAGAGCACCCACCCGGATGTGCGCCCATCCAGATTTCAGCCTGAGGCAAATGTTCAGGGTTGGGAATATCAAATAGGTTGTTGATGGATTGTGTACTTCCCCACGCATAGTGTTGAATCACATTTTGCATTAAATAGAAGGGGAGTATGGTTGCATCGTTCATGATTATCCTGCATATGCGATTCGGTTAGATAATCAGTATTGAATCATATTTATGGTATGCGACTTGGTACTTATATCAAACCGTTCAACATTCATGTAGATACATTTCAGCGAGTGACAGTAAACGGATGAACTGAAAATTTTTTCTTCAATTGGCTTAACAAAAAATTTTTTCTCTTGATAACCCTATAAATCAATTCGATTGTCATCCGCTTCCCGTGTCAGGTAATCAAGCGGATTCAGTACTATAGGGATTCATATTATGGCTGGGCCACCCAAGATAAATCATCCACCAGTCGTATCGACTATGTTTATGATGGACGTGATCAACTCACGGAAACTCACGACTATGCTCAAGTCGATAGCAAAGGAAATGGTATCGCGAATAGGGCGATGGTCAGGACGAAGTATCTATATCATTAACACTTAAGATGGAAGCACTCCCGAAGGGCGAGTTCACTGAACTCAGAGACTGTGTTAGAGATTCTCGCTATAGAATGGCTATGACTCAAATCTCTGCCTTGCCTCAGAGCCCAGTGATTCTCGTTGAAACTGCATCTTGAGGTCATTTGGGTATAATGGTTTGCAAATAGCCGGTACAACGGTTGTTCTGCGGCTCGGTAAGATAGTGAGGCATCTAAAGCTGGCTGGCAGTCTATTTATGACAATTGGTGAAAAATGAATTTTAACTTTTTATTAAGGCTTAGAGTCGTTTATTGGTATTTGTGTAGTAATCAGCTTAAGCAAGAGCCTAGTGTGGATTGGCACGCTCATGCATTCATGTATGTTAGTTTAATTGTGTTTGCTTTTTTATATGGCGGCCGAAGCATCATATTTCTACTCTTTAATTTTCAGTCTTGCTTAGGGCCTTATACTTCAGTTATAGGATGGGCTATCATTGCGGGTTTGATAGTATATTGGGTTTGTGTTAGAGAACGCTATTACTTGCAGGGGAAGCTTTTTCTAGCACAATATAATGCTGTTCAGAAAAGAACTGTGTGCATAAAAAATGGATTTTTATTATTGTTTTTAAGTGTGATACCACAAATGTTTTCTGTGATTTTTATGCTACTAAATCATAAGTAATAGAATTGTAGTTCGCTAGTTGTAGAAAAATATTTGTGTATTATTTTTCAAGTCTGGCTAACTATCATTAGCCAGAAATAATGTCGGATAGCTAGTTGGTATGGAATTAGGGGTGTAAAATGGGGTTGATGCTGGATATAAATGAATTAAAGGTATATGCAACTATGTTTTTGGAAAATAATTAATTGTTTAATACTTAACTTGTTCCATTTGCAATGAGAAAGCAAATACAGCCTAAGACAAACGATATCATCAGATAGGGTATTAAATACTTTAAAGCCGTTAATACCCTCTTTAGACGTAACGGGAAGATTTTCATTTTTGATTTGGAGTATGCATAACCATATAAAAGAAAACCAGAGACAGGCATAAAAAAAACGAATAGGCTTTTATGAGCCATTGGGTCATGTTTTTTTAACATTGGACCTAAAAAAATACCTAGAATAAAAATGATAATCAATGAAACAATGCTAGTAACAATTAATATTGTTCCTATTGCAATGAGAAGTGTCATAAATTTATTCCTGAATTGAGAATAATAATATTTACATTTTACAGCAGGTTATTTTATATTAAAAGGGGATGTTGTGAAAATTATTTTTAGTTCAAAAATAGGAAATAAAATTGAAACGAAAAAACATCTTAGGCTTGATTGTCGCGATTCCATTTTTGGCTCTGCTTGCATTTGACTTAACGCAAGAGAGCAAGGTTGATAAGACGATGCTGTTTGAATTTCAGCAGATACTGGATCATAAAATTAACAGCAACTCGTCGTATCAGTTTGTCTCTGGTGGGTATGAAGGGATACCGAAATCGGGTCGACTGGGGAAGTTTTATTCTTGTTTAAGACAGTATCAGCTCAAGAAACATGTTGGTGGGCATATTGATGTAATTAAAGGACTTGAGCCGAAAGACATTGTTATTAAAAATGTCACAATACTTATTGATAGGAATGTAAAGTTACGACTGGAACTCTCAAATGCTGTGGTGACTGGATTTGTCTTTGGTGTAAATGGTGATTATTCTCGGTTTGCCAGTTACTGTGATCTTAAATTGCTCAATCATGGATAGATTGGGTTCATCATTCGTTGAGTGGCATATAAATAGAAGTTATTCAATATGGAATTCAATAATCAATATGAATAAATACAAACGTTACTTAAGAGTTATATTCATAGTCATAATTGGCATTTTTGTAATCAGGTTGTTTCATGATTCTCATCAACCTGATTATAATGCACTATTCTTGAAGGATGTCAGTGCATCATCAACGATAGAGATTGTGCATGGTGATGAATTAATATATCACGGGAAATTAGGCAAGGATGGATTGATTTGTCTGTCATCTTATAAAAAAGAAGGATGGATTCCTCACGCATCAGATATGATTTATGATGTGAGGGTAGCAGGTAATAATGATGAACACTATATTACCTTAAATATAAATGATGGTGTGGTATATAGCTATAAGATTTGGTCTAAACTCTCGTATTCAGACTCTAGCTTTCACAGCAAAGCAGAAAGAGTTGAATTAACAAAACGATGTACGGTGACAGCGAAAGGTTTCGTTAAAAAAGTCAGTTAAGTGGAATGTCGAACCAACATCATCTGTATAATACAGGCACTTGGTAAGGCGATGAAAAAACTGATTCATATTTGCTTTGGTGTGCTGAAAACACAGACTAAATACCAACAAATACCAACCACAAGTGACCTTAAATTAGGTTTCCTATAGTGGCGAGAGATGATATCTACAAGCAGCAACGATGACTTACCTAACTTGCTTAAAAGGCAATGGATATACTAAGGGAGAAGAGTATTTTTTTGCTGTGGAAGAGAGATAGAGGTGTCGTTTGGCAAGATACTTCAATACTTTTTTATTTTTCTTTGTTTTTCTACACATATATTGTTCTTCGGTATTGGTATTATCAGTCAGTTGGTTTAACAAACAATCATTCAGAATGATTAGAGGGCCTCATATTCTCCAGATATTTTCATATGATTTTAGTAATGGAACAATCTCTGAGATGCCTTTTTATGAATTGAAAGTAGGAAAATGAAGTGAAGCGAAAAAACATCTTAGGCTTAATTATCGCGGTTCCATTTTTGGCTCTGCTTGTATTTGACTTAACGCAAGAGAGCAAGGTTGATAAGACGATGCTGTTTGAATTTCAGCAGATACTGGATCATAAAATTAACAAAAATTCGTCGTATCAGTTTATCTCTGGTGTATATGAAGGGATACCGAAATCGGGCCGGTTGGGGAATTTTTATTCTTGTTTAAGACAGTATCAGCTCTTTAAACATGTCAGGAGAAACATTCCTGAGATGATGGGACTTAAGGCACAAGAAATTGTTACTCGAAGTATAACGATGCAAATTGATAATCAACTTGAGCTCCGACTGGAACTCTCAAATGCTGTGGTGACTGGATTTGTCTTTGGCGTAAATGGTGATTATTCTCGGTTTGCCAGTTACTGTGATCTTAAATTGCTTAATCACGGATAATCGGGGGACAGTATGACCCGATATCTATTTCTATTCATCCGATAGTGAGACTGTTCATTATTCTGTGTCAGGCTAACTTTCATCGGTCCAGGCATTTATCCAATCGGCCTTCAAAGTGGATGCTCAACTGAGACGCTACCGAGTTCCCTTCAATTTTTATCTGCCAGTGATCTACGTTTAGGAACAGTTATTGAGGGCGACAATCAACGCCTCCGAATGTTGTGATTGTATTGTTATCACTATTTTTAACTCGTGATGCTGAATCACTGATTAATATCGTTGTGTCTATTAACGGATTTCAATATCACCGACAGCGCTTTAAAGAATTTTAAATAATTTTTTCAGGATCGGTAATTCAACATGCCGTTTGGCAGTAATGGCATAAAAGCTTTCGACGACAGACTCTAATTTGGCATAACTTTTCAGCGTGCCGGCTACAATTTCATCCTGTACGACAACCTCCGGGAGAACAGCGATAGCACCGGCATCGCGGGCTAACAGCCGCAACATTGCCATATCATCGACCTCTGCATAGGGGGTTACCGACAAGTCATGTTGTTCACAATATAAATCAAATTGGGTCCGAATCTCACTGTCTGGCCCCGGTAACAATAATTTGGTGCGGATTAAATCTTGTGGAAAACACAATGTCTCGAATTCACGCGTATTGGGACCGACAAGACAGACTCCCTGCTGGGCAATTAACTTACATCGCCACGGGGTTGTTGAATCTGAGGCAACCGGACGATTGGAGAGAATTAAGTCCAGTTTATGCACGCGAAGCTGCTCAAGCAGATCGTCAAAATTGGAAGAACACAGCGCTAGTTTGATGTTGTCCTGACCAATCACCGGACGCAGAAAGTTCTCCTGAAAGTTTCGTGATAACGTAGCGACCGCCCCGATTCGTAACTGCTGGACACGATGGTGTTCACCACTTTCCATCACCGACAGTAATTCACTGCCGAGATTAAAAATACCTTCCGCATATTCAAGTACCAGATGACCGACATCCGTCAGCAATAATGTGCGCCCTTGACGATGGAACAGGTGATGGCCGAGTTGTTCTTCTAGCTGTTTGATCTGGGAGGAGAGGGCGGATTGGGAGACATTAAGTTTTTGGGCTGACCGGGTCAAATGTCCTTCTTTCGCAACAGTCCAGAAATAGTACAGGTGATGAAAATTGAGGTTTCTCATTCTATTGTTCACTTTAAAAGAACATTTTGTGAATATCTATCTATTTTACATCTCATTTGGCTTGCTGCAACAATACGTCTCCAATTGATGCACATTTTCAGGAGAGACAGTTTGATGGATTTGACGCTGGGAGGTCATTGTATTGCCACCCTGTATGGACTCGGTTTCTTGGTCTGCCTTGTCGCCCGCAATCATGAGTGGGCTATCGCTGGTATCACGTCACGCCTTGCGTTACTCGTGAGTTTTGTTGTTCCTTTGGGCTCAGGATTGCTGACTGCAACGTTGCCGCCTGCGTTACCGACCATGATGGGATTACTGATTACGTTACTCGGTTGGGTGATCATTGATTATGCCTCTCGTTATCTGGAAGGTGATCCGGGTCAGCGTCGGTTTGTCCGTGCGATTCTGTTTACGCTCGGCTCGGTTGCCTTACTGGTGAAGAGTGACAATCTGCTGGTGATGATGCTGGCATGGAGTGCGAGTAGTTTCAGCCTTCATTTTCTGCTCACCCATTACCGGGAGCGTAAAGCAGCTAGAATCGTGGCGCATAAAAAATTTCTGGTCAGCCGAATGGCCGATGTCTGTTTGATCGCTGCGTTGTTTCTGATTTACCAAGCACTGGGAAGCTTCTCGCTGCCGGTACTCAATCAACAACTTGGGCAGATGACTATCCTCTCACCGGAATTAAATATTGCCGCTTTATTGTTTGCGGTTGCTGCGATTCTTAAAACCGCACAGTTACCATTGCATGGTTGGTTAATTCAGGTGATGGAAGCACCGACTCCGGTATCGGCGTTATTGCATGCCGGGGTGGTCAATATGGGGGGATTCGTGATGATTTCACTGGCAGCGCTGCTCAATCTTGCGCCTCTGGCACAATCCGTCTTGGTGATTGTCGGCAGTACCACCGCTTTACTGGCCGGATGGGTAATGATGACACGTATCAGTATTAAAGTGCGTTTGGCGTGGTCAACCTGCGCCCAAATGGGATTTATGCTGATGGAAATCGGTCTTGGACTGTACGAACTGGCGCTGCTCCATCTGATAGCCCATTCCGTGTACAAAGCGTATCACTTTCTGAGTGCAGGTGAGGTCGTTGCGCAGACGATCCATCAGGACTATTTCCCCCCAGTGGTTCGAATTCACGGGGTATTCGGCTCGGTATTGTGCTCTGCTGTCGTGGTTCTCGGCGTGCAGATGTTATGGCAGCAGTGGTTAGCGAACCTGTCGTTACCGCTTTCCGCCAGTGTGATTCTGATCTTGGGTTGTGCACCGCTGTTCTGGCGTGCAACAAACACCGTCGGCTCGGGTTTAGTGACCGGAGTGTTGCGAAGTGGTGTGGTCTTACATCTGTATCTGCTATGGCACAGTACATTTGCGCACATTGCTCCTTCAACCGGTCCGGAACAGGTCGGGTTACTCGGATTTGTCTGCGTGGTGTTTATCCTGTTGTATCTCGGTCAAGTGGGGATCCGTTGTTACCCGCACAGCCGAGTGGTGAAACGTCTCTATCCTTGGGCATATAACGGATTTTATCTCGATGAGACATTTACCCGTTTCACTTTCAAAATCTGGCCGGCAAAACTGACGCTTGAGCAAGCTCAGACGCAGGCCAACCGCAATCATTCAACTGTCGGAGAATCTGTATGACCGCTTTGTCTCGCCATGATATCAACACCACGACGCTGCTGAATGCTGCAATTGAAGCGGCATGTGACAGTATTGCGCCAAACTGGCCGCTGGATCGGATGATTGCTGTGAACCCATATTGGTCATGGATTGATCGCCCTTTTGCCGAGGTCGCGCACCAGCTTGCTCAATTTGCGGGGTCGCCGATGGCAATGCCGCTGGATTATTACCGTGAACGTTGGGAAAAAGGCACAATAACCGAAGCCGATCTGGCGCAAGCGCTGACACGATTACCTGTGGCAGAAGCACCGGACATTGCGGCTGTCATCGCTGCATTGCAAGAGGATGATGTTTCCCCGACACCGGCGCCTTTGTTGTGCGATATGCTTGACAGTCAGCGGCATCTGAATCAAGAGCCAGCGTGGTGCGATACCATCACTCATCAAATCGCCCAGTTTTGTGCCGCCTATTTCGATCAGGATCAGGCGGACTGGCATCCGCACAGTGATGTGCGTTTGTATCAAAGCTGGCGTGACGCGATGTGCCATGATCACAGCGTTGCCTTACTGATGAGAGCCGCACATATTCCGCGGCGGGCTACGGAGATGGCAATGACGCCGCGTGAGCAGATCAGGCAGGTGTTAACCCAATTGGACCTCGCTCCCGAGCAGTGGCAAGACTACCTGCAAGCGGTAATTTATCGGATCAGTGGTTGGGCAGCATGGGGGGCTTATCTCAAGTGGCAGGCGCAGTTATCGCAACAAGATGATGAAACGTTGATGGATTTACTGGCGATTCGTCTCAGCTGGGAGTGGCTGGTGGATGATCAGAATCGTCATTCCGGCTCCGTCTGGCAACGCTGGCAACATCGCTGGCAGCAACATTTCCTTGCGTATCGGCCGCAGACGGTCAATATGCGCTTGATCTGGCAACGCGCCCATGAAATCAGTTATCAGCGTCAGCTCAGTCAAGCGTTCACCCAGCCAGTGCCGGATATTCAACCTGCCCCGAAAATTCAGGCTGCATTTTGTATCGATGTCCGTTCTGAAGTGATCCGACGCCATCTTGAAGCGCAAGGGGACGAGATTCACACCCTTGGGTTCGCTGGGTTTTTCGGTCTGCCGGTCAGTTATACGCCGCTCGGGACGCAGATTCAGCGTCCGCAGCTTCCCGGGTTGTTGGCACCATCACTTACCGTGTGTGACAGCGTCGGTTGCCACGAACACGACGCTGCGCTGGCGAAGAAGAGGCAGACAGTATTGCAGCGCGAATCGGGGTGGTCGTGGTTTAATACCATGCCCGCGTCAACCTTTACGCTGGTCGAAGCGTTGGGGTTAAGCTATGTCGGAAAGTTGATCAAACGGGTTTTACCGCTTCATGGGCATTCAGCCCAAGCTCCGGGGCTGTCGGCTGCGAGTGCTCAGCGGCTGCGTCCGACACTACGCGCTGATGCAGAACAGCAAGTGACGTTGGCTGAAAATGTCCTGAAAGGGATGGGGCTGACTCACAAATTTGCACCGTTTGTGCTACTCATCGGCCATGGCAGCGAGAGTGCTAATAATCCTCATCGTGCCGGTCTGGATTGCGGTGCTTGTTGTGGTCAAAGCGGAGAAGTGAATGTCCGGGCTTTGGCACAGCTGCTCAATCGACCTGTCGTCCGGGAAGGTTTAGCGCAACGTGGTATTCAAATCCCTGATACTACTTACTTTGTTGCCGGATTACACAATACCACCACCGAAGCGTTGTCACTGTATGACACGGATGATTTGGATGAGCCAGTCCAGCACTCACTGAATGCATGGCGTGCTCAACTGGATGCGGCATCTCTTGGGGCGCGGATGGAACGTGCACCACAATTAGGGCTGCCCCATCAATCGCAGCATTCCGTTCAAAAGCGAATCAAACATCGTGCCCACGATTGGGCGCAAACACGTCCGGAGTGGGGGCTGGTCAATAACGCGGCTTTTATTATTGCGCCAAGAGCAAGAACTCGCGGTCTCAAGCTGGACGGTCGAACCTTCCTTCACGAATACCGACATGAGCAAGATGCCGATGCTAGTGGGTTAGCACAAATTATGACTGCACCGATGATCGTCACCAACTGGATTAACATGCAGTATTACGCCTCGACGGTTGATCATCATCGCTATGGTTCCGGCAATAAAACCTTGCATAACGTTGTTGGTGGGCGACTGGGGGTGTTTGAAGGTAACGGGGGTGACTTGCGTATCGGGCTTTCCCGTCAGTCGCTGCACGATGGTCAGCAATGGCGGCACGAACCACTGCGGCTAACGGTGGTCATTGATGCGCCTGAAGCTGCAATTGAGTCGGTATTGAGTCGCCATCCGATGGTCAAACAGTTGGTCGATAATCAGTGGCTTTATCTTGCCCGGTTTGAGCAACACCAACTCGCTTTCTTCGATAATGGGGTGTGGACGGTGAGAGACCGGACATGAAAACAGAGATTCTTATTTGTTGTTTCCGGTGAGCGTGCGGCTGCCTGATGCTGATATCATTTTAAGCTAAGACTCAGTTGATGACGTTGATTCTTGAATCAGTTGTTCTCGGTGTTCGGTCATCCACTGCGCTAAGGAATCTAAAGTTGGCTTCAGGGTTCTCCCCAAGTCGGTAACACAATATTCGACTCTGGGGGGCATTTCCGGATAGACAGTTCTCATCACCAGTCCGCGCTTTTCAAACGACCTCAGTTGCTTGGTTAATTCCTTCTGGGTGATTGGACCGATAGCGCGCTGTAATTCCCCAAACCGTATCACATCGTTCGTCACAATTAGCCGATAGAGAATCGGGATTGCCCACTTACCTGAAACAATGTTGACAAAATCCACCATAGGGCAACCTGATTCGCTATTTATTATGGCTTGATTTAAATTTTCTCCATTAGTATCCATTTGGTACCTACTATTCAATTGAAACTATGGTTGTCATAATGCCTTTACATGAGGACAAGTACAACAGAGGACATGATGACATTCAGATTACAGAATAAATATGCGTTGATCACCGGAGGCTCTGCCGGGATCGGCTTGGAAACCGCAAAGCAGTTTTGTTTGGAAGGTGCCCGCGTTGCAATCACAGGTCGCAGTGAAGCGGGCTTGGAAAGGGCAAAAAGCGATTTAGGTGAAAATGCGGTAACGATTCAAAGCGATGCTGCCGATATCCAACAGCAGCAGGCTTTAGCAGACAACATCAAACGACAGTTCCCGCGACTTGATGTTGTGTATATTAACGCCGGAGATGTGACACACCAACCATTCAATGAATGGGATGAAGCCGCCTTTGATCGGGTCATGAACACCAACTTAAAAGGCCCTTTCTTTCTTATTCGTGCATTACTGCCGTTACTGTCTGACTCGGCGTCTGTTATTTTATGCGGGAGTGTTTCAGCACAAATCGGATTACCGCAAAGCAGCGTTTACGCGGCCAGTAAAGCCGGGCTGATATCGCTTGCCCGGACATTATCGGGGGAGCTGAAACATCTGGGGATTCGCGTCAATACACTGAGTCCGGGACCGACATTGACGGAGGCATTTGACAAATTTGGCTTACCGGAACATGAACAAGAGGCGCTGATAAACCAAGTCAAAGAGTTGGTTCCATTGAAACGCTTGGGCACTCCGCTCGAACTGGCAAAAGCGGCTGTTTTCCTTGCCTCCGATGAGTCCTCTTATATGCTTGGCTCCGAACTGCTGATTGATGGCGGGGTTGGGAATGTATGAGTTCCCCTTGCTGATAAACAAACGCTCTCATCGTAATACGCTATCTGGATTGTGCTATTTGTTTGATACGTGGCGCAACTGATTCGGTGTTAACTTCCCGATTGGACATTTAGTTCTTTTTGTAACCACGATTTAAATACATTGACTCTTAGACCCCGTGAAGAAGAAGGGTCACTAATGACAGAATAGCGAATTCCGGGGGTGAGTCCGATATTGAATGGCTTAACTAACAGACCTCGTTCAACAAAGTCTGCCGAAATACTTTCAGTCGCCAGACATGCGCCATGTCCGGCGACTACCGCATTGATCGCCATATCAAAGCTACTTACTTCCATCCATTGAATACCTCCTCTTTTGGCACTGACGTTTGCACTGCGAAACCATTGCTCCCAACTAAAAGAAGCCGTGTGAAAATCAATTAACCAACAGTTCAGGAGTTGCTCTGGACTATCGAACTTCATTGATTTCGCGAGTTGCGGAGAGCAATAAGGATAGATGTCTTCTTCAAATAGTGTCTCTTGATCTAAATCCAGATGTTTGACACTGTCATTGCCTTGCCAGATCAATACATCAGTTTCGGTATGGCGAATATCGATCTCCTTCACCGTTTGTACCCGAATCGGGACATGTGGGTACGCCATCGTGAACTTCCACAGTCTAGGCATTAACCAACGTGTGGAGAATGAACGAGGGGCACTGACGTTCAGCATTCCTTCGAGTGGCTCATTCTGAATTCTGTTTAATCCAGTGATGATGTGTTTAAAACCGTCATTGAGATGCTTGTGAAGTATCTGTCCCTTATCTGTCAGATGCATTTCACGTCCACGACGGATAAATAATTTACATCCCAAGCGATCTTCAAGTTGTCGGAGCTTTTGGCTTATGGCTGCCTGAGTGACACACAGTTCTTCAGCCGCTTTACTATAACTTTTAAGACGAGAAGCCGATTCGAAAAAACGCAGCGCTGAAAGATAACGTAGTCGATTGTCCATAAGTTGTACTTATAGTTCCTGTAATGAATCGTTGTTCGTAGGGGAAGTTATTTACATCGATAATAGCTGCATCTAATCAGTAATCAAGAGTAATACGATGCGATTAACAGCACCTTATAACAAAAAATTTATTATTAAAATATTGAAATTTATATATTTTAATATTTTTCCTGATAAGGATAGCTATAAAATTATCGCTATGAATGATCATCTTAAAAAAGATATTGGATTATGCTCTGAAGAGCAAGATGATCACCATCACTCAAGGTTTTTATAATCTGAAATAATGGACGATTGAGATGATGGCCCATTCCCTTTTACTAATGAACAAACCATCAAGGCGGCTTCGAGTTGAACCCCTGTTGAGATGAGTGACGTTATTTCGCCACCGAATACTTCAACGGTTCATTCTGTGGAGAACGCCTCGATCCCCGCCTATTCCATTGTTTCAATTATTTGTCAGTACTATTTCGTCGTTGTTGTAACTCTGCTTCTGCCGCATTAGCCCTGCGTATCGCTTTATCTCGCGCTTCTTCTGCGATGGTAACCAGAGCATTTGCCTGCGTATTTGCTTGGGCGGCTTGTTGGGGTATTCATCAGTTTCAGCAACTGGGCGGTGTGTTCTGTGAGCGCAAGGCGCAGGTGTTTCAACCTTACTATGAGCTTTCCATCGATCAAGACACCGGAGTGGTGAAAACCAGCCAATATTGTGATAACGAATTGGTCAGGGCTTTAAAAGGGGTGATGACTGCCGGACGTGAATTCATCACCCGTGTTTTTGCATGGCGGATAGAGTCCGGCTTAGCGCCTTCTTTTAACTTGGAGTTCTGTGAATAAGTGTATTTTTAGGGGAAAAAGAGTGATTGGGTAAAACGGTTTTGCCCCATTCCAATTTACCTACTGCAACCATATTCAAAACTAGTGACATTAAATGCCTAAATAAAACTAATAGTAGTAGGACGAGTGCTTAGTATAGATTTGATGGGTATTTAAACTGTACATATATACACCACTGTCGCACAATTACTAAAAATAGCTGAGTATCCATAGGTGGTATAAGTGAACAACCAATTAGAACCGGGAATAAAAGAGTTAGTAGAGGGCTTTATAACTGAAGGGAAACAGTGCCCTTCGACATTGGATATCGCTAGTAGAAGGACTGGTTACTTATCTAGCACAGTTTTATCCGGAAATAGCCCTAACATGTTTGAAGAGTTCACAGATGAGCTTAACGGTATCGTTTTAAAAGTGTACAAACCGAATAACACCAAGGGTTTACCCATTACTGTTTATTTCCATGGTGGTTGTTTTATTAGTGGAGGATTTAAAACTCATGAGCAGCAATTACGCCAGATTGCAAGTTTATCGAACAGTATAGTCATCTGCATTCAATATCGTTTAGCGCCTGAAAGCTGTTATCCAGCAGCGCATGATGATGTGTACGACGCAGTGCTTGCAATAAAGGAGTTTGGTAGTAACTACGGTGGCGACACAAATATGATTGTCTTCGTCGGTGATAGCGCTGGAGGTCAGCTAGCGTTAACTACATGTTTACGTTTAAAACAAAATCAGAAATGGCTTCCTCAAAAGCAAATTTTGATCTATCCGATACTAGATCCATTCGGAGAATCTAAGAGTTACGTTGAAAACGGTACTGATTACGTTATTACCGCTAATATGTTGCTTTCTGGATTCTCAATGTACACCGCTAACTTGGAAAAAGATTCGGTAAGTCAAAACTCACAGCTTAACCCACTTGTTTGCGCAGATTTTAAAGGACTACCACCAACCTACATTATTACAGCGGAATTCGATCCTTTAAGAGATGAAGGAGAGCAATGTTATAGACAATTACTCAATGCTGGGGTGGAAGCGTATTGTGAACGCTACTTAGGTGTCATTCACGGATTTCATCAGTTATCGGGAGTAAGTGCCAGTGCGAGACGATGTCTTCGTAAAATTTCCGAAGACATTAAGCAAGCAACAAGATCGGTTGGTAATTAATTGCTCAGTAGCCGTTCTTTTATTGCCGAGCGTGCGGCTTTACTCAAGAAATTGGATCAATCATTTACTCGTTTCTCAAGTCGCGCTATAAACATCCCAGCTTTCCGTCAGGTGAAAAAGTCACTCAGGCTCTCTACAAAGTCGGTGATTCATCATGCTGATGAAATAATCGCGAAAGGTACAGTACCTAGCCTTGGTAAGCGGGTTGCGAACATCTCTAAAGGTGTAGCAAGTGCAAAAAGTATAGGATATGTGGGGCTGGTTTTGGGGGCTGCAAGTGGCGTTAATAGTGTTTATGAAGCATGTACTATTGACGGGGCTGGCGAGTGTGGAAAAACCATAACAAGGGAAACAGGAGGATTCCTTGGTAGCTGGGGTGGAGGTGTCGCTGGGGGTGTTGGTGGTGGTGCAGCCGGGAAAGCTTTAGGAGATGTATTCTATGAATATGTTGTAGAGCCAGTGAAGGAATTGTTTGAATGACAGTAAATGAATTCGTCATATTTTTCAGAATATTTTTTGGTCTTTGGGTTGGCTTCTGGGCTATTCCTTTTCTGTTCTTTTCCATCCGAACAGCCTTAGGAGGATATAAACACATTCTATTTCTGGATGAACAATTAGCTTCTGAACGATTTAAAAGCAGGAATGAATCAGCTCTGATTGCTGGCTTGGATTATACTTTTCAGGCAATTGGAACAAGGTTTCACTGCTATTGCATTCTATTCCCATTTATTCGAAAAAGAGCCACAACAAACAAGAGAAGCTTTTGGTTCGTCATGTGGCTTCACTCACTTTGGTTTTGGAGTCTATTTTTCTTCATTATTTTAGTGATGATTTCGAAGGCAATGAATATCTAGAACAGAAGACAACGTACAGATCTCTGAGCATCTCCATTTGACACATCTCTCCAACAGAACTAATCTACCTGTGTGCTGGCAAAATCCAGTACCGGGATTAGGACCCCGCATCGTTTTCCCCAAGGCGCATTGTCGCCAGCTTTTTGCTGGCATTTTTATGTGCGGTCTTAGCACACCTAAATTATGGTGGGCTGGATTGAGGCTGACTTCGGTCAGGCCGCGACCTTGGGAGCGGTTGTCCTAAACTCGTTCAGCTCACCACCCATTGATTAGGACCTCTGTGTGGTGATTCATCCTCTTTATTATCCCAAGGAGTATCATTTATGGAGGAGAACATGCCCCCTGAATTTAGTCTCACTCAAAAAGCACGCGAATATCTGATGGATTGTCAGGCACATTGTATGGATGCTGATCAGAAAGAATTGTGTGACGTTATCCTGTATATCAACAACTTGTTGACCTGTGAGGTGGCAAGGTTGATGCAAGAATATCAGATTGAGTGAATGTCCGGGGAATAAGTTCTATATAACTCAGAGTCGCCTTGTGCGGCTCTTTTTCTATGAATGAGATAGAGAAACCCCATCACTGACGAAAAACACTGCTGAGTGCTTTTGGATGCCTGAGAAGCAATGCAACGTTTAATCGGTCGAGTCATTGATGATGTTGAATGACAAGAACGTCTATACACAAGGGTGTGCAAAATTTATTGTGTGTAGCAATGTGTGTAGCACAAACAAAAACCCGAAGCGGATTTCTCAGCTTCGGGCTTTAAATTCAAATGGTTAATGAACAGTGATTAGTTCATGCCGTACTTTTTCAGTTTCTTGCGAAGTGTTCCGCGGTTGATACCCATCATGGTTGCTGCACGGGTTTGGTTACCGCGAGTGTACTGCATGATCGTATCGAGCAGCGGCTGCTCAACTTCAGCTAGAACTAATTCGTATAATTCACTTACTTCTTGGCCATTTAACTGGGAAAGATAGTTTTTAAGAGATGCTTTAACGGAATCACGCAGAGGCTTCTGGGTGATTTGGTCTTGTGAAGTAACGGTAGTAACGGTTAAAGCTTCTGAAGTCAGATTTTGTTCGAACATATTCGGTCTAGCTCTTCTCTTAATTTTATGATGCAACGTTATCAAAATAACCTTCGAGTGCTTCCAGTTGCAGCGGGGCTGCTTCTATGGCATTGAAGGTCCGTCGAAACCCACTTGCCTGTTCATGTTCTTTGAGATACCACCCCACATGTTTACGTGCGATACGTGGCCCCAAGTACGCTCCGTAAAATTGATGGAGCGCTTGTACATGACCAAGCAAAATGCTTTTAACTTCCTGAACGGGAAGCGCGGGCATTGTTGTGCCGGTTTCCAAAAAATGTTGGATTTCCTGAAAAATCCATGGTCGTCCTTGTGCCGGGCGACCAATCATTAATGCGTCAGCGCCGGTGTATTCCAGTACATATTTGGCCTTTTCCGGACTATCGATGTCACCATTGGCAATCACCGGAATCGAGATGGCCTGTTTGACCGCTCTAATGCTGTCATATTCTGCCATACCGCGATAAAGGCAGGCTCTGGTTCTTCCGTGAAGCGCGAGTGCCTGAATGCCGCAGTCTTCGGCCAGCTTTGCGATGTGAACACAGTTCTTATGCGCTGTATCCCAACCGGTTCGTGTTTTTAGCGTCACAGGCACACGAACAGCCTTCACTACCGTTGTGAGGATATCCTCAATGAGATCTGGGTAGCGTAACAGGGCGGAACCTGCCAACTTCTTATTCACTTTCTTTGCCGGGCAACCCATGTTGATATCGATGATTTGCGCACCGTTCTCAACGCTGAATTGCGCAGCCTCTGCCATTAACTGCGGATCGGAACCTGCGATCTGAACCGAACGAATCCCTGATTCGCCCTCATGGACCATCCGCTGTTTCGACTTTGACGTTTTCCACAATGCCGGATTGGATGACATCATTTCACTGACAGCCATGCCAGCACCATAGCGAAGACATAACTCGCGAAAAGGTCTGTCGGTGACACCTGCCATTGGGGCAACGATCAGACTGTTCTTGAGTTGGTGGTTTCCGATTTTTAACACGTCATTACAGTTATAAGGCAGCAAGGGCGCGCATTTTACGCATTTTTTCGCGGTGTGAAAAGACTAATATTTGAGCATTTACAATTTGTTTCTGTAAATTGTCGATTTTTCAGTCAATTAGTGAGTCTCATTCACTGGCGTTATTTCTTTTGACCAGAAATTCGGCACCACTCGTTGTTTTCAATAATGGGCTCGATATCAAACTGGTTGCGATAGAAACTGGCAACGTCTTCAGCCTGAGTCTCTAACACGCCTGACATTGCCAGTTGTCCGCCGGGACGAACCAAAGACTGAATGACCGGAGAAAGCTCTTTGAGCGGGCCGGCCAGGATGTTTGCCACTACGATATCGGCACTGAGATTGTCGGGTTGATTTTGCGGGAGGTACACCGCGAGCTGATCTTCTACGCCATTGCGCTGGGCGTTGTCTTTGGAAGCGAGTAAGGCTTGTGGATCAATATCGACACCAATCACTTGTTTGGCACCCAACTTAATTGCTGCAATCGCCAGAATGCCAGAGCCGCACCCGAAATCAATTACGGTTTTTCCGCTGAGATCCAGCCCTTCGAGCCATTCTAAACATAACGCGGTTGTCGGATGTGTGCCGGTGCCGAATGCCAAGCCGGGATCCAGCATCACATTGACCGCATCTGGATCGGGAATCTCTTTCCAGCTTGGACAAATCCACAGGCGATTGCCAAATTTCATTGGGTGGAAATTGTCCATCCATTCCCGTTCCCAGTCTTTATCTTCAATCTGCTCGACTTTATAAGAGAAGTCCGCAGGCAGAAGCTGGCTGGTTTTGATTTGTGCAACGATAGTATCGGTGTCGGCTTCTGCGTCATATAACGCGAGCACATCGGTATCTCCCCAAAGGCGAGTTTCTCCCGGAAGGGGTTCAAAGACAGGGGTGTCTTTCGCGTCAAGAAATGTGACGGATAACGCACCGGTGTCTTCCATCAACATATCACCGATTGTTTCGGCATTATCGTTGTTGGCATTGAGTTTTATTTGAATCCAAGGCATGTGATTGACTCTTTCCGTGGGTTGAATGGCCGAGAGTGTAGCAGATATTCATTTTTTGAATAGGGCTTGTCTTGAACAAAAAAGTGAACAAAAAAACCTCCCCGAAGGGAGGCTTAACTCTTTGTTCATCTACCGCAGATTATTGGTTGATACCGAGTTTTTTCTCCAGATAGTGGATGTTGGCGCCACCATGCTGGAAGTTTTCATCATTCATGATTTTCAACTGAAGCGGGATGTTGGTTTTGATCCCTTCAACAATCATTTCGTTGAGGGCATTTTTCATCCGCGCAATCGCAACATCACGGTTTTCACCGTAGGCAATCAGTTTACCAATCATCGAATCATAGTGCGCAGGCACGGTATAACCCGAGTAGATATGAGATTCCCAACGAATACCCATCCCGCCGGCAGCGTGGAAGCGCTCAATTTTACCCGGTGAAGGGAGGAAGCGCTCTGGATCTTCGGCATTGATACGACACTCAATCGCATGGCCGCGCAGTTTGATATCATCCTGTGTGAATGACAGCGGCTGACCTGCCGCAACACGAAGCTGCTCTTTAATCAGATCGACACCAGAGACCATTTCTGTAACCGGGTGTTCGACCTGAATCCGAGTGTTCATTTCAATGAAATAGAACTCGCCGTTTTCATAGAGGAATTCAAATGTACCCGCACCCCGATAGCCGATTTCAACACAGGCGCGTGTACAACGTTCACCGATGTATTTACGCATTTCTTCGGTAATACCCGGTGCCGGTGCTTCTTCAACAACTTTCTGGTGACGACGTTGCATTGAACAGTCACGCTCGCCCAAGTGGATCGCACCACCCTGACCGTCGGCAATAACCTGAACTTCAACGTGACGTGGGTTCTCCAGGAATTTCTCCATGTAAACCATATCGTTGTTGAATGCTGCTTTGGATTCGGTACGAGTCATAGTGATGGACGAAATGAGTTCTGCTTCACTGCGAACCACACGCATACCACGACCACCACCGCCACCGGAAGCCTTAATAATTACCGGATAACCGATACGCTTCGCGATGGATTTATTTTTCTCGACATCGTCTCCGAGCGGCCCATCTGAACCCGGTACACAAGGTACACCGGCTTTTTTCATGGCGGAGATTGCAGAAACTTTATCACCCATCATACGGATGGTATCAGCTTTAGGACCGACGAAAATGAAGCCTGATTTCTCAACTTGCTCAGCAAAATCTGCATTTTCAGACAAGAAACCGTAACCCGGGTGAATCGCAACGGCTCCCGTGATTTCTGCTGCTGAGATAATGCGTGGAATATTTAAGTAGCTATCGATACTACGTGCTGGTCCAATACAGATGGATTCATCAGCAAGTAAGACATGTTTGAGGTCTCGGTCTGCTGTGGAATGGACAGCGACCGTTTTGATCCCTAGCTCTTTACAGGCGCGAAGAATACGGAGTGCTATTTCACCCCGGTTCGCGATGACAATTTTATCTAGCATCAATTTGACCTCAATTATTCGATGATAACAAGAGGCTGATCGAACTCAACTGGCTGACCGTTCTCAGCGAGAATTGCTTTGACGACACCTGATTTGTCAGATTCGATTTGGTTCATCATTTTCATGGCTTCAACAATACATAGTGGATCGCCGACACTCACTTTCTGACCAACTTTTACGAATGGTGCTGCATCTGGGCTTGGAGAGCTGTAGAAAGTACCGACCATTGGTGAAAGCACTTGATGACCGGTTGGTTGTGGCGCTTCAACTGGTGCGCTGACAGCTTCTGCTGCGGGGGCCGCAGGTGCAGCGACTGGCGCAGGTGCATATTGGGCTGGCGCATACTGGATGGGTGATGAAGCTGGCGCACCGTAACGGTTGATGCGTACTGATTCTTCACCTTCAGAAATTTCCAGTTCAGCAATGCCTGACTCTTCAACTAATTCGATAAGTTTTTTTATTTTACGAATATCCATTGTCTTTTCTCTTTGATCTTGTGAATAAGACAACCCGAACAACAGCCGCGGGATGTCGAGTGTTATTTTGCCTGCAGTTTGGTAATGGCTGCCGACAACGCAAATTCATAGCCCTGCGCACCTAAACCGCAAATCACACCGTGAGCCTTATCTGACAAATAAGAATGGTGACGGAAAGGTTCTCGGGCATGAACATTAGAAAGATGTACCTCAATAAAAGGAATGTTGACCCCCAAAAGCGCATCCCGCAGTGCAACACTGGTATGGGTGAATGCGGCCGGGTTGATAATGATGAAGTCAATGTTCTCGTATGCCTGATGAATTGCTTCGATCAGTTCATACTCACGATTCGATTGCAGATGCTCTAGCGCAACACCAGCCTGATCGGCTTGGTGACGGAGTCGGTCAATGATCTGAGGAAGCGTTTGAGAACCGTAATGTGCCGGTTCACGCAGGCCCAGTAAATTCAGGTTAGGACCGTTTAGCACAAGAATACGTAATTTTGTCGTCATTGTGTCGTCATCTTACTCAATAATGAGGTCTTGTTTACATGTTCCCATATTTTAGGTTTTTTCACACAATTTTTTTTCAAGAAAATCAAAAAATGGTGAATTGCTCATGATTATAGCTAATTCAACACAAATGGCAGCAAATTACTGGTCTAATCACCGTTTCGGCTTATGTGAGAGGGGGCTGAACCCAAGTTCTACGTGCTTTGTGGAAAAGTGATAATTATATCTTTATCGTCTTATGACCATAAAGATCAGCAATGGTTTTGTGGACACCACCACAAACTTGGTTCAGCGCACTGGTACTGCAAACCTTGGAGCAGAAAGGGATCACCGTTAGAAGAGAGTATTTCACTTGATGTTCAGTGCGGACGCGATAGTGATTTGACGATAAAAAGGTGCGGAATTCATAAAATGTGATGTGCGTTCAAATAAGTGGGGCTGGAGGAGAGCAAGGCAGGGAAGACCATCGTACAAACCGGTTATGTGCTGTTTGGTCTGGGCTTAAAAAATGAAGCCATCGGAGAGATGGCTTCACAGTTCAGGAGCGTTCGTGTGAATTTGAGGTTGTTTTAACTGAGAGCTGCTTTCTCTGCGATCAGCTTATCAACCACACTTGGGTCTGCGAGTGTTGACGTATCGCCCAGATTGCTGGTGTCTCCGTTGGCAATCTTGCGCAGAATGCGACGCATGATTTTCCCGGAACGGGTTTTCGGCAGCGCATCGGTCCAGTGGAGTATATCCGGTGTCGCGATTGGGCCAATCTCTTTACGTACCCAATCTTTGACTTCTTTATGTAATTCAGAAGAGGGGTAGATACCATCATTGAGCGTGATGTAGGCGTAAATAGCCTGACCTTTAATATCGTGTGGAATCCCGACAACTGCCGCTTCTGCAATCTTATCGAATGCCACCAGTGCGGATTCGACTTCTGCGGTTCCCATACGGTGACCGGAAACATTGAGGACGTCATCCACACGACCGGTAATCCAGTAATAGCCGTCCTCATCACGGCGGGCACCATCACCGGTAAAGTACATCCCTTTGAAAGTGGAGAAATAGGTCTGTTCGAACCGCTCGTGATCTCCGTATACCGTACGCATTTGACCGGGCCAAGAGTCGAGAATGACCAGATTCCCTTCTGCTGCCCCGTCAATGAGATTGCCCACGTTATCGACCAGTGCGGGCTGGACACCAAAGAATGGTCGCGTGGCTGAGCCGGGTTTCAACGCGGTTGCTCCGGGAAGTGGTGTGATCAGAATGCCACCCGTTTCTGTTTGCCACCATGTATCAACAATCGGAGACTTCTCATTACCTATCGTCCGGTAATACCATTCCCACGCTTCCGGATTGATTGGCTCACCCACCGATCCCATGATGCGTAAACTGTCTCGTGAGGTGCCGTCGATTGCCTCATTGCCTTTTGCCATCAGTGCCCGGATTGCCGTCGGTGCAGTATAGAGAATATTCACTTGATGTTTATCGACCACCTGACTCATGCGGTTGGTGTCCGGATAGTTTGGGACACCTTCAAACAGAATGGTTTTCGCGCCATTGGCTAGCGGGCCGTAAACCAGATAGGTGTGACCGGTGATCCAGCCGACATCCGCGGTACACCAGAAGACTTCTCCGGGTTGATAGTCAAAAACATACTTAAAGGTCATGGCGGCATAAACCAGATAACCCCCGGTTGTGTGTAAAACACCTTTGGGTTTACCCGTTGAACCGGACGTATACAGGATAAACAGGGGATCTTCTGCTTTCATGGGTTCTGCCGGGCAGTCGTCCGATGCTTTAGACGTCGCTTCGTGCCACCAGACATCCCGGTGATCATGCCAGTCAATACTGCCACCGGTGCGTTTTAGTACCACGACTTTACTGATGGTTTTGACTTCAGGATTGGTCAGGGCTTCATCGACATTCTTCTTCAGGGGGACTGCCCGTCCACCCCGAACCCCCTCATCTGCGGTAATGACTATTTTGGCGTCGGAGTCGATGATGCGTCCTGCGAGTGCTTCCGGGGAGAATCCTCCGAATACCACGGTATGGACTGCACCAATACGGGTACAAGCCAGCATGGCAACCGCGGCTTCCGGCACCATTGGCATATAAAGACAAACGACGTCACCTTTCCGCACGCCCTGATCTTTCAGAACATTAGCAAAGCGGCAGACATCTTGATGAAGTTGATTGAAGGTCAGCGTTTTATCTTCATTCGGGTTATCACCTTCCCAGATGATTGCCACGTCATCGCCATGTGCCGCGAGATGACGGTCAATACAGTTGGCAGAAACGTTCAGCGTCCCATCTTCAAACCAGCGGATATCCACGTGACCGGTATCAAATGAGGTTTGCTTGACTTTGGTGTAAGGGGTTATCCAATCGACGATCTGCCCGTGTTCTTTCCAGAATCCCTCTGGGTCGCTAACTGAGCGTTGGTACATTGATAAGTAAGTGTCGTTATCCGCGTGGGTATGTTCTTTAATATTGTTCTTAACCGGATAAACATGAACATCACTCATAGCTTCTTCTCCTTTTGAATGCAGGGACCGCTCCGATTCATCATGATTGCTTTGGGCTTGTAATAAATATTTTCGGAGGATCGAAATTCTTGTACCCAAATGAACTCGAACTCACCCGATTGGCGTGCTTTGAGGTTACCTAGGTGTAATAACTCTTGTTCAGATAGGGGGATTGCACAATTAGACTTTAGGCTAAATGAGATCTGTGAGTAAAAAATCATTGTGATTCAAGGTGTCACAAATGTCGGGAACACGGTTTGTTGTGAGTGGTCCCTCGCAGAAAATGACCGCGTTCAGGCTGAAGAAAAGGCGGGGAGATCACCTTGTGTTAAACGTACAAATACCAACGCAGCAGAGAGCGCATCTTGCAAGGCATCATGTTTATTTTGCAACGGCAGATCCAGATGACGACAAATGGCTTCCAGACTGAGGTCGCAATAGGCATTCGGTAGCATTTTTTCCAGTTGTTCATGATAGAGCTGGCTCACTTCAATCAGGCGGTTCGGTAGCGGAAAGCCCAGATGCTTGCGACAGGCAATATCGAGAATAGTTTTATCATAGCGGATGTGATACCCCACCAGCGGTCGGTTACCGATAAAATCCAATAACTGGATCAGCGCTTCGGCTTCTGTGAGGCCATCACTGAGATCCTGATGGCGGATCTGGTGAATCCGGACTGAATCTGCATTTAGTGTTCTGGGCGCACACAGCTTCACTTCAAATGACTGACTGGTCAGAATCCGGTTACCGACAATTTTTGTGGCAGCAATTGAAACCAGCTCTGCCTGTTGCGGATTGAGACTGGTTGTTTCGCAATCCAGTGAGACGAATTCCTGATGCTCCGGTGGTAAGAACAGGCACCGATAAGCGGAGTCTTTGAGTTTGTAGTACCAGTATCGGCGTGAGATTCGGTTCATGGGCTTAGTCTCTAATCTGGTAGTGATAGGACAACCATTGCTTGAATTTTTTGACGATATGCAAGCTATGACGCAATAAGTCCCGTTCCGTGCTGTCGAGTAATTTAATGTCCAAATGATTATGGCGTTCCGGTTGTTGCAGTTGTTGTATGAGCCGCAGTTTAAAGAAGAGTTTGAGCGCTTCACTCAGATTGTCAGCGGTTTGTTGTTCCAGCACGCGTTTTTGGGTGAGCGCTTCGATACGCTTAAACGTGTTTTGTTCTGTTATCCGGTATTCTAGACTCAGTGCCCGGATGCCATGGACAATCGGGAAAATCCCCCCTTGTTTGATATCCAGCCCTGATTTAGAGGATTTCACGTTGCCGAATAATGTCAGTGGCAGGGAGAAATTCAGTGCAGGGCGAGTGAAAGCTGACAGGATCAACTCTTGATCAGCCATGAGCCCGGAGAGGTGGTCTCGTACGGAATATAACAGCGACCGATTACCAGCGACGGCGTGAGCATCCGCCATAATGGCGATATTCATGATTTGTTCTGGTTTGGCTTGCCCGACCCATTGTGAGAGTGTTGTTTGCCAGTTTCGCTGGGATCTCACCCAGTGTGGATTGTTGACCATCACTTTGCCCGGACAGACCGGATAACCGAGTTGTATCAGGGTATGTGTCAGTTTATCCATCACATGCTGGCAATCCGGCCAGTCTGTCCCATCTTTGATGATTAATGCATTGTCCTGATCCGTTTTGAGAATTTGTTCTCCGCGTCCTTCTGAGCCTAAAACGAGTAGGCAGCATTGCTGTTGCATCACCGGCGGCACGATGAGTTCAAAGGCTTTCTCGATGATTTGTTCATTGACTGCGGCAATCAGCTCCATCATAAAACGGGTTCTGATGCCGTTGCTGACGAGGTTTTCGACTAATTTGTGTTGTTGGTTAGAAGCGATGGTCAGCTCTTCAATACTGGAGGCTCTGGCAATGCTCAGTGTCAGTACGTGGGAGTGGGTGGAAAAGGTACTGAGAATTTGGGTCATATCCAACATGCCAACGGCTTGGTTGCCGTCACATACCATGATCCGTTTGATTCGGTTACGGATCATCATCACCATTGCATTAAATAGAAACTCCCCATCATTCACCTGAAAGACCGGGAAAGTGGCGATTTGACCAACCGGTGTGCTAACCGATAGCGTGTCTAATGCCAAAGCATGGAGCATGTCCGTTCGGGTCACAATGGCATACGGATACGTTGTCTGCGTGAATCGTGCGTCGTTTGCCGATAACTGTACCAATGCGGCATCGCAGTTGTTGTCTTTCAGCAACCCTGTGACATCAGCGATGGTTTGCTCCGGGGTGACGATGATTGGTGGATGATAAATCTCCCGATCTACTTTGGTCAGAATGAACTCTGCGAGGTTCTGCTGTTGTTGTGCATTTTCGAGCAGCGCCTGACGGGTGGCGAGGTTACTATCAAAATAAGCCGCAAATTGTCCGTTCTGATGATAAAAATCCAGAAAAACTGATTTGGGTAATTGATAGGCCAGCGTATCTTCCAGTGCGACGTATTGATGTCTGACTGTTCCGTCAAGCAGGGAACGAACATCGAAAATATCTTCGCCCGCGTAGTGAGCAAAGACTTCCTGACCATCTTCTGAGCGTTCTTCAACCACACCTTTGATGAGAATGTGCAGATATTGTCCACTCTCACCGCGATGCAACAATGTGTCCCTCGACCGAAAATAAGCGACATCCAGCGCGGAGAGAAGCTGCTGCTGTTGTGCTGCGGTCAGGCGATCAAATGGGGGTGACTGAAGATTGAATTTATCTGGCATAGCAACCTTTCTGGTCGAGGGCATCTGATTTAATTTTGGCTGAAATCTGATTTGCCTCCAGACGACTTTGGTCTAATGCCAGCAACGATGGCTCAAGTGGTACGCATTCAAAGAGAAGAAATATAACGTTCGCAACGCATCCGTATCAGGATGAGTCATTATCGGAAAAACATAAGAGATAGAGGAAACATTGTGTTGAGTAATATTCCCTTTTCCTGATATGGCATTCAAAGCATAATAGGCGCGGTTATCTATACCCAAGTAACCTCAAGATGCCGGATTCAGAGTGTCTTCAATCGGCGTCATTCAAGGAAAATGTCGGCAGGAATGGCCTTCCCATTTCAATAGCATTTGACACAGAAAGGCGCTGATAGAAGCACTCCCGAAGGGCGAGTTCACTGAAACTGCATCTTGAGGTCATTTGGGTATACATCCGTCATCCGTCGCTTTTTGCATCAGTAGGTTGTTATGTTCAGTATTTCTCCGTTCCGTTGGATCTCTCAGTATTATTTCGGTTTTTTCTTTGTCTATGGCATCTATACGCCATTTTGGGCGTTGTGGCTCAAAAGTGAAGGCGTCGCATCAACCGATATCGGACTGATCATGGGGCTCGCGTTCGGTACCCGCTGTCTGGCGAATTTACTGGTGACGCCGAGAGTCCACCGCGCTGAATGGTATGTGCCGATGCTGAGAGTGCTGACTCTATTGGCGATTGGATTCATTGCTGCGCATATTTTTGCCGTGGAGAATCTGATCTGGATTGCGCTGGCAACCATCCTGTTTAATTCCTGCTTTGGGCCGATCATCCCCCTTTCGGACACGTTAGCCAACTACTACACCAAGATGAAAATGCTCGATTACGGCCGGACTCGGTTGTGGGGGTCGGTTGCGTTCATTGTTGGTTCGCTGGTGGTTGGCTGGGTTGTTGCGCATTGGGGGAATGACTGGATTCTGTATACCGCGTTATTGGGCATGAGTGTGACATTTTTAATCAGTCTGCGCGCGCCAAATCCCACTCCGGTGACGCACACCGAAACACAAGTGGTGCGCCCTAAACTAATCGACATGCTGAAAGATAAGCAAGTGATTAAGTTTTTAGTACTGGTTTCTCTGATTCAGGGGAGTCACGCGGCTTATTACAGTTTCAGTTCTGTGTATTGGAAATCGGTCGGACATTCAGAAGAAATTATTGGTTACCTGTGGAGTTTGGGCGTCATTGCGGAGATCTGTATTTTTGCGCTCAGTCGCCGCCTGTTCGGTTCATGGTCGATCCGGGGGATGTTTTTGCTTTCTTCCTGTGCGGTTGTGGTGCGCTGGAGTTTAACGGCTTTCACCACTGAGCTTGCCGCACTGGTATTGATTCAATTGCTTCACAGCCTGACATTTGCGGTCGCACATCTGGCGACCATTCGTTATATCCAACAATCTGTCCCGGAGAGAATGGTTGCATTACAGTCACTGTACAATGCCATTCCTCTGGGGGCGGTGATTGCAACGATGACGGCAATCAGTGGCTGGGGATTTGAAAGCTGGGGCGCTAACATTTTCTGGGGAATGGCCCTGATGGGGGTTGCGGCGCTTTTTGTTCGGTTGGAGCCCCGCCATTCTGTGCGGGAGCATCATTTAGATTCTGCGCCCGGGCAAGGATAGAAAATAAAGAGCCTCTTTACGCAATCTCATCTTTACGCAGCATAAAGAGGCTTGCAAGACCACGAGCGATTGAACTGCCTGACATGTGCCACACCTTCTTCCCGGAGATCCCGAAAACCATCTATCTATGCGTCTGGGATCTCATTGGCTTACCACTGCACTGCAATGTGAATCATTTTCGATATAAAATTGTTTTGATTTCAGTGAGTCAGACAATGAAGCCATCTATTCTTTACTTTCTGTCTTATTTTCTGACTTATTTTCCGTCTTAGCGATAAGGAGCATTTCATGCAGTCATGGATTGTCATTCCGGTTCTGTTTCTTTATTTAGGACTGCTGTTCTTTATTGCTTGGTACGGTGACAAAAATCTGAATTGGCTGGCACGCTTCCGGCCTTGGATTTATAGCTTATCTATCGGAGTGTATTGTACTTCGTGGACGTTCTACGGCACGGTCGGACAAGCCACCAATCATGCTTGGTCATTTTTACCGATTTATCTCGCACCGATTCTCGTCTTTGTCTTTGGCTGGCGGATATTAGCCCGTCTGATGCTCATTGCGAAGCGCGAACATATTACGTCTATTGCTGATTTTATCGCAGCACGTTATGGCAAATCTCAAGGGCTTGCTGTGGCTGCAACGCTGATTGCAGTCATCGGTATTCTGCCTTACATCGCCCTGCAACTTCGTGGTGTGACGATGGGTATCCATGTCGTGACGTCAGATTTTCCTTTCCCAGAGCAGTTGACCGAAAGTCACATATCTTGGGTGGTTGTATTGGCGCTCGCCGTATTTACCATTTTGTTTGGCACCCGGCATATCGATAATACTGAGCATCATCGCGGTATGATGATGGCGATTGCTTTTGAGTCGTTGGTTAAGCTGGTGGCTTTTCTATGGGTTGGTCTGTTCATCGTTTATATTGGTTGGCATCAGACATCATTCGATCTGGGTGATATCGTGCGCGAATCGATGGTGGCACCGCATTGGCCGACATTGCTCATTCACCTTGTTTTGACCATCCTGGCGATTATTTGCCTGCCTCGCCAGTTTCATACCATGGTTGTCGAGAATGAAAAACCACAGGATCTCCATATTGCCCGGCGGATATTTCCGGTTTACCTGATTCTGATGGGGCTGTTTGTTCTGCCGATATCATGGGTCGGTTCGGGGATGATGGATGCCAGTTTGGCAGAAACCTTCGTGATTAGTATCCCTAAGGCTGTCGATGCGGATGTGATAGCGATGATTGCGTTTCTAGGGGGGACGTCGGCTGCGACCGGGATGGTTATTGTTTCGACGATTGCGCTTACCATTATGGTTTCTAATGATCTGGTGGTGCCTTTTTTACTCCGGCGGATGCGCTTTTCTCATCAGGGGCATCGTCACTTTTCCCGTTTGTTACTCAGAATCCGCCGTGGATTGATTTTAGTGTTACTGGCTTGTGCATGGGGATTCTATCGCGTACTGGATGCGGTGCCGTCGCTTTCTGCGATTGGGTTCCTCTCTTTTGCGGCGATTGCTCAGTTCGCACCTGCATTGATTGGTGGGATTTACTGGCGTGACGGCAATAAAAAAGGTGTTTATGTCGGTTTGGCGGTTGGCTTTTCACTCTGGTTGATTACCTTAATGGTTCAGACGCACTTATTGGCCGGAGATGCACAGTCTAACCCGCTCATCTGGCTGATTAGCCCTCCTGAAGCGATTGCCGGGTTAGGCATATCAAGGTCTGACTGGGGAATGATCCTCAGTGTTGTGCTTAATACCCTCTGCTATTGGAGCATTTCCATCATTACTCGTCCGAGTCTGAGTGAGCGCTTACAGTCAGCCACATTCGTCGGCACACCATTCCCTGATAACGAAAATATGACGCTCTACCAGAGTCGAGTGTCTGTTGCGGAACTGGAAATGCTGGTTGCCCGTTTTGTCGGGCGAGGCAGAATGAAAGTCGCGTTCGAACAATTCTGGGCGCAGCAGCAGAAGCGTTATTTACCCAATCAGCAGGCTCCGGCGGTACTGATCCGTCATGCCGAACGGGTATTGGCTGGTGTTTTTGGCGCATCTTCAGCGAAGTTAGTCCTTGCTTCTGCATTGCAGGGTAAAAATATGCACCTTGAAGAAGTCGCTGCGATTGTCGATGAAGCGTCAGAGTTGTATGACTTCAGCCGGAGTCTGCTTCAGGGGGCTATCGAACACATCGGACAAGGATTGACGGTGGTTGATAAACAGCTGCGTTTGGTCGCCTGGAATCAGCGTTATCTGGAGTTGTTTTCTTATCCGCCGGGATTGATTCAGGTTGGCCGGCCGATTGCCGATATTATTCGTCATAATGCGCGACAGGGGTTGTGTGGGCCGGGTGATGTTGAAACTCATGTGCGCAAGCGGGTTGAGCATTTGGAGCATGGGACCCGACACACCTCTTCGCGCGTTCGACCGGATGGGAGGGTGGTTGAGGTTCAAGGCAATCCGATGCCCGGTGGTGGTTTTGTCATGAGTTTTACCGATATTACCGCGTTCCGTGAAGCTGAAGATGCGCTCAAACAGGCCAATGAATCGCTGGAAGAGCGAGTGCATCAACGAACTCAGGAGCTAGAAAAACTCAATCGTCAGTTGGTGCAGGAGACACAACGGGCGGAACGGGAATCCCGTTCCAAGTCTCGTTTTCTGGCAGCGGTGAGCCATGATTTGATGCAACCGCTCAATGCCGCCCGGCTATTTGCGTCGTCGCTGTCGGAAATTGCCCGGGAAGCGGAAGTGCAACGCCTCTCTGCACATATTGAGAGCGCATTGGGGGCAGCAGAGGAACTGATCGGGGATTTGCTGGATATTTCCCGACTCGAATCCGGGAAGTTGGATATCAATATTCACAGTTTCGCCATTCATGATGTCTTGGTGAATTTGAATGCTGAATTTCATGCAATCGCTAAACAGCAGGGCATTGATTTTACGCTGGTGCCTTCGTCGGTGGTGGTGAAGTCCGATCCGAAGTTACTCCGGCGAATTGTTCAGAACTTCCTGACCAATGCGTTCCGCTATGCGCCCCATGGGAAAGTGGTACTCGGTATTCGTCATGTTGGCGCGCAAGTTCGCATTGAGGTCTGGGACAACGGGATCGGGATTGAACCAGATAAGCAGCATGAGATTTTTGAAGAGTTTAATCGTGGCGGGCAGGTTCGTTCTGAGCAGGGGCTTGGGCTCGGCTTGGCCATCTCGAAAGGGATTGCCTATGTGTTGGGGCATGAAATCTCAATGCGCTCGTGGCCCGGACATGGCAGTGTATTTTCGTTATCACTGCAACGTTCTCATCCTCGTGACGTTGCCGATAAAGTTGTGCCTGCCGTCAATGACGTGACTGATTTATCGCAGATTAAAGTGTTATGTGTGGATAATGAAGTCGATATTCTGATTGGAATGTCTGATCTGTTATCGCGTTGGGGCTGTGATATTCGCACCTCAACTCATTTGGTCGAGAGCTTGAGAGCTCTGGATGGTGGGTGGATACCGGATGTCATTTTGTCCGATTACCGCTTGGAGCAGGGACGGACAGGGTTGGAAGTCTTGCAGCAGTGCCGTTTGCGTCTGGGGAATCAGTTTGAAGGGATTATTATCAGTGCCGATCGGACGCAAGAGATGATGGATGCGATTCAGTCAAACGGATTTAGTTTTTTACCAAAACCGGTCAAGCCTTTGAAATTACGGGCGGTACTCAATCGTGTGCGACAGCAAATCCGTGCTCGGCAAGGTTACGATATGACCAACGAAGATTGAGGGCTCAGACGAACGGCTGATATTGTGTGTCAGATTTTGTGTTGATGAGTGTGGCGCAGAAGTAACCCGACCGGTTTGGTCGGGTCATTCAGCGAGCATTCCAACCAGCTGATCGGTTAGGGTTGGGCAATGACTTCCAATGGCCATCCCATATCGGTTTGTCGGTTGGCTTCAATTTCCAGTTCAGCTTTGGTCAATGGGTTCGCATCGAGCCATTGGGCATTCAGCGATAATTGGAGCGTGTCTTCCGAGCAATCCAGTTGTACACGAGGTTCGAGTGCTGAATTGCGTCGGTGGCTTAGTAACACCGCAAGACGTAAGAGCCTGAGTAAGCGTTTACTACTGGCGCCTGAAAGGGCGTATTGTTCTGGCATGGAAGTGATATTGTCGCGATAGCGACGGACCAACTCACCAAGACAATAACGCTGCGCGCGGGTAAAGCCGGGCAGTTCCGAATGCTGGATCAAATAAGCACTGTGTTCCCCGCCTTTTTTATAATCCACGGCTAAGCCGATTTCGTGTAGCTGTGCCGCGGCTCTGAGCAACATTTCTGCCTGTGGTTCAACGATCCATGCCGTGCCACCGCACTGGTTAAACAATTTACTGGCGAGGTCTGAAACTTGAGCCGCGTAGACCGTATCGATTTGATAGCGGCTCTGGATACTGTGGATGGTTCGCTCTCGGATATTATCCTGACGCAATCCCTCAATCATCTCATAAACCAGACCTTCCCGAAGGGCACCGCCTGCCAGTGTCATGGCTTCGATCTGGCATTCCTCAAATATGGCAATCAGGATCGACAGACCGCTTGGGAAAACCAGCGCTCTTTCCAACGTCAGTCCTTCGATTTCGAGCTCTTCGAGATGATCCGCCCGCATTGCCTGATTTTGGAGGCGCTTCAGCTTGCTCAGCGTAATGACTTCGTCCATCCCCTGAGCCAGCATGATTTCCTGTAACGCTTGTACGGTACCACTGGCACCGACACAGATGTCCCAGCCGATTGTGCGGTATTGTTGCAGAATTGGCGTTAGCATCTTTTTCGCGTCTTCGATTGCGTGTTCGAAGTCTGCTTGCGAGAGCTGACGATCTCTGAAGTGTTTTTCGAGCCAAGTGACACAGCCCATTTTTAAACTGGTTAAGGCTTTGGCTTCGAAACCTTGACCAATAATCAGTTCGGTACTTGCGCCACCGATGTCAACCACGAACCGACGTCCGCTGCCACCGGAGGTATGGGCAACCCCTTTATAAATGGTTGCCGCTTCTTCTTCACCTGAAATGGTTTCGATGGGATGTCCAAGGATCTGATTGGCCTGACGCAAAAATACATCGACATTGATGGCCGTTCGGAGGGTTGCGGTTCCGACAATGCGGATATTTTCCTTGGGAATATCCTGTAATCGTTCTGCGAACAGACTCAGGCAATCCCAACCTCGTTGCATCGCCTCCTGACTGAGTGAGTTATTCTCATCCAGTCCGGCTGCAAGTCTCACTTTACGTTTAATTTTGGCCATCGTCTGTATACTGCCTTCAACATGGCGAACAATCAGCATATGAAAGCTGTTTGATCCGAGATCGATGGCAGCATAGAGAGGTGAAGATACGGCTTGGCTCATAGACTCACTCAGCTATTTTTATTCTGATGGTTGTTTTGTCGCGGACGTTTTCTGGCTGAATTATTACCACGTCCATTCTGACGTCCAGACCGTGAACCACCAGTATTGGTTCTTCTTGATGTTTTTGATGAAGCAAGTTTTAACGGACTGGGTAAGTCAGTCAATAATGCCGCTGGGTCATAATCAGAAACCGGAATTGAATGTTCGATATATGTTTCTATTCCCGGCACATTGATAGCGTATTCTTCGCAGGCGAAGCTAATCGAATGACCACTTTCTCCGGCTCTGCCCGTCCGACCAATCCGGTGTACATAGTCTTCACTGTCGTCTGGTAAATCGTAGTTAAAGACGTGAGTGACTTGAGGGATATGCAGTCCTCGTGCAGCAACATCGGTTGCGACTAAGATATCCAACTGACCCTGAGTAAATTGCTCCAGAATGCGTTCCCGTTTTTTCTGCGGCACATCACCGGTCAGCAGTCCGACACGATGACCATCGGCAGCCAGATGTCCCCAGACTCGTTCACATTTATGTTTGGTATTGGCAAAAATGATTGCTCTGTCCGGCCACTCTTCTTCAATGAGGGTCTGCAATAAAGCCATTTTGTGCTCATTCGATGGGTAAAACAGTTCTTCCTTGATTCGATGTCCGGTTTTTTGCGCTGGTTCGACAACGACATGCTCTGGACTGTTCATGTGCTCAAATGCCAATTCCTGAACCCGATAAGAGAGGGTTGCGGAGAATAACATGTTCAGTCGGTTCTTCGGTGGCGGCATTCGGCGGAACAGAAAACGAATATCTTTGATAAAACCGAGATCAAACATTCGGTCTGCTTCATCGAGAACGACCACCTGAATATGGTTCAGGTTGAAGACTTTTTGTTTGTAGAAATCGATAATCCGACCGGTTGTTCCGATAAGGATATCAACACCTTGCTGTAACTTAGACTGTTGTTTGTCGTAACTTTCACCACCATAAGCCAGTGCGACTTTTACGCCGGTACTTTGGACCAGTGGTTCTGCATCGTTAAAAATTTGTATCGCTAACTCACGAGTTGGTGCCATAATAATTGCTCGTGGCTGAGTTGGCTCCCGCTCTTCTTGAGCTGGCGTAGTTAGCAGATGATTAAAGGTTGCAGTAAGAAACGCAAGCGTTTTACCAGTCCCAGTTTGGGCCTGGCCTGCAATGTCACGGCCGGAGAGCACTACCGGCAGCGCCAAGGCTTGGATTGGGGTGCAATAAGCGAACCCTTTTTGTTCCAAACCTGCTGTAACTTGAGGGTCTAATCCCAAGTCGGCGAATTTTTGCTCTGTGATATGCGTCTTTTTCATCACTATAGAATATCAGCTTAAGCTTGCAATACGGAAGTAAATACATTCCAATAGAGCATCAAAATTACTGGTTGTTATGCAACTGGTCCAAGAAAATACATTGGAGTTAAAGATGAGTGATAAGATTTTTCAGCTCACCGATGACACGTTTGAAAGTAGTGTAACCGATGCTAAAGTCCCTGTACTTGTTGATTTCTGGGCAGAATGGTGTGGTCCATGCAAAATGATTGCACCGATTTTGGATGAAATTGCGAATGAGTACGAAGGTAAAATTATGATCGGTAAATTAAATATCGATCAAAATGCGGCTACACCACCGAAGTTCGGTATTCGTGGGATTCCAACATTACTTCTATTTAAAGAGGGTAGTGTTGCAGCAACAAAAGTTGGTGCGTTGTCAAAGACTCAGCTCAAAGAGTTTTTAGACGCCAATTTATAATGGCTGAAAACCGTACATAGAGATATGTACGGTTTTGCACATGGAAATAAAACAAAATCTAGACTAGGGTAATAAATAGTGCTAGGTTATCGCACACTAATGAATCATATGTTCACTTCTTGGTCAATCCTGAGGCCAAATCCATCTTAACACTACTAAACAGATCCTAATTTTGACTAAACAAGTATCCACCACAATGAATTTAACAGAATTAAAGAACAAACCTGTGTCTGAGCTCGTGCAGCTGGGTGAGAGCCTGGGGCTTGAAAACCTCGCGCGTTTAAGAAAACAAGACATTATCTTCTCTATTTTAAAAGCTCACGCAAAAAGTGGTGAAGACATCTTTGGTGATGGCGTATTAGAAATTCTCCAGGACGGCTTTGGTTTTTTGCGTAGTGCAGACAGCTCTTATCTGGCTGGACCGGACGATATTTATGTGTCACCGAGTCAGATTCGTCGTTTCAACCTGCGAACAGGTGATTCGATTGCTGGGAAGATTCGGCCACCAAAAGAAGGTGAACGCTACTTTGCATTGCTGAAAGTGAATACAGTCAATGCTGATAAACCAGATAACGCCCGTAACAAGATTCTGTTTGAAAACCTGACACCGCTACATGCCAACGAACGGATGGTGATGGAACGCGGCAATGGTTCGACTGAAGATATTACCGCTCGTGTCTTGGATTTAGCATCACCAATCGGAAAAGGTCAGCGTGGCTTGATTGTTGCCCCACCAAAGGCTGGTAAAACAATGCTGTTGCAAAACATTGCTCAAAGCATTGCTCACAACCATCCCGAGTGTATTTTGATGGTGCTGCTGATCGACGAACGTCCGGAAGAAGTGACAGAAATGCAACGTTTGGTTAAAGGTGAGGTTGTTGCTTCTACCTTCGATGAGCCAGCATCTCGTCACGTTCAAGTGGCAGAAATGGTCATTGAGAAGGCGAAACGTTTGGTTGAACACAAGAAAGACGTTGTGATCTTATTGGATTCAATTACACGTTTGGCGCGTGCCTACAACACGGTTGTTCCTTCTTCAGGTAAAGTTCTGACTGGTGGTGTGGATGCGAATGCCCTCCATCGTCCTAAGCGTTTCTTCGGTGCGGCTCGTAATGTCGAAGAAGGCGGTAGTTTGACGATTATCGCGACGGCCTTGGTTGATACTGGTTCGAAGATGGACGAGGTTATCTACGAAGAGTTTAAAGGGACAGGGAATATGGAATTACACCTGAACCGGAAGATTGCGGAAAAACGTGTATTCCCTGCGATTGACTTCAACCGTTCAGGAACGCGCCGTGAAGAGTTACTGACCAAATCCGATGAGTTACAGAAAATGTGGATTTTGCGCAAAATCGTTCACCCGATGGGAGAAACTGATGCGATGGAATTCCTCATTGATAAACTGGCGATGACAAAGACGAATGATGAGTTCTTTGATGCGATGAGACGCCAGTAAAATCTAGACCGTTCTCATGATGAAAGCGCCACCGGAAACGGTGGCGCTTTTTCTTGCATTTCATAAAAGATGCACCGAAAATGAAAATAGATGTTACATGGAGGTTAACACATGCCACAAGGAACGTGGGTATCGCAACTCCTGCTCTGTGTTTGTTTCACTTGCTTTCCAGTTGCTGCGCAGTCATTGGATGCACAAAGCCGTAATCAACTGTTACAAGCCCCCACTATTCAGCACCAAGTTGAAGCATTCAAACAGCTGATTGCTGATGATGAAATGGATTCTTTAACGTTTGCCTTGCAGCGGTTAGCCTTACCTCAGCAAGAGGCGGTTCGTTTTTTATTACTCCGGACTCTCGAACAAGAAAAAACTATCTTTTCTGCACAAGTGGAGCGCTTTGTCGAACAACAGCGTTTGATTCCACCAGTTTATTATCTCACCAAACAAGGTGAAGGATTCGAATTTTCCACGCCTGCATTTGATTACCCAGCGGTTGCCAATCGCTTAGTTAAAACCTGGCAACAGGAGAAAGGCATCCTCGATTTTGTGCTAAAAGTTGAACAACATGAACTGCCGTTACAACAATGGTTATCCGAAGATAAACGTCAGATCCATGCTCGGGAATCTCTGTTGATTCAGGAGTTGGGTAGTCTATCGGAGTCGGGATTGGATTATTTAGTCAAGCAGGTGATTGATGCCAGTATTCGTAGCTGGTTGCCTTCGACACAAGTCATGGTTGCACTGGCTCGGACAAGTCAGGATCAAGATGTTTATCGGTTATTGTGGTTGATGAAATCAGATGATCACTCTGTAGCAGAATTAACCCGGCTGTCTGGTTTGACGGATGACTTTTCGGTGCAGCAAGTGATGGCTGCGAGCAAAAACCCAAGTTTGAGAGCACAGGCGATTGAGGCTTTAGTTCGGCTCAATCCAATGCCTGAACCGGTCAAAACGTATTTGGTTCAAGAACTGAGTCAGGAAGAAGCTCCCTATGTTGCTCAGGTATTGGTAAATGCCGGATACGGGAATTGGCTGGATGAGTTGCTCAAAGCAAACCGTCATATGAAGCTTCGAGTACTGAGTCAGGTGTTGAGATAGTCACACTCGCTTTTATGACCGACTGTTTTAGTGCTGATCGACGTTATAGCTGCATCATTGAAGAGTTCAAGAACGCTAACACAATAGAAAAAAGAAAATTCAGAGTTGTTTCGTTTTTGTTATACTGCCTTCGATATCACATTCAGGCAGAAGTCTTATGATTTTTAAGGATTTACGCGATTTTATCGATTATTTGGAAAAGCATGGTCAATTGAAACGTATTCAGCATCCGATTGACCCTCAATATGAAATGACCGAGATCTGTGATCGGACCTTAAGAGCGGGCGGGCCTGCACTTTTATTTGAAAATCCAGTTGGTTATGACATCCCTGTCCTGGCAAATTTATTTGGTACGCCGCAACGCGTCGCGATGGGGATGGGGCGAGTGGATGTCAGTGAGCTTCGTGAAATCGGTCAGTTGCTTGCTTACCTTAAAGAACCTGAGCCGCCCAAAGGCTTTAAGGATGCAATCGATAAACTCCCGGTCTTTAAGCAGGTCTTAAATATGCCGGTGAAACGTTTGAAAAAAGCAGCTTGTCAGGCCATTATCTGGCAAGGCGATGATGTTGATTTAGATAGAATACCGGTGATGCGTTGTTGGCCGGGTGATGTGGCTCCGCTGTTAACTTGGGGGCTGACCATCACCAAGGGGCCGACGAAAAAACGACAAAACTTAGGGATCTACCGACAACAAAAACTCAGTAAAAACAAAGTGATTATGCGTTGGTTTCAACATCGTGGCGGAGCATTAGATTTTCGGGATTGGCAGGTTGAGCGCCCTGGGGAGCCTTTTCCGGTTTCTGTGGCTTTCGGCGCTGATCCCGCCACAATTCTGGGGGCCGTAACGCCAGTACCAGATACACTTTCCGAATATGCATTTGCCGGATTGTTGAGGGGCAGCAAGACCGAAGTCGTCCAATCAATCAGTAATGATCTGGAAGTACCAGCCAGCGCAGAGATTGTTCTTGAAGGATATATTGATCCGAATGAGTATGCAGACGAAGGACCTTATGGTGATCATACCGGCTATTTTAATGAAGTTGAGCGTCATCATGTCTTTACTGTGACTCATGTGACAATGAGAAAGCAGCCGATTTATCATAGTACCTATACGGGAAGGCCACCGGATGAGCCAGCAGTTCTCGGCGAAGCATTGAATGAAGTTTTTGTCCCTATTTTACAAAAGCAATTTCCGGAAATTGTCGACTTTTATCTTCCTCCCGAAGGCTGTTCCTATCGGATGGCTGTCGTCACGATCAAGAAACAATATCCCGGTCATGCCAAGCGAGTCATGATGGGGGTTTGGTCTTTCTTACGTCAATTTATGTATACCAAGTTTGTGATTGTCTGTGATGATGATATCAATGCTCGAGATTGGAAAGATGTCATCTGGGCAATTACTACGCGGATGGATCCAGCCCGAGACACGACAATGGTTGAGAACACGCCTATCGATTCTCTGGATTTTGCATCACCTGTTTCAGGGCTCGGCTCTAAAATGGGACTGGATGCAACCAATAAATGGGAAGGTGAGACCGCCAGAGAGTGGGGTAAGGAGATCCGTAAAGATCCGGAAGTTGTCAGCAAGATCGATGCGATCTGGGATGAGTTAGGAATATTATGACCTTTACGGTGCGCTTGCTGCCCGAAGATCTTGAATTCACCGTAGAACGCGGGCAAACCGTGTTGGATGCGGCAATTCGTCAGCAAATCCCCTTCCCATATCGCTGCCGGGTCGGTGCGTGTGGGATGTGTTTGTGCAAAAAGCTTTCGGGAGAAGTTTCCTATCAACTAGAACCAATGCTGACGGAAGAAGAGCAGTCTCAGGGATGGATATTTTCCTGTCAGGCTTATGCTCAAACTCATTTAGTCCTTACTTGGGATGAGTAAGGAAGAGGAATCAGAATGATCATAACATGTAAAGTAAACTCAGTTCGGCCTTTAGCCAGTAATACATACCGTATTCTTCTTCAACCTGAGTCACCCGTTGATTTCCATGCAGGTCAGTACCTGATGGTGGTGATGGGTGAGGGAGATAAACGCCCGTTTTCGATTGCCAGTAGTCCATGTCGACAAGGTGGCGAGCTTGAATTACATATTGGTGCTGCTGAACATAATGCCTATGCCAGTGAAGTTGTTGATGCCATGAATACAGCGTTGCAGCACGATGGTGAGATCACCATTGATGTTCCGCATGGGGATGCTTGGCTGAGAGAAGATGCGACGCGTCCTTTATTACTGATTGCCGGAGGTACCGGATTCAGTTACGTACGCTCGATTCTGGATCATTGTCTGAACCAGAATATTCAACGTGATATTTTTCTTTATTGGGGAGCAAAAGATGTGCTCCAGCTCTATGCATTCGACGAATTACGTGATTTAGCCGCTCAACATGACCGACTCACATTTACACCAGTTGTCGAGATATCAACCGATCCGCTTTGGGATGGCAAAGTAGGTAATGTGTTGCAAGCCGTCTGTGCTGATTTTGAATCGTTGGAAGAATTTGATATCTATATTGCAGGCCGATTTGATATGGCAGGGGCCGCTCGGGACCAGTTTACTCAAAATAGGCACGCGAGTAGTGAACGTATTTATGGTGATGCATTTGCATTTATTTGATTCGAACGGTCATGATAGATACGAAAAAGCCTCCGCTCGGAGGCTTTTTAATGCGAGAAATGGCTGTTTGAAACCGTCTAAAGTATTTGTTTTAAAATTCGGTCAGCTTTGACCCGACGAATCCGTTTTAGTAAGCGTTGAACTTCAGCCGGATAATTTTCGAAATCATCTAACTGCTTATAAGTACAGACGAGCTGTGTGTGCTGAAGAATATTGTCGAATTCTTGTTCAAATTGAGCCTGAAGATGGGCATTGTCATCCTGAATTAAAATGCCGTTTTCCAGATCAAGCTTCCATGCTCTGGGATTGAGGTTATTACCAGTGATAAGCATATAACGCTTATCAACCCACACCCCTTTTAAGTGAAAACTGTTGTCATTATGTTTCCATAGATGAATGGATAATTGTCGACTGGCAATTCTGGCTTCATTCGACTTAGCAAAACGGCGCAAATTTAATTCATACAAATAGGGCAATCCACCGATAGTTTTAAATGTTTCTTCTGGTGGAATATAAAAATCATTCGCAGTTTTATCGCCCACGATAATATGAATTTTTACACCACGCTTGAGGGCTTTCTTGACCTGATTCGCAATATTATTCGGGAAATTAAAATAAGGCGTGCAGATAATAATTTCTTCTTCCGCCTGGGCAATCAGGTAACTGATGTATTGATTCAGCCGATTACCACGCTTTCCAACGCCCACTAATGGTGTCAGACCGATCTGGTCCTGCGAGACGGGTTGATCCGGCACCTGATAGGTTGCTTGTGCTAACTGGGTCCGGAACTGGCGAATGATGGTTTTCAAATCTTTTGTTGCAGGACGTGAAGGATTAGCCAGATTATTGACTGCCGGATGAGACAATAAGTGCTCACAGATAAACTCGACCATCGAGTTGGCAAGATCGCGGTTGTGAAATGAATGATAGCGGTCAAAACGGTAACGATTCTGATAATGCAGATAGATGTTATTCAGGCTGGCACCACTGTAGATCACTTCATCATCGACAATGAAACCTTTGAGATGTAGTACACCGAATACTTCTCGTCCTCGGACCGGGATACCATAAACCGCAATGGGATGTTCATTGTCTTGGGCAAATGATTCATACATGACTGCATTTCCCTGAGACTGTTTCGCACCGATCAGGCCTCGTTGAGCGCGGTGCCAGTCCACACAGATCACAATGTCCAGTTGAGGATTTCTTTGTTTCGCTGCATAAAGTTCAGACAGAATTTCCTGACCTGCATCGTCAGCTTCGAGGTAAAGAGCAACGATATAAATTCTGTGATTGGCTTGTCTAATCGCCTGAATCAAGTGATGCCGAAATTGTTCTGCGGAGTACAGGACTTGAAAATCTTTCGGCTCTAACGCAATAGTGGGTAGCTGTTCGAATAGATTTCTACGAGCAATCATCGTGGATGCGGTACCTTCAATTCAAGTGGATGCGATATAGCAAAGCACCGATACTATCAAATTCGATGAATGAATTGCTATATCTAAGTCACTTCAGACCGATCATTTCCGCTCGTCAGCAAAAAATGGACAGAAAATGACGGAACATTAATCTTGATTGGGCGGGGAATATTGCATCGGAATGATATCTCTGCCTTGATGATGATAACGTTGATAGAGCTGGTTAATTTCTGCCGGCAGCGCTTGTGGTAACTGAACTACAAAATGATGTTGATGATAAAAATTCTCTAAATGACGGTAAGCAAAACAAAAGACATGTTGGTTGAGAACATGTGTTTCACAGTAATTCAGTAGTTGATGACCTATACCTTGAGCGCGTAATTCTTTGGCGACGGCCATCCCTGTTAAAAGCAGATGAGGAGTACCAATATGGCGAAAGCGAACCACAGCACAGAGTTGATTGGCAATACTCGCAGTATAGATGCGTTCATTGCGTTTCGGCTTGGCTGTCGGGTAGTGCTGTTTATAAAAGCGTTGCACCAAAGGAAGTTTGAGTGGATCTAACATTTCGAAAGATAAATGATCCATAGGATATCTGATTGGGCCTCATCTGATATAGAATGGCTGTAGTCTATGTGATTTAAAGAAAACCATGCAAATATATCTCAACGAAAATCTCAGTGCTTATCATACGTTTGGTATTGAGCAGTCTTGTCAGGTGTTGGTGACCGTCAATACGGTTGCAGAATTAATTGATGTTTATCGTCATCCGGAATGGCAATCGTTGCCAAAAATAGTACTCGGCAAAGGCAGTAATGTGTTGTTTACAGAGTTCTATGAAGGGGTCGTGATTATTAATCAATTGCAGGGGATTGATGTTCAGGAAGATGAAAGTCACTATTTTCTTCATGTTCAGGGCGGTGAAGACTGGCCTGAATTGGTGAGGTGGAGTGTATCGCAGCAGATTCCCGGATTAGAGAATTTAGCCATGATTCCCGGGTGTGCCGGTAGTGCGCCAATCCAGAATATCGGTGCTTATGGTCTCGAATTTCAGGATATATGTAACTATGTTGATTATCTTTGTCTTAAGACGTTTCAAGTCATTCGTTTGAATCGCGCTGAATGTTTATTTGGTTACCGGGATTCGATTTTCAAACATCAGCTTTACCAGCAGGCCGTTGTTGTCGGTGTCGGACTTCAGCTTGCTAAAGTATGGCAACCTCGCCTGAAGTATGGGCCATTGCAGCAGTTAGCGAGCAATTGCTCACCCGCCGAAGTCTTTGAGTGCATCTGTGATGTCCGTACCCGTAAACTGCCAGATCCGACAGTCATCGGTAACGCCGGTAGCTTTTTTAAGAATCCGGTTCTGACTGAGTCACAGTTCCAGTCTTTGGCTGAGCATTATCCTGAGGTCGTCAGTTATCCAGCGCCATCGGGGATGAAAGTCGCAGCGGGCTGGCTGATCGATCAATGTGGTTTGAAAGGGTTTCAAATTGGTGGTGCAGCCATTCATGAACAACAGGCGTTGGTTTTGATTAATCGTCAGCACGCGACAGCAGCAGATGTCATTCAGCTTGCTGCTCATGTATATCGTTGTGTCTACGAAAAATATGGTGTGGCTTTGGAACACGAAGTGAGATTTATCGGTCGCAGTCGTGAAGTTTATTTGGATATGTGGCTGAAGGAGCAACGATCATGAAAGAACATCATGCCAAGCTAACGATTCTGTCGACCCTAGCCGATGGTGGCTTTCATTCCGGTGAAGCATTAGGGGCCGCTTTAGGGATCTCTAGAGCAGCTATCAGTAAACATATCCGGGGAATTCAGGATTGGGGGGTTGATATCTTTCGCGTGCAAGGGAAGGGATATCAACTGGCTCAGCCTATGCAGTTACTGGATCAAGATTATATTCAACACCAAGTATCGACGCCTGTGCATTTGCACCCGATCATTGATTCGACCAATCAGTATTTATTGGATCGTGTCGGTTCATTAACCTCCGGGACCGTTTGTCTTGCTGAATATCAGCAAAAAGGTCGGGGACGGCGGGGAAGGCACTGGGTTTCGCCATTTGGAGCAAACTTGTATTTCTCAATGTACTGGCGATTGGATGCAGGCATGGCAGCAGCCATGGGGCTGAGTTTGGTCGTAGGTGTGGCTGTTGTGGATGCCCTGAAAACGCTTGGTGTTGATGAAATTAAGCTGAAATGGCCCAATGATTTGTACTATCAAGATAAGAAATTGGCCGGTATTTTGGTTGAAATGTCAGGGCAAGCCGGTGAAGCTGCGCATCTTGTAATTGGTATGGGGATGAACTTATCGATGGCACCGCAGACACAACAGATTGATCAACCTTGGAGTAGTCTGGCTGAGGTGATCGGCAAAGATCCCATTGATCGTAATGCGCTTGCTGTTGCCTTGATTCAGTCTTGGACCCAGACGATGGAAACATACGAGAGAGAAGGAATGCAGAACTTTGTCGAAAGATGGAACAAAGTCGATAACTTCATTGATCGTCCCGTTAAGTTATTAATGGGGGAGCGTGTGATCACGGGAATTGAGCGGGGTATCGATGCTCACGGTGCGGTGTTATTGGAAACCGAGCGGGGGATTGAAAGTTATGTCGGTGGGGAGATTTCTCTGCGAGGTCATGATCTTACAGCGTCTTGAGTTAGGCAGAGATTGAGATGATTGAGGAATGGGGCATCTTGTGACTCAGGGTAATATGATGCGCCCCATTCAAAACTATGCCAAAACAAGACTGAAAAACTATGTTTAAAAACAACGCTTAAAAAATCACTGCCGTAGCAAAATTTCTTCAACAGTGTGGTTGACGCCCTTACGGAGTATCAGTTGTGCTCTTTCCCGAGTGGGTAGAATATTTTCCTGTAAGTTTTTCCCATTGATCGCTTTCCAGATATTCTTCGCGATAGAGGCGGCTTCCGACTCACTCAGTTTCGTGTAGTGACTAAAATAAGACCCCGGCCTTTTAAAGGCACCATGACGGAACTTCATAAAACGTTCGATATACCACTTTTCAATGAGAGACGATTCAGCATCGACATAGATGGAAAAATCCAGAAAATCTGAAATGAAAACGCGGTGTGGGGCATGGGGATAATCCATTCCACTTTGTAAGACGTTCAGACCTTCAATTAACAAGATATCGGGCGCATGAACCATTTTCACTTCATCGGTAATATCATAAGTCAAATGAGAATAGATGGGGGCTGAGATGTTTTTCTTTCCTGCTTTGACATCAGATACAAACTGTACCAGACGTTTAATATCGTACGACTCTGGAAATCCTTTTTTCTGCATAATGCCTTTTTCTAACAGCACTTCATTGGGATAAAGAAATCCGTCCGTGGTAATCAGTTCAACTTTGGGGTGGTTGTCCCAGCGAGACAATAATGCTTTGAGCAGCCTTGCTGTTGTGCTTTTCCCGACCGCGACACTGCCTGAGATACCAATGATAAAGGGAGGAGCAATGTTGGTATGACCGAGAAATTGGTTTAAGACGGTATTACGGCTCTGTCTGGCTGCGACGTACAGATTCAGTAGACGCGCCAATGGTAAGTAGATTTCAACAGCTTCTTTCATACTTAATGACTCGTTGATGCCTTGTAGCTCAACTAAATCATCTTCTGACAAAGTCATGGGAACGGAATTACGAAGATCCGACCACTGGCGTCTGTCGAATGAGAGATAAGGATCCATAATCTTTCCAACGGTAGAAATCGGATAAAAGAGAAACATACCTCAAGAAGAAGATAAAGCAACAAAGAATGGCTATATATTTCATCAGTTCCTATGAAAACTGTTTGAAAAAACAACAAATAGATAAAAACCAAATAAAAATGTATTTTTTTTCTTTGAAACACTTGCAAGCAAAGAAATCATTCAATAGAATTCGCCCCACTTGTGCGCCGACTTAGCTCAGTAGGTAGAGCAACTGACTTGTAATCAGTAGGTCGCCAGTTCGATTCCGGCAGTCGGCACCATTTTCTCTTTCGCATTTATAAAGAGAAGATTTAAAAATTTGGAGGGGTTCCCGAGTGGCCAAAGGGAGCAGACTGTAAATCTGCCGGCACTGCCTTCGATGGTTCGAATCCGTCCCCCTCCACCATATTCTTAAGGAAATAGCTCTTAGGGTTAAATACGTGTGCGGGCATCGTATAATGGCTATTACCTCAGCCTTCCAAGCTGATGATGCGGGTTCGATTCCCGCTGCCCGCTCCAACCTTTCCGAGTGCTGATATAGCTCAGTCGGTAGAGCGCACCCTTGGTAAGGGTGAGGTCCCCAGTTCAAATCTGGGTATCAGCACCACTCTAAGCAAATATTTCCTTTTGTTATATACTTTACTACCAGTAAATTTTGGTTGCGTGGTCATGAAAGCCACCTTAATCCGTACCTAGAGGGACAACTGATGTCTAAAGAAAAATTTGAACGTACGAAACCGCACGTAAACGTTGGTACTATCGGCCACGTTGACCACGGTAAAACAACACTGACAGCAGCGATCTGTACAGTGCTTTCTAAAGTATACGGCGGTTCAGCACGTGACTTTGCGTCAATCGATAACGCACCAGAAGAGCGTGAGCGCGGTATCACAATCGCGACTTCACACGTAGAGTACGATACACCGACACGTCACTACGCACACGTAGACTGCCCAGGGCACGCTGACTATGTTAAAAACATGATCACCGGTGCGGCACAGATGGACGGTGGTATCCTAGTTGTAGCAGCGACAGATGGTCCAATGCCTCAAACACGTGAGCACATCCTGCTAGGTCGTCAGGTAGGTATTCCTTACATCATCGTATTCATGAACAAATGTGACATGGTTGATGATGAAGAGCTGCTTGAGCTGGTAGAAATGGAAGTACGTGAATTGCTTTCAGAATACGATTTCCCAGGAGACGATCTGCCAGTGATTCAGGGTTCTGCACTGGGCGCACTGAACGGTGAAGCGCAATGGGAAGAGAAAATCGTAGAGTTAGCGACAGCACTTGACGAATACATTCCAGAGCCAGAGCGTGTGATTGACCAAGCATTCCTGCTGCCAATCGAAGATGTATTCTCAATCCAGGGCCGTGGAACAGTTGTTACAGGTCGTGTAGAGCAAGGTATCATCCGAGTTGGTGACGAAGTTGAAATCGTTGGTGTCAAAGATACGACGAAGACAACGTGTACAGGTGTAGAGATGTTCCGTAAGCTGCTTGACGAAGGTCGTGCAGGTGAGAACGTTGGTGTGTTACTGCGTGGAACGAAGCGTGATGAAGTAGAACGTGGTCAAGTCTTGGCGAAACCAGGTTCAATCACACCGCACACGAAGTTTGAATCAGAAGTATACGTGTTGTCGAAAGATGAAGGTGGTCGTCATACGCCATTCTTCAAAGGTTATCGTCCACAGTTCTACTTCCGTACAACAGACGTAACAGGTAGCATCGAGCTTCCAGAAGGCGTAGAGATGGTGATGCCAGGCGATAACGTGAAAATGGTTGTCGAACTGATTGCACCAATCGCGATGGATGAAGGTCTGCGCTTTGCGATCCGTGAAGGTGGTCGTACAGTTGGTGCTGGTGTTGTAGCAAAAATCTTTGCATAATGATTTGACTCAGCACTAGTAAAAAGGGCATCATTTGATGCCCTTTTTCTGCGCTGAAGATTTATTTTGACGATTTGTTAGTCAAAAGTAAAAGGTTTGAGACAGAGAAGGTGTCTTTGTTTCTGAAAATAAGCATCGAATGCTTATTTTTGTTAGTTTGCCCTGCAACAGTGGGGCTTATTGTCGTCTATATTTAGATTTGTGACAGGTTGGGTTATGAAAGCAAATCATGCTGAAACTCCTGAGAGCTCAAATGCAGCAGATAAACTGAAGTGGTTGATTGCTATTGTTCTATTGGCTGCCGCTGTTGTGGGTAACTCCTTTTATGGTGAAACGGTTTCTGTCGTTATTCGTTCTGCTGGTGTTATTGTGTTAATTGCCGCCGCATTAGGTATTGCAGCAATTACTGTGAAAGGTAAAGAAGCGGTGAGCTTCGCGCGAGAAGCGCGTATGGAAATTCGTAAAGTAATATGGCCTACACGTCAGGAAACTGTGCAAACCACATTAATTGTTCTGGCCGTCTGTGTTGTGATGGCTCTGGCACTATGGGGTATTGACGGTATTATGGTTCGCCTTGTTGCATTTGCGACTGGAGTATAGAGGGTTTAATTCATGAGTGAAGCTCCCAAAAAACGCTGGTATGTTGTTCAAGCCTTCTCTGGATTTGAAGGTCGAGTGGCGCAGTCACTACGTGAACATATCAAAATGCATGGAATGGAAGAGTTGTTTGGTGAAGTATTAGTACCAACGGAAGAAGTTGTTGAAATGCGTGCCGGCCAACGCCGTAAAAGTGAAAGAAAATTCTTCCCTGGCTATGTACTCGTCCAGATGATCATGAATGATGAATCTTGGCATTTGGTGCGTAGTGTTCCCCGAGTTATGGGATTTATCGGTGGGACATCTGATCGTCCGGCACCGATTACCGATAAAGAAGCCGATGCAATATTGAATCGTCTGGAGAAAGCGAGCGAAGCTCCGCGGCCGAAAACTATGTTTGAAGCTGGTGAAGTCGTTCGGGTTAACGATGGACCATTTGCTGACTTCAATGGTACTGTTGAAGAGGTTGATTACGAGAAGAGCCGTTTAAAAGTCTCTGTCTCAATCTTTGGTCGTGCAACACCAGTCGAGCTTGAATTTGGTCAGGTTGAAAAACTAGATTAAAAAACCATCTTTTTAGACTTGTTTAAGGCGCGAAATTTGACTATAATTTCGCGCCTTTTTACAGGTCTTCACTAGAAACGGGGAGCTGATCAGTGGATTAGCGTTAGTACCCATTATGTAGGAAAAATCATGGCTAAGAAAGTTGAAGCTTATATCAAGCTGCAAGTTGCAGCAGGTATGGCAAACCCAAGTCCACCAGTTGGTCCAGCACTGGGTCAGCGTGGTGTTAACATCATGGAATTCTGTAAAGCGTTTAACGCAAAAACAGAATCTGTAGAGAAAGGTCTTCCGATTCCAGTTGTTATCACTGTATATAGTGACCGTTCTTTTACTTTTGAAACTAAGACACCACCAGCTGCTGTGCTTCTGAAGAAAGCTGCAGGCGTTAAGTCTGGTTCTGGTCGTCCTAATACAGAAAAAGTTGGGACAGTAACAGACGCGCAAATTCAGGAAATCGCAGAAACTAAAGCTGCGGATATGACTGGTGCAGATATCGAAGCAATGAAGCGTTCTATCGCGGGTACTGCTCGTTCAATGGGTCTAGTGGTAGAGGGTTAATATCATGGCAAAACTAACTAAGCGTATGCGTACTATCCGCGAAAAAGTGGATGTTACTAAAGAGTATGAGATCAACGAAGCTGTTGCATTGCTGAAAGAGCTGGCTACTGCAAAATTTGTTGAATCTGTTGATGTTGCTGTGAACTTAGGTATTGATGCACGTAAATCTGATCAGAACGTTCGTGGTGCAACTGTACTGCCTCATGGTACTGGTCGTGAAGTCCGTGTTGCTGTTTTCACTCAAGGTGCAAACGCTGATGCAGCAAAAGAAGCTGGTGCTGACCTAGTTGGTATGGAAGATCTTGCTGAGCAAGTGAAGAAAGGCGAACTGAACTTTGACGTTGTTGTTGCATCTCCAGATGCAATGCGTGTTGTTGGTCAGTTAGGTACTATCCTTGGTCCTCGTGGCCTGATGCCAAACCCTAAAGTTGGTACTGTAACACCAAACGTTGCTGAAGCGGTTAAGAACGCGAAGGCTGGTCAGGTTCGTTACCGTAATGACAAAAATGGGATCATCCATACAACAATCGGTAAAGTTTCTTTCGATGCTGAACAGTTGAAAGAAAACTTAGAAGCTCTGCTTGTTGCACTGAAAAAAGCAAAACCATCTACATCGAAAGGGGCTTATGTGAAGAAAGTAAGTCTTTCTACAACGATGGGCGCTGGTGTTGCAATTGATCAGGCGACTTTAAGCACTCAAGCTTAATTTATTTGCTTAGGCGTGAAATTTGTGTATAATTTTGCGCCTAATATTTGTGGTTGGGGCTGAACCTTGGTTCTTTGAACTATAATCCAGTCTCCGTCCAAGACCGTAGGCGTCGTCTCTGACGGCTTAATCAAACCTACGTAGATGGTGCCCGAACTGACGAAAGCTCTATTTTTATAACTTTCTTCTGGGACTGCACCTAAAAAGCTCTCACTGTTGATGAAAATAGTGAGTGGTGTAACGACAACCAGGAGTAAATCCAAGATGGCTTTAAATCTTCAAGACAAAAAAGCAATTGTTGCTGAAGTCAACGAAGCAGCCAGTGGTGCACTTTCTGCAGTTGTTGCTGATTCTCGTGGTGTTGAAGTAAGTGCGATGACTTCTTTGCGTAAACAGGCTCGTGAAGCCGGTGTTTATGTGAGAGTCGTTCGTAACACACTAGCACGCCGCGCAGTTGAAGGCACAGACTACGAATGTCTGAAAGAGGTATTCGTAGGTCCTACTTTGATTGGTTTCTCTAATGAGCACCCAGGTGCTGCAGCGCGTCTTTTTAAAGACTTTGCGAAAGAGAATAAAGATTTTGAGATCAAAGCAGCTGCATTCGAAGGTTCTATCGCTGATGTCGAAGTACTAGCAACTCTACCAACTTACGACGAAGCTATTGCACGTCTGATGATGTGTATGAAAGAAGCTTCTGCTGGCAAGTTGGCACGTACTATCGCTGCTATCCGCGACCAAAAACAAGAAGCTGCATAAGGCTTGCTTTTTACTGGTTGCTTATTAAACTAATTGTTGACTTAGAAGAGAATTGTTATGTCTATTACTAACGAGCAAATCCTAGACGCTATTGCAGAAATGTCTGTAATGCAAGTTGTTGAACTGATCGAAGCAATGGAAGAGAAATTTGGTGTTTCTGCTGCCGCTGCTGTTGTTGCTGGTGGCGCTGCTGCTGGTGGTGAAGCTGCTGCTGAACAAACTGAATTTGACGTTGTCCTAGCTTCTGCTGGCGCGAACAAAGTTTCTGTAATTAAAGCAGTTCGTGGCGCTACAGGTCTGGGTCTGAAAGAAGCGAAAGCTCTTGTTGACGGCGCTCCAGCGGCGATCAAAGAAGGTATTGAGAAAGCAGAAGCTGAAGCTCTTAAAGCACAACTTGAAGAAGCTGGTGCAACTGTTGAGCTTAAGTAATTCTTACTTAATCGCTTAGCCGAAAGGCTAATGGCTGGTGGTTTATTGACCACCGGCCTTTTTGCGCTGTAGGGTGTCGATGAATTTTCCTACTGTTTAGTCATTCGACATCCGTGCAAAAAAACGTTTATCTCAACGTGGTTAAACGTCACTACAGTAAACAGTTAGTTAGTCACTGCCGTTTCCCCTTTAATGCAAAGGTGGGCAGTTTGGGTCACTTATCAGCGAGCTGAGGAACCCCATGGTTTACTCCTATACCGAGAAAAAGCGCATCCGCAAGGACTTTGGTACTCGTCCACAAGTGTTGGACATTCCATACCTGCTATCGATCCAGCTCGATTCGTTCGACAAATTTATCGAACAGGATCCTGAAGGACAATATGGTCTAGAGGCTGCTTTTCGTTCTGTGTTTCCTATCCAGAGCTACAATGGCAACTCTGAGCTGCAATACGTTAGCTACCGTCTTGGTGAGCCAGTTTTTGATGTTAAAGAATGTCAAATTCGTGGTGTAACTTATTCAAAACCTCTGCGTGTAAAACTACGCTTGGTTATTTTTGATAAAGACGCACCAGCGGGTACTGTCAAAGATATTAAAGAACAAGAAGTCTACATGGGTGAAATCCCACTCATGACAGATAATGGTACTTTTGTAATTAATGGTACTGAGAGGGTTATCGTATCCCAGCTGCACCGAAGCCCCGGCGTGTTCTTCGACAGCGATAAGGGTAAGACCCACTCATCTGGAAAAGTCCTTTATAACGCACGTATCATTCCTTACCGTGGTTCGTGGCTTGATTTCGAATTCGATCCGAAAGATAACTTGTATGTTCGTATCGACCGTCGTCGCAAACTACCAGCTTCTATTATTCTGCGTGCGTTAGGAAAGACAACAGAAGAGATTTTGGATATTTTCTTCGAAAAAATACATTTCGAAGTGAAAGATCAAACGCTGATGATGGCTTTGATTCCTGAACGTTTACGCGGCGAAACTGCCAGCTTCGATATTGAAGCAAACGGAAAGGTTTATATCGAAAAAGGACGTCGCGTTACTGCCCGTCATATTCGTCAGCTGGAAAAAGACGCCGTTGAATTTATCGAAGTACCGGTCGAATATATTGTCGGCAAGGTCACAGCGAAAGATTACGTGAATGAAGCAACGGGAGAGCTGATTATTGCAGCAAACCAAGAGCTGAGTCTTGAAGTGCTAGCAAATCTCTCTCAAGCGGGTTACAAGAAGATTGAGGTCCTATATACGAATGACCTTGATCATGGCTCATTTATGTCAGATACGTTGCGTATCGACAGCACGACTGATCGTATTTCAGCACTTGTTGAAATCTATCGAATGATGCGCCCTGGTGAGCCACCAACAAAAGAAGCGGCAGAAACACTGTTTGACAGTCTGTTCTTCTCTGAAGATCGTTATGATCTTTCAACTGTTGGACGGATGAAGTTCAATAGTTCTATTGAGCGGACTGATGCTGAAAATCTCGGGACGCTTGACGAATTTGACATCATCGAAGTGATGAGAAAACTGATCGCGATCCGTAATGGTATCGGTGAAGTTGATGATATAGACCATTTGGGTAACCGTCGTATTCGTAGCGTTGGTGAAATGGCTGAAAACCAATTCCGTGTTGGTCTTGTTCGTGTTGAGCGTGCAGTAAAAGAACGTTTAAGTCTGGGTGATCTGGACAACGTAATGCCACAAGATCTGATCAATGCCAAGCCAATTTCGGCAGCCGTGAAAGAGTTCTTCGGTTCTTCTCAGCTATCTCAGTTTATGGACCAGAACAACCCACTGTCGGAAGTCACGCATAAGCGTCGTATTTCTGCTTTAGGTCCTGGTGGTCTGACGCGTGAGCGTGCAGGTTTTGAGGTCCGTGACGTTCACGTGACTCACTATGGACGTTTATGTCCGATTGAAACACCTGAAGGGCCAAACATCGGTCTGATCAACTCTTTGTCTGCATTTGCACGTTGTAATGAATATGGTTTCCTTGAGACACCATACCGTCGCGTTGTGGATGGGGTTGTAACAGATGACGTGGAATACTTATCTGCGATCGAAGAAGGTCAGTTCGTTATTGCTCAGGCAAACGCCAAACTGACTGACGAAGGGACTTTTGCCGATGAATTGATCACTGCTCGTCAGAAAGGTGAATCAGGTCTGCACCCTCGTGAACACGTCAACTATATGGACGTTGCAACAAACCAAGTTGTATCAATTGCAGCATCGCTAATCCCATTCCTTGAGCACGATGATGCGAACCGTGCCTTGATGGGGGCGAACATGCAACGTCAGGCTGTACCAACTCTTCGCGCTGATAAGCCATTGGTCGGTACTGGTATTGAACGTAATGTTGCTGTTGACTCGGGTGTTACTGCGGTTGCTAAACGTGGTGGTCATGTTCAGTCCGTGGATGCTTCTCGCATTGTTATCAAAGTCAATGAAGATGAATTGATTCCGGGTGAAGCAGGGATTGATATTTATAATCTCACCAAATACACGCGTTCTAACCAAAACACATGTATTAACCAGCGTCCTTGTGTGATGCCTGGTGAACCCGTTGCGCGTGGTGATGTGCTTGCTGATGGTCCTTCAACAGATTTAGGTGAACTTGCGCTTGGGCAAAACATGCGTATCGCATTTATGCCTTGGAATGGTTATAACTTCGAGGACTCAATCCTTGTTTCTGAGCGTGTTGTTCAGGAAGATCGGTTTACCACCATTCACATTCAGGAGCTTTCTTGTGTTGCTCGTGATACTAAGCTAGGTGCTGAAGAGATCACTGCGGATATTCCAAACGTTGGTGAAGCCGCTCTGTCCAAATTGGATGAGTCTGGAATTGTCTACATCGGTGCTGAAGTTAAAGGTGGCGACATTCTGGTGGGTAAAGTAACGCCAAAAGGCGAGACGCAACTGACACCGGAAGAAAAACTACTCCGTGCGATTTTTGGTGAGAAAGCTTCAGACGTTAAAGACACTTCACTGCGTGTACCAAATTCAGTTTCAGGAACGATTATCGATGTTCAAGTCTTCACTCGTGATGGCGTCGAGAAAGATAAACGTGCACTTGAAATCGAACAGATGCAGTTAAAAGAAGCGAAAAAAGACCTGACAGAAGAGTTCCAAATTCTGGAAGGTGGTTTGCTTGCTCGTGTGAAAGCGGTATTGCTATCTGGCGGTTATTCTGAAGCGAAACTGCATTCGATTGAACGCAAGAAATGGCTAGAGCAAACACTGGAAGATGATGAGCTTCAGTCACAACTTGAGCAACTTGCTGAGCAATGGGATGAACTGAAAGCCGATTTCGATAAGAAATTTGAAGCGAAGCGCCGTAAGATCACTCAAGGTGATGACCTTGCCCCAGGTGTTCTGAAAATCGTCAAAGTTTATTTAGCTGTCAAACGTCGTATCCAGCCGGGTGATAAAATGGCCGGTCGTCATGGTAACAAAGGTGTTATTTCCAAGATTAACCCTGTAGAAGATATGCCATATGACGAAAACGGTCGTCCTGTTGATATCGTACTTAACCCACTGGGCGTACCATCACGGATGAACATCGGTCAGATCCTTGAAGTTCACTTAGGTGCAGCTGCGAAGGGGATCGGTGACAAAGTCAACCAGATGGTTAAAGAGCAGCAAGAAATTGCGAAACTACGTGAATTCTTGCAGGAAGTTTATTCGTTGGGTAATGACATTCGTCAGAAAGTGGATATTTCTGCCCTTTCAGATGAAGATATTCGTACGCTAGCAAATAACTTACGCAACGGTCTTCCAGTCGCTACGCCTGTATTCGACGGTGCAACAGAGCCTGAAATCAAGCAACTGCTGAAATTAGCAGATCTGCCTGAATCCGGTCAGTTGACATTGTTTGATGGCCGTACCGGTGATGCTTTTGAGCGTCCTGTTACTGTTGGCTACATGTATATGCTGAAACTGAACCACTTGGTTGACGATAAGATGCATGCTCGTTCTACGGGATCTTATAGCCTTGTAACTCAGCAACCACTTGGTGGTAAAGCTCAGTTCGGTGGCCAGCGATTCGGTGAGATGGAAGTGTGGGCACTTGAAGCTTATGGTGCTGCTTATACGCTTCAAGAAATGCTGACGGTGAAATCGGATGACGTGAATGGTCGTACGAAGATGTATAAAAACATCGTAGACGGCAATCACAGCATGGAACCGGGTATGCCTGAATCGTTCAACGTGTTGTTGAAAGAGATTCGCTCACTGGGTATCAACATTGAGCTAGAAGACGAAGAGTAATCCTATTCTTGAGTTATAGAATAGGGTTATCTGGTGGAAAGGCGCGACCTCGCGCCTTTTAACTCCTTACAGGAGCTGATTGTGAAAGACTTATTAAACTTTCTGAAAGCACAGCACAAGACCGAAGAATTTGATGCAATCAAAATCGGCCTTTCTTCACCTGATATGATCCGTTCGTGGTCATTTGGTGAAGTGAAAAAACCTGAAACTATCAACTACCGGACGTTCAAACCGGAGCGTGACGGTTTGTTTTGTGCGCGTATTTTTGGTCCGGTAAAAGACTATGAGTGTCTTTGCGGAAAGTACAAGCGTTTGAAACACCGTGGTGTGATTTGTGAAAAATGTGGCGTTGAAGTCACTCAGACTAAAGTTCGCCGTGACCGTATGGGACACATTGAACTGGCGTCTCCAGTTGCTCACATCTGGTTTCTGAAATCGCTTCCGTCTCGTATCGGCCTGTTAATGGATATGCCGCTACGTGATATCGAGCGTGTACTTTATTTCGAAATGTACGTCGTTACCGAACCAGGGATGACCGATCTGGAAAAAGGTCAGTTGCTGACTGAAGAAGAATACCTAGATCGTCTGGAAGAGTGGGGCGACGAATTTACAGCGAAAATGGGCGCAGAAGCCATTAAGGACCTATTGGGTTCTATGGATATGCACCATGAAACTGAAGTCATGCGTGAAGAGTTAAATACAACAAACTCTGAAACAAAGCGTAAAAAAGTGACGAAGCGTTTGAAGCTGGTTGAAGCCTTTCTTGCTTCAGGAAACAACCCTGAGTGGATGATTCTAACCGTGCTTCCTGTTTTGCCACCGGATTTGCGTCCTTTGGTGCCTTTGGATGGCGGTCGTTTTGCGACCTCTGATCTGAATGATCTATATCGTCGTGTGATTAACCGTAACAACCGTTTGAAGCGTCTGCTTGAGCTTGCTGCTCCGGATATTATTGTCCGTAACGAAAAACGGATGCTACAGGAATCAGTTGATGCGTTGTTGGATAACGGACGTCGTGGACGTGCGATTACTGGTTCGAACAAGCGCCCATTGAAATCACTAGCGGATATGATCAAAGGTAAACAAGGTCGTTTCCGTCAAAACTTGCTGGGTAAACGTGTTGACTACTCTGGTCGTTCTGTTATCACCGTTGGTCCATATCTGCGTTTGCACCAGTGTGGTCTGCCGAAGAAAATGGCTTTGGAACTGTTTAAACCATTTATCTACAGCAAGCTAGAAACTCGTGGTCTGGCAACAACGATTAAAGCTGCGAAGAAAATGGTTGAGCGTGAAGAGCCGGTCGTATGGGATATTCTGGATGAAGTCATTCGTGAACACCCTGTACTGCTGAACCGTGCGCCAACACTGCACCGTTTGGGGATTCAGGCCTTTGAACCTGTTTTGATCGAAGGGAAAGCAATTCAGCTACACCCACTTGTGTGTGCGGCTTATAACGCGGACTTCGATGGTGACCAAATGGCAGTTCACGTACCGTTGACGCTTGAAGCACAGCTTGAAGCGCGTACGTTGATGATGTCAACCAACAATATTCTGTCGCCAGCATCTGGTGATCCAATCATCGTACCGTCACAGGACGTTGTTTTGGGTCTCTACTATATGACGCGTGAAAAGATTAATGCACCGGGTGAGGGAATGTACCTTGCTGGTCCTGAAGAAGCAGAGAAAGCATATCGTACTAAGTCTGCTTCACTCCATGCACGTGTGAAAGTCCGCATCACTGAAACCATTCGTGATGAAGATGGCCGTGAAACAACAGAAACGAAAATGGTTGATACAACCGTCGGTCGTGCGATGTTGTGGCAAATCGTGCCGAGAGGTCTGCCGTACAGCCTGGTCAACCAAAAGCTGGGTAAGAAGCAGATTTCCAATCTGTTAAACGAGGCTTATCGTAAACTGGGTCTGAAAGACACTGTTATCTTCGCTGACCAGATCATGTATACAGGTTTTGCTTATGCAGCACTGTCTGGCGTTTCTGTTGGTATCGACGACATGGTTGTACCGCCAGCGAAATATACAGAGATCTCTGAAGCAGAAGAAGAAGTTCGCGAAATTCAGGAGCAATTCCAATCTGGTCTTGTGACTGCTGGTGAGCGTTACAACAAGGTGATCGATATCTGGGCTTCAACCAATGATCGTGTTGCTAAAGCCATGATGGAAAACCTGTCTTCTGAAATGGTTATCAACCGTCAGGGTGATGAAGAGAAGCAAGAGTCATTCAATAGTATCTATATGATGGCTGACTCTGGAGCTCGGGGTTCTGCAGCTCAGATTCGTCAGTTGGCGGGTATGCGTGGTCTGATGGCTCGTCCGGATGGTTCTATCATCGAAACACCGATCACAGCGAACTTTAAAGAAGGTCTGAACGTTCTTCAGTACTTTATTTCAACGCACGGTGCGCGTAAAGGTCTAGCGGATACGGCACTGAAAACTGCGAACTCAGGTTATCTGACTCGTCGTTTGGTTGACGTTGCACAAGACGTTGTTGTTACCGAGCATGACTGCGGTACGCAAGAAGGTGTCGAAATGATGCCGCATATCGAAGGTGGTGATGTTAAAGTTGCTTTGACTGAACTAGCCTTGGGTCGTGTGGTTGCAGACGATATTCTCAAGCCAGGGACTGAAGAAATTCTGATTCCTCGTAACACATTGATCGACGAAAAATGGTGTCAGATCATCGATGAAAACTCAGTTGACCAATTGAGAGTTCGTTCGGTTGTAACTTGTGACTCTGACTTCGGTTGTTGTGCTCAATGTTATGGTCGTGATCTCGCGCGTGGACATCTGGTGAACCAAGGTGAATCTGTTGGGGTTATCGCAGCACAATCTATCGGTGAACCGGGTACTCAGTTAACGATGCGTACGTTCCACATCGGTGGTGCAGCATCGACAGCAGCGGCAGAGAACAGTATTCAGGCGAAGAACAAAGGTTCTGTGAAACTGAATAATGCGAAATTCGTAACGAATAAAAACGGTAAGCTTGTCATTACCTCTCGTGCAACTGAACTGACGATTATCGATGAGTTCGGTCGGACGAAAGAGAAACACAAATTACCTTACGGTTCCTTGCTGAGCAAAGCTGATGGTGACTTAGTTGACACTGGTGAAGTTGTTGCAAACTGGGAAGCGCATACTCTGCCAATCATTACTGAAGTATCAGGTCGTGTTCAATATGTTGACATGATTGATGGTGTGACGGTTTCTCGTCAAATGGATGACTTAACCGGTCTGTCTTCAAGTGAAGTAACAGAAGCGGCTGCACGTCCTTCTGCCGGTAAAGATATGCGTCCAGCGATCAAACTGGTTGATGAGCAAGGCCGTGATGTGATGATTCCTGGTACTGACATGCCAGCGCAATACTTCCTGCCAGGTAAAGCAATTGTGAACCTGGAAGATGGTGCGGAAGTTGGTGTCGGTGATACGTTAGCTCGTATTCCTCAGAAATCTGGCGGTAACCGGGATATCACCGGTGGTCTACCTCGCGTTGCGGATCTGTTTGAAGCTCGTAAACCAAAAGAACCTGCGATTCTGGCTGAGCACACTGGTACAGTGTCATTTGGTAAAGAAACGAAAGGTAAGCGCCGTTTGATTATCACGCGTGAAGGTGGTGATACTTATGAGGAAATGATTCCTAAGCATCGTCAGTTGAACGTGTTTGAAGGTGAGAAAGTCGAGCGTGGTGATGTAATTGCTGACGGTCCAGAGTCTCCACACGATATCTTGCGTCTGCGTGGTATCCATGCAGTTACACAGTACATTGCGAATGAAGTTCAGGAAGTCTATCGCTTACAAGGCGTTAAGATTAATGACAAGCACATTGAGACGATTGTTCGTCAGATGTTACGTAAGTGTACCATTACCTTTGCTGGTGACTCTGAGTTCCTAGCAGGTGAGCAGGTAGAATATTCTCAGGTGAAAATTGCCAACCGCCAATTGGTTGCTGAAGGCAAAGAACCTGCACGTTATGAACGTGAACTGTTAGGTATTACTAAAGCATCTTTGGCAACAGAATCGTTCATCTCTGCTGCATCGTTCCAAGAAACGACTCGCGTCCTGACAGAAGCTGCGGTTTCTGGTAAGCGTGATGACTTACGTGGTCTGAAAGAGAACGTTATCGTTGGTCGATTGATTCCTGCTGGTACAGGTTTTGCCTACCATCAAGAACGCCATGCAAGACGTGATGCGCAGAAAGAAGGTCCATCTGCTGAACAGGCAACGGACAATTTGGCTGCATTGTTGAATGCTGGTTTCTCGTCTGATGAGTAATCATTGTTAAATATGTAAAAAGGCGCCGTAAGGCGCCTTTTTTATATCCGTTTGATTTCATTTATTTGCTTTGAGATAAACAATACGATTGAGTAAGAACTTATGCTCCGGGAGGAACCGATAAGCTATCAGCTATCATCTGTATCAGTTCATCTTCAAGTTCAAATCGTGCCTCTAATGTTTCCCCCAAGTGAGATAAATCTCGGTCAAAACTTTCCAGATGTTCATCATCTCTGATATCTAAATACTTATCTGCGAAATTGAGGAGGGGATCTGTTGTATCAGCAATTGAAAAATAAGTTTGGTTAATCTCGTCCGTAGCCGTAAATCCGGTTGATTCCCATTTAGCTTTAACGGTATCGTAGATCTTGAAGTGACCTGTGGAAATGTAATCGACCAGCTTTTGGCAAAACAGATGAATGTCATTGGCTGATGGGAGTTCACTGAGAGCCGCTTTGGAAGTACAGGGCTGCAATGAGGCAAGTTTACAATATTTAACCAGTAATGTTTGTCGGGAGTCTAACCATTGATCAATGACATCACTGGAACCTCCCCACTGCTCTTGTATTCTCTTGAATTTTTTAAGCATGGTCATGCCCTCATGATCTGCTCCCCATAGGGAGAACCTGCTTTGGCAGTTGTGTCTGGAGACACAATATCTTATTCATACGATAGGGTGATAACATGGTACACTTCCCACCCTGGTATGAAACTAGATTGCCAGTAAAATAGCCAGACTGCAAGGATATAGGAGCGATCATGTTAGAAAATAGTGAAGTCAGAAACGCTTACTGGTGTGTTGTTTCTGGAAGCGAACTCTGGACTGTGAATCATATGCTCCCCTTTGGAACAGCAGAGCATTGGTCCCTTCCTGAAGACAAAGCAGTCAAGATAGCAGAATGTGACGGACACCCAGTTTTTTGGTTGAATGAAGCCGATTTGGAGCAGCGTCTGCCAATGGCATCACTAAGAACATTGCTGAATGTTTCTGAATCGTTGTTTCTTGCTGCAAGTAAGGCGGTCCAGTATGGTCATATGACACAGACACAGCGGTTCTGCGCACAATGTGGCGGTCGAAATTATTTTCATCACCGCGAGTTGGCAATGCAGTGCCATGAGTGCCGGACAATTCATTATCCCCGTATTTTTCCTTGTATTATTGTTGCTGTTCGCCGTGATAATGAGATTCTTTTGGCACAACATGCCCGTCATCAGGGGGGGATGTATACTGTCATCGCTGGATTTGTTGAAGCCGGAGAAACATTGGAACATACCGTGGCTCGGGAGATTTTTGAAGAGACGGGGATCCGAGTGAAGAATATCCGATATTTTGGTAGTCAACCTTGGGCTTTTCCTTCAAGTATGATGGTGGCTTTTTTGGCTGATTATGCCTCAGGAGATATCTTGATCGATGAATATGAAATCAGTCATGCGAACTGGTTTTCTCCGCAAAATATGCCGGAGGTTGCGCCGGAAGGGACGATTGCCAGAGCATTGATCGATCAGACGTTAGCGGATATTCGTACGGCCAGTGTTTCGTCAATATGATAAAAAAACCTCCGCATAAACGGAGGGGTAAGTAAGATGTCGTTATGAGATGTTGAGTAGCAAGTACTCTGTTTATTATTATTAATAATTTTCATTATTGAACAAATTTTTAACACTTAAGCTGAGTTGTTGCAAACTATCTGATTTTCTTTTCGTCTGGAACATGATCTCGCTTGCAAAGAATTAAAAAATTACGCTGATATAAGAAGGGATAAAAGCCCTGATTTGGAAGATAAAAAATGACTGAATTAAAGAATGATCGTTATCTGCGTGCGCTGTTGAAGCAACCTGTTGATAGAACGCCGATATGGATGATGCGCCAGGCTGGGCGTTATCTCCCAGAGTACCGTGAAGTAAGAGCTCAGGCCGGAGATTTTATGACTTTATGTAAAAATCCCGAATTGGCGTCAGAAGTCACGTTACAACCGCTACGTCGTTTTCCTCTTGATGCCGCGATTCTGTTTTCTGATATTTTGACAATTCCGGATGCTATGGGACTCGGGCTCTATTTTGAAGCGGGTGAAGGACCAAAGTTTACCCACCCGATTCAATGTCGGGCAGACGTAAATAAAATCGGCATTCCTGACCCAGAGGGTGAATTACAGTATGTGATGAATGCGGTGCGCCAGATTCGTCATGATTTACAAGGTTCAGTCCCGTTAATTGGTTTCTCCGGTAGCCCATGGACCCTCGCGACTTATATGGTAGAAGGCGGTAGTTCGAAAGCGTTTACCAAAATTAAGAAGATGATGTACGCAGAGCCAGAGACGTTACATGCGCTACTCGATAAACTTGCTGACAGCGTTATTTTATACCTGAATGCTCAAATTAAGGCGGGTGCTCAGTCAGTGATGGTGTTTGATACATGGGGAGGCGTACTGACCCCGCGGGATTATCGTGATTTTTCGCTTCAATATATGCATAAAATTGTCGATGGTTTGATCAAAGAACATGATGGCTATAAAGTGCCTGTCACGCTTTTCACCAAAAATGGTGGTATGTGGTTGGAACAGATTGCTGCAACTGGTTGTGATGCGATTGGACTTGACTGGACCATCAATATTGAAGAGGCAAAAGCCCGTGTTGGTGGGCAAGTTGCTTTACAGGGCAATATGGATCCTTCAATGTTGTATGCGCCAGCACAGCGAATTCGCGATGAAGTTGCACAAATACTGGCAGGGTTTGGTGAGGGAAGTGGGCATGTCTTCAATTTGGGGCACGGTATCCACTTAGATGTGCCGCCTGACAATGTTGATGTTTTTGTGAATGCTGTTCATGAGTTGTCAGCCCCTTACCACAAATAGTCTCAACTCATTATGGGTCTGCTTCTTTTGATACCATGATGAAAACGTGTAGAACTTGGTCAGATAATGCCTGATATGAAAACGAAAGATCGAATTATTTTTGCAGCGCTGGAGCTTTTTAACGAACAGGGTGAACGCACGGTTACAACAAACCATATTTCCGCTTATATACACATCAGTCCTGGGAATCTGTATTATCATTTTCGGAATAAGCAAGAGATTATCAGAGCAATTTTTGAGCTTTACTCTAGTGAACTGCTCGAACGCTTTGCTCCGCCTCATGGGCATAAAGAGAGTCTATCGCTTCTGAAACATTATTTAGATTCCATTTTTACACTGATGTGGAAATACCGTTTTTTTTACGCGAATTTACCGGAAATTCTCCAAAGAGATGAGGTATTACATCGTTCTTATATTCGCGTTCAGGAAAAACTAAGACATAATTTGGTGAGTATTGTCAGTCGATTTATCGAGATCGAGTTGATTGAGATACCTGAGTCTGAGATGGAGTCTTTTGTCACGACGCTTCATATGATTACAGCGAATTGGTTGAGTTATCGTGCCGCGATGTCACAGAAAGCTCAGGTGACTGAAGAAGTTATCCATCAAGGCATGTTACATGTGATTGCTGTGGTCAAGCCGAGAGCGACAGTTGGTGGTGCAGAACAGTTGCAGATACTAGAAGAAGGCGTCAGAGCGATGCACTCTGAATAAAGATTATCTGATAGCGTAGAATCCCCCCCGGCTCTGGTGAAAAGTCAGCACCGGGGATTTTTATAATGTGGCAAACGTGCTCTATTGCAACCAGCGGAGTGGATTCGAAGCCTTACTATTTCTCCGGACCTCAAAGTAGAGTGAGGAAACCGGTTGGCCCCCCGTATCACCTGCTAGAGCGATGGTTTCTCCGGCTCTCACTTTATCACCTTCTTTTCTGAGGAGCGTTTGGTTGAAACCATACAACGTCATATCGCCTTTACCGTGATCGATTAAAACAACGAGCCCATACCCGCGTAGATAATCAGAAAAAACGATACTCCCGGGGTAAACTGCTTTGACGGGTTGCCCGTATGCAGCATTGATAACAATCCCTTTCCACTTAATCTGGCCAGTTTGGCGTGTGCCGAAACGGTGCAATAATTTCCCTTTGATTGGCCAAGGGAGTTTCCCTCTTTGTCGGGCAAAACCATCCATCGGGACTTGACTGCGCTTCGCTGCTTTAGCAATTTCGGCTTTGAGCCTTGATTCATTGCGCTGTAATTCCGCAAGATAATTTTTATCACCGGATATTCGAGAGCGAATTTTGTTGACTGTATTTTTGCGCTTTCGCTGGGTTTGCTGAAGTTGATTACGCTTTTTGGTCTGTTGGGAAAGGAGGGACTGGATCTGTTCCTGTTCTTGCGTCAGTTGTCGTTCGTGTTGAGCTAACTGCTGTTTTGTTTGCTCTAGATTATGAATTGTCTCTGAACGTGCTTGTGCCAGATGCTGGTAATACTGGCTGATACGATCTTCATCGGCATCATCTTTCAGGAGACCGGACAAATGATTTGATTGCCGTGTGATGTAATAGGTATGTAGCAGCCGCTTTAATCGTTCTGACTGATCTTCTTTTTGTTGTGCCAGTGCTTTGATGCGCTCTTTTAACTGGGACAGGTTGTGAGTTGAACGATTGAGCTGACTTTGAGTCTGGGAGATTTGTTTTTCTAATGAACTTATCTCCAGTTCTTGGCTCTTGAGCGTATTTTGTAAGTTATCCAGCTGTTTTGTTTGAGAGTCAAGCGACTGTTGCTGGCGAGATATTTCATTCTTAACTCCCTGCAACTCTTGTTTCGATGCAGCATAGCTGTCAAGGTGGAATAACAGTGTGAGGAGTAAAATACTAATATGACGCGGTTTTAAATAACGCGAAAGTGTAAAGAATCGAATCGTCAAAAACGGCACCATGCTCTTGTATCATGCTTAATTGAAGAAGAAGACTCTCAGTATACAGAAACAATGAAGTGCCTCGACACTGAAATGTAAAAAACTTTCTCTGGCTCTAAAAATAAACAGCCCTATATGTTGTATATAGGGCTGCTGTTTTTATTATGTTTGATTTGAGTAATCAGATCGTCAAATCTTAAAACAAGACTTTTCCGGACATTTCGTCAGGAATTTCCATCTCGGTCAGAGCAAGCATGGTTGGTGCCAGATCAGAAAGTTTGCCGTCGTCTTTGAATTGGATGTCCTGATTACCCACATAGATTAGCGGTACAGGCAGGTTGGTATGTGCTGTATGTGTCCCACCGGTTTCTGGGTTTACCATCATCTCAGCATTACCATGGTCCGCAGTAATAAGCAGTTGACCATTGACTTCTTTGATCGCTTCAACAACACGACCGATACATTTATCGACAGCTTCACAAGCTTGAACTGCTGCATCGTAAACGCCAGTATGACCAACCATATCGCCGTTCGGATAATTACAAATAATGGCGTCATATTTACCAGAGCGGATTGCTGCAACCAGTTTGTCGGTTAGCTCTTCAGAACTCATTTCTGGCTGCAGATCGTACGTCGCAACTTTTGGTGAGGCAACAAGTTGGCGTTCTTCACCTTCAAATTCGGTTTCGACACCACCATTGAAGAAAAAGGTCACGTGTGCGTATTTCTCTGTTTCAGAAATCCGGAGTTGAGTTTTTCCTGATTTCGACAGCCACTCACCATAGGTATTGCTCAAAGATTCTGGTGGATAAGCACAGTTGAGCGGGATATCCGCTGCGTATTGTGTCAGCATTACAAACTCAGCCGCTGGGAATTTTTCCCGTTCAAAACCGGCGAAGTCAGCAACAAACGTCCGTGTGATTTCACGGGCACGGTCAGCGCGATAGTTCATAAAGATAATCGTGTCACCGTCTTCGACTGCAGCCGATGCTTCTCCGTCAGCCTGAATGACCGTTGCCTGAACAAACTCATCATTTTCTTCACGGGCATAGGCAGCTTCGAGACCAGCCACTGCGCTGTCGTAAGTGAACTCGCTTTTTGCCTGCGTTAGCAGGTCATAGGCTTTTTGTACTCGATCCCAGTTGTTATCACGATCCATTGCATAATAGCGTCCGACTAAGGAAGCAATCCGGCCTTTACCGAGTTTTGCGAATAGTTCGTCAAAACGTTTTAGTGAATCTTCAGCACTGCGTGGCGGTGTATCACGTCCATCAAGGAAACAATGCAGATAGATTTTTTCTGCGCCGCGTTCCGCTGCCAGTTCAACAGCAGCATAGATATGATCTTCGTGAGAGTGAACACCACCCGGAGACATCAATCCCATCAGATGAACTGCTTTTCCAGCCGCAACGGCTTTATCAATTGCAGCAACCAGTGTTTCATTGGTTTGGAATTCACCGTCGGCAATCGCTTTAGTAATCCGAGTCAAATCTTGGTACACAACCCGTCCGGCACCAATATTGGTATGACCAACTTCTGAATTCCCCATTTGACCATCGGGTAAGCCCACATCCAGACCAGAAGCCGAAATCAGTGTATGAGGATTGTTGGCAACCAGACTATCCAGTACAGGGGTTTTCGCATTGTTGATAGCGTTACTTGCGTTGTCTTCACGGTAACCCCAACCGTCAAGAATGACCAGAGCCATTGGCTGCTTTGATGACATAGTGATACCTCGTCAAATTCAAATATCTAAATGAAAAACTAACGTAATTTTACTACATTTTACACGGTGTGATGAGGGTTAAGATCAATGATTCTCCCTATCAATTCCATCCATAGTACCTTACAGATAATAAATCACACTATTTTATTCTGTTGTCTTTGTACCGTCTGAGTGCACCAGTATTAGTACACCAACATACCCGTCCCGAGAACAGCAATGATGGCGCCACCCCAAGCAAATCGGTTCGGGCGTTGTTTGGTATAAAACCATAAGATCGGTAATAACATAATTGGAGTGGTTGATGAAAGTAATGCAACCATTCCCACGTTTCCGTCTCGGAGTGCGTATAAAATCAGTGTCATTCCCAGCGCCATCGCAAGGAAAGCATTGAGTAATGTTGTCGAAAATATTTTACGATTCATTGCCTGAGTTGGTCTTGCGATCCGAACGCCGGATAGAAATAAAATACTGTGTGCAATAAAGGCTGAAATCATACGTAGTGCGGAAGCGGCAATTGGATCAATCGATGTCTGCATCACTGGTTTAGCTAAAATGCCGCCGAGAGCCTGACACAATGCAGCGAGTAGTCCCAGCGCGATTGCAATCCACACCTTACCATGAATCATTTCGAGTGTGCCGGGCTGAGCTTTACGGAAAAATATGGCGATTACAACACCACTAAAAACGAGCACTGAACCAAGGAACTCTCCGGTGGTCATGGTTTCCTGAAACAGGAAATAGCCGAGAATGGCAGAAAACACCGCATGGCAAGAGAAGAGTAGCCCTGCTTGCCTCGGGCCCATGCGATTCATGCAAGCGAATAGCGCAGTATCACCGATGAAGATACCGATTAAGCCGGATAACATCATCGGAATGATGTGCATGGATTCGACCGTGCTCCATCCCTGGGTGAACCAAGCAAACAATCCCAGCATGAGGGATGTACAACCCATACGCCAACGACTATAGGAAAATGTGCCCAGATGTCGTGCCGGGGTGACAGACAATATACTGGCGATAGCCCATAAAAAAGCCGCAGCAAGTGCTAACCACTCGTAACCCATAGATGTATCTCTATACCGAAAGTCGCAAAAAACAGCGCATCAATATGCCTGAAGCGGATATGAAAACAAAGCGGTTTATACGGTTTATTTTAAAGTGTTTTTATGGCATTTGAGATAGTGGCCTCACTCAGGTTAACGTGTTACTCGAAAGCAAAAGTAACACGTTTCTGAGGGGGGATTCTCACAGGCACAAATAGGCCCCATAGTATGTCAGGTGAGTATCCAAGCTGTGGTATAGACGATCAGTAAACCAATGATACCAATGAGCGTTCCTATTTTCGCCATGTCTTTACTTTCGATTAAACCTGTTGAGTAGGCCAAGGAATTAGGTGGTGTCGAAACCGGTAGGATCATCCCTAATGAGGCGGAGAATGCAACCACCACGAGCAGTCCTTGTAATCCTCCGATTGCTTGCAGACTGGTCATAGAACTACCGATGGCGGCGGCGATTGGCATTAATAAGTTGGCTGTTGCGGTATTCGACATGAAGTTTGCCATCAGCCAGCAAACCAGAGATAACGAAATCACCACTGACATTGGTGATAGATTTTGATAGTTGATTGAGTGAGCTAATGCTTTGGCAAGTCCTGTTTCTTCCAACCCGATACCAATCGCGATCCCCCCTGCGACCAGCCATAGCACATCCCAGTTAATTTGTTTTAGCTCTTCTTTGCCCATGATCCCTGTCAGGGTGAAAACCGCCAGTGGGATAATGGCGACGACATAGGTGTTCATGCCGTGTAGTGACGTCGTCATCCACAATAGAATGGTGACAGCGAAAGTAATATAAACAGTCATTGCGCGCCATGTTGTTTTAAATCGCCCTTCTAGATTCAGTGTCAGATGGCTTTGAGAGGATGGAAAAAATTTTTGTAGTAAGAACCATGCGATCGTCATCTGTATCAGTACGAATGGTAGTCCCATGAGTAACCAAGACAGAAAACTAATGCTATTTTCTCCGGTCAGGTACTGGAGGGCGATTGCGTTGGGTGGTGTACCGATTGGTGTGGCGATCCCCCCCGTATTGGCGGCTATCGGAATACAGAGTACCAATGCTTTGATGCCTTTATCTCCCGGTTGGGCGGACGCAACAATTGGTCCTAGTAGTGCAAGCATCATGACTGTTGTCGCTGTGTTGGACATAAACATCGAGAAACAGGCAGTAATAAGCATCAGCCCGAGCATGATGAATTTAGGTTGTGTTCCGAATGGTTTTAGCAGCACGCGTGCCAGATTATTGTCTAGCTCATACTTAGAGGCTGCAATCGCCAATGCAAATCCCCCCATGAATAATATGATGATCGGTGAAGAAAAAGCACTGAATATGTCAGTGTAAGGGATCAGTTCGCCAAATGTATGGCCTTCTGGTGGCTTGCGGAACCAGTGTAAGCCCTTATTTGAAATCATGATGAGTTCAAGCGTGATAATGAGAATCGAGGTCGCGAACACAGGAACTGGCTCCAGAACCCACAAGAGGGCTGCCAGTAAGAAAATAGCCAGTAGTCGATGCTGGATCAGCGTCATTTCCGGAATGGGTATCGCATCAATCGGTATCCAGAGCAGAATGAGTGGCGGCAGAAAGCAGAAAAGCAGTTTGGTGAGTTGGTTGAGATCGATTTTTTTCATAAACGACACCCATATTTAGAATCTACATATAAGGATAATTTATAGACGGGAATCGGTCTTAGAGAGAGTTAATGTTTTTGAGCATCGGTATGAGAAATAAGATAGATGATGCAGTCATCCGTAATGTTGAGATCTTTGAGACGAAAGACAAAGTTATTGCTTGTACAGTTGACCTGAAGTGTCAATTCAATTCAGTGAAGCCAATCGGCTCCACTGAAGATCAGATTAGTTATTATTTTTCGTTAGTGCCTGTGCTGTCGGGTTTTGTATGACTAACGTTTTATTGAATAAATTGGAAGGGATATTCAATTGAAAAGCTTGAAAGAATGGTAGGCGACGGCATAAGTCCTTTTTGATACGTACAATTGAGATGAATGCGGTATCTTTTTCCTGTCGATTGACATGGATAGAAAAATCTGAATTTTGGCTGCATCCATTGGAAACAGCCGTAAATGATAGCGTGTGGTTATTGTTGATTTGATTATTCTTCAACGGAATTTTTTCTCCCTCAATATGTTCTGATGAGCAGGAAACCGTCACGATAAGAGAGCACCCTAAAATGATCAGTGAGAAGAATTTATTCATTTCGACAAACCTTTTTGACGTCTGAACATGAATCCGATGATGGCAACAAAACATAATAATAATGATGCGCCGCCACTTTTTCCTGAGGGAGTCTCAGGGGGAGCCTCAGGGGGAGTTTCAGAGGAACTTGATACCACCACAGGCACTTTAGAAACAAAAAATATTTTTAATTCACTAGAGACAGAATGATCAGTATCGATGGTGATAGTTTTTGTTCTTGATTGATACAATTGCGCAGCATCTGCTGCAAAAGTCAGTGAACAACTGTCATTTTGGTTCAAGGTGGTGGTACAGCCATTGTTTATTAATGTGACGCCGGATGGTGGCAGAATATGGGTAATATCAAATGATTCAGTGCTGTAGTTTCGGATGGCGAATGTCTGAGTCACCGTTCCGCTACTTGTTGTGATATAAGCCTTTTGTGTGTAGCTGACACCGGAGGTCTTCTGAGTAATCCAGTGATTGTTCTTGAAGTAACCAACGTTAGCATATACGCCATACGCATTGGGTTGTGCACATCCATTGCCCCAACTGACAATCCCGATCTGTTTATTCGTACCACCATCGTTGTATATGAGAGGGCCGCCACTGTCACCCTGACACGAATCCTTGCCACCCGTCTGAAAGCCAGCACAAATAGCATCATTGCCGACAAAACTGTAATCTCCGCCAAGGTTTTGACAAGTGCTGCGATCGACATACAACAGGTTTACCTCATTCAGTACTGACGGAAAAGCGTTACTGGTTGTTGATGTGTTGCCCCAACCCATGGCTGTGACAGTGTCGCCAGTTGTGCCATTGCCACTTAGGCTATCCACCAATGTCGTCGTCGCCAAAACGACAGGTATTGCGGTCACGGTATTAGATAGTTCAAGGATTGCAATGTCATTGGTTATCGTTGAACTATTATAATCTTCATGCATGTAGATCGATTGCACACTGACTCGTTGTCCTTCAGTGCTTTCATTGTTCAGATCATTTATTCCAATGATAACATCAAGTTCATTCGCTGATTTTCCCTCAACACAATGAGAAGCGGTTAAAACGTATCTTTCACCGATAAAGCTTCCGCCACAAAATTGCCCGTTAGATGCACTCCGACCTTTCGCGACGATTGCTGTCATGAAAGGCCAGTCCCCCAGTGTTGCAGTCGTGCCATTAATGATTCTTGGAGCAAAACCAGTATTGGCTTGTGCGGATAATGGGGTAATCAAAAGTAAACATAGAACGGGGGAGATGAAAGACAACGCTGATATAAAACATTTTTTCATGTTAATTTCTCTGTTTTATTAATTATATTGGGTGAGAGAGTTTCTGAAGCTGCTTATCTTACATGGATAAAGATTACCGATATATTTAACACCAATCTGAATGGTATATAAAAAAAATCATGCAAACAATATGAACATGTTCTGATATGAGTTTTACTGATGGCTTAATCAAAAAAATGAGAGTGCATCTTGAGGGGGGAGGGAGGGGTGCGCTCGTTATCTTATCTATATAATCGCAACCCTCAGGTTTACCATTTTGGGGCTTATTATTTCCGATGGGCATATACATCGCCCATTAATGTGGGCAGTGTTATATCCATTGCATCATCAAAACGGATTTGCTCTTTTGCAAATAAATTGATCACAGTCGAGCCGAGTTTGAAGCGTCCCATTTCTTGGCCTTTCTTCAGGTGAACAGCGTTATCCCCTTCAGATGGATAATCCCAACGATAAATCGAATTACCTCGTGGCGGTGTAATACAACCATCCCAGACACACTCAATACTGCCGACGATGGTTGCGCCAACCAGAACCTGTGCCAAAGGACCGAATGGTGTATCAAATATACAGACGACACGTTCATTCCGAGCAAATAGATTTGGTACATTTTCAGCAGTGAGTGGATTGACCGAAAATAAATCGCCAGGGATATAAATCATTTGTCGCAAGACACCATCACAAGGCATGTGAACGCGGTGATAATCTCGTGGTGATAAATACAATGTTGCGAATCCACCGCCTGAAAACTGCTCTGCTAGTTCAGGATCTCCGCCAAGTAGTTCCAGTGCAGAATAAGTATGACCTTTTGCCTGAATGAGTTGTCCGTCCATGATTGGGCCAAACTGACTGATACATGCATCCGCAGGGTAGACTAAGACATCATCTCCTTCTGCTATCGGCCTAGCGTCCGGTTTAAGCGCACGAACAAAAAAATCATTGAAGGTTTTAAAATGAGTCGGATCCGTATGCAAGGCCTCATGCATGTTGACTTGATAGTGTTTGATAAACCAGCGGATAACCGAAGTCGTCAGAATCCCGGCTTTTGCGGCAGCAAGTTTCCCCATCAGTCGTGTTAGCGCATGTTGAGGTAACCAGTATTGTAATCCAATTTTAAATTTATCCATGGTTTTCATTCAGTCTCATCGACTCCATATCAGTTAAACAGCGGAATGTTACTGAATATCCTTCAGGATGTCAGTAGCCACAATTTTACAGATCTGCTTTTTTATTTCTTGAATACTGCCGATTGGCTTTATTTTCGCTCATGCTTTCCAGAATTCGGTGGTAGTTTTCATATCTGACTTCACTGATGTCACCGTTTTCTACCGCTTCACGAATGATACAACCGGGATCATCATCGTGTTTACAGTCTCGGAATTTGCAGCCGCCTAAATAGGGACGAAATTCAACATAAGCTTGCGTAATTTCTTCCGGTGTCAAATGCCATAATCCGAACTCTCTGACCCCGGGAGAATCGATCAAATCACCGCCTGTCGGAATATGATAGAGCCTCGCAGCTGTGGTGGTATGTTGTCCCAAGCCTGAGTTGGCAGAAACATCTCCTTCTTCAATGACCGTTTCCAGATTTGGCAAAATGGCATTGATCAGACTGGATTTACCGACACCGGACTGACCGACAAAAACATTGATTTTATCTTGTAAGTAGGACTCAAGTTGTTCGAGACCTTCCCCGGTTTTCCGGCTGACGAAAAGAGACGGGTACCCCAGTTTTTCATAAGTTGTCATCCACTCTTGGAACGCCAACTTCTGCTCTGTGCTGAGTAAATCGACCTTATTCAACACCAGAAGTGGTTGAATGTTCAGGGTTTCCGCGACGATCAAGTAGCGATCAATGATATTCAGCGACAGTTCAGGAAGAACGGAAGAGACAATAATGACTTGATCAATATTGGCAGCAACAGGTTTTAAACCATCGTAGTAATCAGGGCGCGTCAGAATCGAGTGTCTTGGTTCAACCGCTTCAACAACACCGGAAATACCTGCCATGATATCTAGCCCTGAACGCCAGATAACCCGGTCGCCAGAGACTAATGTTTCGATGCCTCGGCGCAGATTACAGCGATGAATTTCCCGAGTTTGTAAATCTTCAATATCAGCATGTTGACCAAAACGACTGATAACCAACCCTGGTTTGGTTGAACCCAGCATCGATTCATCCCATTCCACGGTGGTTTCTTGTTTTAAGCGTTTTGTCTGGTTATGCCGGACACGACGGACTTGTCCTTTGGTTAATTTTTTCTTTTTACCCACAATATTACTTTCACTGTGTTAAAGCTGAGTGGTATGAACCATTGATGTCGCTGACAGCATTCATCGGTTCAAACTATCTCACCGCGTATAATTTGGGTATAGTACATTTTTTATTATCAAACCTATACAGGTAAGTGTAATGGCTTTAAATGATCAAAATCTGATTTGGATTGATTTAGAGATGACAGGTCTCGATCCGGAAGTACACAAGATTATTGAAATTGCCACGATTGTGACAGATAGCGAATTAAACATTCTGGCTGAAGGCCCGGTACTCGCGATTCATCAATCAGAGCAAGAGTTGGCTAAGATGGATGAATGGTGTGTAACGACGCATACCCAAAGTGGTTTGGTGGAACGGGTACGGCAAAGTGCGGTGACTGAAGCAGAAGCAGTCCGATTGACGATCCAGTTTTTAGAACAGTGGGTCCCCAAAGGGAAATCGCCAATCTGCGGAAACAGTATTGGTCAGGATCGTCGTTTTCTGGTGAAGTATATGCCGGCGTTGGAAGCTTATTTCCATTATCGATATCTGGATGTGAGTACGTTGAAAGAGCTGACCAAACGTTGGCAGCCAGAGATTTTGGATGGATTTCAGAAGAAGGGAAGCCATCTAGCGTTGGATGACATCCGGGAATCGATTGCTGAACTGCAATATTATCGAAAAACAATATTGACGATTTGAATGATTTGAGAGCATTACAATGCGATATTGTTCGCTTTTTCTGCAATCTAAAAAAAAACTCAGTTTTTTTAAATGAAAAGCTTGCATCAGAAAAAAATGCTCTTATAATTCGCAGCCCTAAACGACGTAAAGCGTTGTTTTGTGCGACACTAGCTCAGTTGGTAGAGCGCAACCTTGCCAAGGTTGAGGTCACGGGTTCGAACCCCGTGTGTCGCTCCAGAATACATATTACTGCTTGAGTAGTAATGTGAATGGACGCGGGATGGAGCAGTTTGGTAGCTCGTCGGGCTCATAACCCGAAGGTCGTCGGTTCAAATCCGGCTCCCGCAACCAATTTTAATTTTAGTTAATGATATGCGACACTAGCTCAGTTGGTAGAGCGCAACCTTGCCAAGGTTGAGGTCACGGGTTCGAACCCCGTGTGTCGCTCCAAGTTTCATATTAGCGCTTAAGCGGTAATATCATGGACGCGGGATGGAGCAGTTTGGTAGCTCGTCGGGCTCATAACCCGAAGGTCGTCGGTTCAAATCCGGCTCCCGCAACCAATTTTAATTTAGTTTAATGACATGCGACACTAGCTCAGTTGGTAGAGCGCAACCTTGCCAAGGTTGAGGTCACGGGTTCGAACCCCGTGTGTCGCTCCAGTTCAGAATTAATGCTAAATTTGTCACGCTCTTTCTTCATGCTGTGAAGCATAAACTCCTTACAAAAATATCCAGTCGAACAGGCCGACTAATATACTCCTGTTTTTACCCAATCTGTACACTGACGAACCCTGATGAAACCAGTGCTGCACGTGAGATGTCTAATTTTCGCTAACAGAGTTATCCACAGAATCTGGTTTGTGGATAAGTCGGTGGGTAATCTATTTTTGGTGAGACAGGAAAAGGAGATAGCAAAAGATCTTGTAAAACAACTGAGTTATAGTTGGAAATGCTTATTTTTACTAACTGTATGTTTTTAAATGAGTTTAGCTGTTTTGTTTAGTTGTGAACAACATTTGTAATTGATCTTTTGTGTCGCATGCATTGATCCTTGTCATATCTTTGCAATGTGGTTAACTCTTCCAATCACAAACAAAAAAAGTGAATGTGAAAGTTTTTTCCACATCAAAATATTTGGGCATCATGTCAAAATAAGTTGTAATTTTGCTTGAGTCGCTTGCTTGACAAGGCAGTAAGCTATGCGTCTCTGGGTAATCCCTTCTGAATAATACGAATCAGTCTGTCATGCTTCCGATTTTGTTCTTGTCGCTGTTTTTGTTGATGCTGCTCTAACGACCAACGGATATGAACATCCAGTAATTCTGTTTCTCCCATCCGCTTTTCTAAAGCTAGCACAATTTGTTCAGAATAAGGGGCGTTTCCCATGGCGATCGCAATATTTCTTAACCATTGCTGGTGGCCAATACGTCGAATCGCTGAACCTTCGGTGTTTTGTAAGAAAGTTTCTTCCTCCCATTCAAATAGCTCGACCAGATCTGGATGAGCAAAAACATTTCGACGATGAAAGTCTGATTGCTCGGTGAGGGAAGCAGCGCGATTCCAGGGACAAACTAACTGACAATCATCACACCCATAAATACGGTTACCAATCGCTTTGCGAAACTCAAGTGGGATGATTCCCGAAAATTCGATAGTGAGATATGAAATGCAGCGTCTGGCATCGACGACACCGTCAGCGACGATTGCACCAGTAGGGCAAGAGGTCACACATGCTCGACAATGACCACATTGGTTCTGACTCGGTTGATCAACTGGCAGTGGGATATCCACCAATAACTCTCCGAGAAAAAACCATGAGCCTGCGTCTTGATCCAGAATCAGTGAATGCTTCCCCGTCCAG